>JAHJTW010000128.1 GCA_018829565.1 bacterium | reverse complement strand
GGCCAGCTCAAGAGGCGATTGCCCGCCAGGCGATGGAAACGACCCCGGAATCTGCTGAACATCACCGGCCCGACCTGCTTCTGGGCGAGGGAAGGGATGGGTGGTCAAGGCCGGCAATGTTCACAATCGAGGCGGACCCTCCAATAAGAACGCGCCAAGTGCTCGGTGGTCCGATTCCAGGTGGCCCAAGCGTTCCTCAAGGCGGCGATGTTGGAATTCTGAACCTTATTGAGACCTGTATATTGGCCAAGCGTGGATTGGCCTCATAACGTCGACTACGTGGCCGCGCGTCCCGAGATCACCGACGCCGTGCTGCGCACGGACACCGACCTGCCCCATTCCCTGGACGAGATCGAGCGGGTCGTCCACGCCCTGCGGGCCGGGTCGAACGTGCGGTCGTTCCGCATGCGGAGCCGGGTCTTCCACGACGATCCCCTGCTCTACGACCCCTCGGTGGTGGAGCGTTATACGGCCCTGCAGAGCCTCGAGGTGCCCGATCCGGTGCGCTTCGAGCTGGAGACGCTGGTCCTGAGCGCCGACCAGCTCCAGGATTCCCACCGCCGGGTCGTCGAGCTGTTCCACCAGCGCGGCGTCACCGTCTATCTCAACAGCTGTCTGCTGCACGACGTCAACGACAGCCCGGCCGCCATGCGGGCGCTGTCGTCCCGGTGCCGCCAGTTCGGCTTCGAGTTCCATCACCTGTACGTGGCCGGCGCGCAGACGCAGCGGGCCTGGAACTCCGGGCGGCCGGTGGACATCGACACCATCGTCGGCATCGCCACCGAACTGCGCCGCAACGGCAGCGGCCGCGAGCTGCCGCGCCTGATCATCTCGACGGAACTGGGGGAGGTGGATTTCGGTCCCGGGTGCCACATCCGTCCCGGGCCCGATCGGAACTCCTCGGAGATCACGTTGTGGCCCTACACGCTGGACCACTTCCGGTCCCTGGACCCCGCCTTCGCGTGGCCCGACGGGGTGAGCGAGGAGCAGGGGTGTCCGGTGGTCCGCATGCCCGGACTCCGGTGCCGGAAGGGCTGGGGGCCGCCGCGGCGGCCCTAGCTCGGATGAGCGTTCACCTCCCCGGAACCAACCCCGGCCAGCCGATGATCAGGTCGGCGAATTCCGGCGGCACCGCATCGATCGTCATGACCGAGAGGAACCGCTGCCCGTCGGCGGTCATGTCGATCAATGGGCCGTCGAACTGCATCCCCCGGTGCACGAAGAGCATCTCCGGGGAGCCGATCTTCAGCCGGCCGTCCTCGGTGGCGATGGTGGACGAGTAGATGTTCCCGCTTGCTCCCTGGAAGACCAGTTCGCTGCTGTCGCCCTTCCAGTACTGCCAGGTCCCGCTCTCGGTGGACACCTGCCGGGTGTATTCCATGCCGGGCCAGGGCGCGATGCAGACCTGGCCGACGCCCGACTTGGTGGTCCAGTAGGTGATCCAGCGTCCGTCGGGCGAGAAGCGGGCCGCCGCGTCCTCTCCATCCGACTGGAGCAGGGCCCGCAGGTCCTCCTTGCCGGTGAGGTCGGCCACGTAGAGGTCGTTGAAGGTCTTGTCCCCCATCCTGGAAATGAGCAGGTACCGCCCGTCGGACGAGAGGTCCCAGATCAGCACGTCCTTGCCGAGATCGAGCATCATCTCGGCCGGTCGGGTGCCGCTGACGGACTTGCGGTAGACCTTGAAGTATCCGTCCTGGTTGGAGATGTAGTAGAGATGCTGGCCGTCGTGAGACCACAGGGGATAGCGCTCGTCCGATCCCTCGGTGGTGAAGCGGGTCTTGAACTGCCGCTCGATCTCGTAGATCCAGATGTCCCGGTGCGAGCGGGTGGCGTCGTAGACCGTCAGAGCGATGAACTTCTCGTCCGGCGAGAGGACCGCGGTGTTGAAGGGGTCGTTGTCGGGGATCTCCTCGATCACGTTGCCCTTGCGGTCCATCCAGGCCACGCTGGCGGACAGGGTGATGTCCGCACCCCGCAGGTAGACCAGCGAGCCGCTTGCCGAACTCGAGAACACCCCCTTGGCCGCGCCTGTGACCACGAGCACGTCCGAGGCGATGGTCACCGGATCTCCCGTGAACTCCACCCGATCCGGATCGAACGGCTGGGCCATGAGGACCTGCTTGCGCATGAAGAGCAGATGGCCCGAGGAGTACTCCACGGCGGCGCGGTTCTTGATGAGCACCCGGGACGAATCCCCGTCGATGCTGGCCACGCGGATCTCGCTGCCGCCCTCCGACGACGCCCGGGCCAGGTACAGGAACCGGCGGCCATCGGGCAGGAACCAGGGGTGGCGGTGGGAATCGAACCCGGCATCGCCCTCGAGGTGGGTCACCGGCTCGGGTTCTCCCCCCAGGGCCGAGACCTTCATGAGTCCCGCGTTGAAGCTCGGGGAAAAGACGATGATGCCGTCGGGACTCCAGCTGCCGCCTTTGGCGTTGTCGGCCTGGCAGATGGTCTGATCGGGCCCGCCGTTCACCGGGACCTTCTTCAGCCCCTCGTTGCGGTCGAAGTAGGCGATCCACTTGCTGTCGGGCGACCAGAACGGGTACTGGGCGTTGCGGGTGCCGTCCAGGGCCACCGCCTGGTTGGCGTCCAGGGCGCGCAGGTAGAGCTGGGTGTCGTGCCCCTCGTTCGACCGGGCGCCGAAGACCACGTACCGTCCGTCCGGGGAGATCACCGGCAGCGCTGGAAACGAGGTGTTCAGCTGGAACACCGCATCGGGCGGCGCGGGGATGGCCACCTGGATGGGGCTGGTGTCGCCGCGGTCGCCGCGGCCGTTGAAGGCCGTGAAGCCCAGGGCGGCCACAGCTACGATGAGCAGGGCCCACGGCAGGTAGCGCAGCCGCGACGGTCCGGGCAGGTCCAGGGGCCGCACCGCGCCGGTGAACACGCCCGATTCGGCGTCGGGCTGCTCGAGGCGCACCCGGGCCTCGCCGATGTCGCGCAGGCGCTGCCGCGGATCCCGGGTCAGACACCGCCGGATCACGCGCTCCACCTGGTGGGGCAGGTTGTCCGGCAGGCTGCTCCAGTCGGGATCGGTCTTGAGGATCCCCGCCAGGGTGTCGGTCACCGTCTCCCCCTCGAACAGGCGACGGCCGGTGAGCATCTCGAAGACGATCACGCCGAAGGCCCAGATGTCAGAGCGCCGGTCGACGGCCAGGCCGCGGGCCTGCTCGGGGCTCATGTAGGCGGCCGTGCCCAGGATCACCCCGGCCTGCGTCACCGCCGCGGTCATGGTGGGCATGCCGCTGACGCTCTTCTCCTCGGCCGCCGACTGGCCGGCCATGGCCACGGCCAGCCCGAAATCGAGAATCTTCACCCGGCCGTCGGGGGCCCGCTTGATGTTGGCGGGCTTCAGGTCGCGGTGGACGATCCCGTGCTCGTGGGCCTCCTCGAGCCCCTCGGCGATCTGCTTGGCCACGCTGATGGCGTCATCGATGGACAGGGCGCCGGGCCGCAGCACGTCCGAGAGGTCGTCCCCCTCGACCAGCTCCATGACCAGGAAGATCGCCCCGTCCGTCTCTTCCAGGCCGAAGATGGAGGCGATGTTGGGGTGATGCAGCTGGGCCAGGACCTTGGCCTCGCGGCGGAACCGGGCCAGGCGCTCCTCGTCGGCGGCGAACTCCGGCGGCAGGAACTTGAGCGCCACGTCTCGGCCCAGCCGGGTGTCGCGGGCGCGCCAGACCTCACCCATGCCTCCGGCTCCGATCTTCTCGGCGATCTCGTAGTGGCCCAGCTTCTTTCCGGTCTGCATGGATGCTCCTGGGGTAGGATCTCGAGGGGCGTGGCGACGGTTCAGGGTGAAAATGATAACCGATTTCGGATTATTTCGCACCTGTTTCTTTGGTTTCCCCGCGCTTTTGGGTGGGGTTTGCGAAAATGTCATGAAACCCGCGCACGTGTGGGGGTTTTGCGGTAAAAGATCAAAACGCCGTGAGGCCGGCCGCGGGGTCTCCGGGTGCCCTTGGGGTTCACAGAGGCAAGGTGTGCTGAGATACTGGTCCGGCGATTTACCGTGCCCGGTCGACCAACCCAGGAGCCTATCCCATCCCCGACCTTTCCCGATCCCCGGCGACATCACGCCCAAGAACCGGCTGCTGCTGGGATGGCCGCTTTGATATTTTCGGGATTGGTTTATTGAAAAAGTCACGAAACCCCCGTCCGGACGGGG
>JAHJTW010000127.1 GCA_018829565.1 bacterium | reverse complement strand
CTTCGGGCGTAACCCCCCATGCAGGCCAACCCCCGACGGCCTTGGAATCCGGAACACCCCACCCAACGGTCGCAGACCGGGCCCCGCGCCCGGCCCAGGGAGTGCCCCATGCTGGTCGCCAACGCCCCGTCCACCCGCAACGTCATGTTCCCCCTCTGCCTGCTCGCGGCCCTGGTCGCGGTCCTCATCGCGGCCGTGCCGCCCGTGGCCGCCGCCGGGGACGACGGTTCCTCACTCGCCGCCGAGGTCACCGGGAACGCCACCGCGCGCGGCAATCCCTACGTCCCGGTCTACCACCCGGAGTTGACCATCCTGCCCGCCCGGGGCGAAATCACCGTCGACGCCGAGCTGGACGACCCCGGCTGGGTGGGAGCCGCGGTCGCCGACAACTTCGCCGAGCACAACCCCGGCGACCAGACCAGGCCCGGGGTGGACACCGAGGTGCTGGTGACCTACGACCAGGACAACCTCTACCTGGCCTGGATCTGCTACGACGATCCCGCCGAGGTGCGCGCCAGCTTCTGCGAGCGGGACAACATCTTCCGCGACGACTACGTGATCCTGGCCCTGGACATGTTCGGGGAGAAGGCCCTCGCCTACGAGATCGCGGCCAACCCCTACGGGCTGCAGGGCGACCTGCTGTTCTCCATCGGCAACGGCGAGGACACCTCCTACGACATGATCTTCGAGTCGGCCGGCCGCATCACCGAGTACGGCTACCTCGTGGAGATGGCCATCCCCTTCGCCGAGATGCGCTTTCCCCAGGTCGAGGAGCAGGTCTGGCACGTCGACTTCTGGCGCAACCGGCCCCGCGAATCGCGCTACCAGTATTCCTGGGCGGCGTACGACCGCAACGAGAGCTGCTGGCCCTGCCAGTGGGGGACGGTGCGCGGGGCCCGCGGCATCGAGGGCGGGTCGGGGCTCGAGCTGCTGCCCTCGGTGGTGTTCCACCAGTCGGGCTCCCGCAGCGAGGACGGGGCCTGGGAGAACCGGCCCATCCAGTGGAGCCCCCTGGCGGACGACCGCAACGTGGACCTCGGGCTGGGGATCAGCTACGACATCTCGTCCGAGTTCACGGCCGAAGCCACCATCAATCCGGACTTCAGCCAGGTCGAGTCGGACGCGGCGCAGATCGACGTCAACTCCGCCTTCGCCCTGTTCTATCCCGAGCGGCGCCCCTTCTTCCAGGAGGGCAGCGACCTGTTCAGCACCTACTTCAACGCGGTCTACACCCGGTCGGTGAACGACCCCATCGCCGCCGCCAAGATGACCGGGCGCAAGGGCAAGACCAGCGTGGCCTACCTCAGCGCCCGGGACGACCATTCGGTCATCATCCTGCCGTTCGCCGAGGGCAGCGCCTTCGTGCTCAACGGCAAGAGCACCTCGAACATCCTGCGCGCCCGGCACGAGATCGGCGACCAGACCTACCTGGGCGTCGTGGCGACCGACCGCCGGTTCGACGGCGGCGGCGCCGGCTCGGTGACCGGGCTGGACGGCAAGCTGCGCCTGTCGCAGAACGACGCGGTGGAGTGGCAGTTCCTGGCCACCCGCACCGCCGAGGTCGACAACCCGGGCTTGACCCCGGACTGGGACGGGACCGAGACCTTCGCCGGCGGGGATCACACCCGCATCCTCGACGGCGAGGATTTCTGGGGCCACGGTCTGTACGCCAGCTACGAGCGCTTCACCCGCAATTTCTGGTTGGACGTGGACTACTGGCAGAAGAGCCCCACCTTCCGCGCGGACAGCGGATTCGAGCCAGCCAACGACACCCGCCAGCCGAGCTTCAACTCGGGCTACCACTTCCGGTTCGAGGACGAGGGCAGCCTGCTGGAACGGATCAGCCCCTCCGTGGACGGTGGCATGAAGTGGGACTTCGACGGCACCCGGAAGGACGAATGGGTCAATGCCCATCTGGAGTGGCGCCTCCGCAAGGCCCAGACCGCGTTCCATGCCCGGTACATGGCGAGCAACGAGCTGTACCACGGCATCCCGTTCGACGGGATCTGGGTGGCCCACATCTGCGGCAACAGCACTCCGGGAACCTGGCTGCAGTACGGGGGCAACTTCAACTACGGCCACCGCATCGCCCGCTTCCAGGAGGTCATGGGGAAGGAGACCAGCTGGGGCATCTGGTTCGACCTGAAGCCCTTCGACCGCTTCTACTGGGGCGCCAGCCTGGCCTCCATCCGCAGCGACGACGTGGAGACGGGGATCCGGCTGTTCTCGGACTACATCGCCCGCAACGAGTTCCGGTATCAGGCCTCGCGCGAGCTGTCGGTCCGCCTGATCATCCAGTACCGCAACGGCGCCCGCCTGTGGGAGGCCGACCCCCTGGTGACCTACCGCCTCAACCCGCTGTCCACCTTCTTCGTGGGCAGCACCCGCGACTACATGGATCTGAACGCGGAGGAGCACGGGGTGGACGGCTGGCGTCTGACCCATCGCCAGTACTTCGTGAAGATGCAGTACCTCTTCCGGACCTGATTTCCCGACCCCACCACCGGGGGCCGGTGCCGCTTCGGCGGTTCCGGTCCCCAAAGAAACCGGCCGCTCCCCGGAGGGAGCGGCCGGCTGTCGCGGGACCGGAGTCCCTACTTCAGGAGGGTCATGGACTTGACGGCGTCGTACGTGCCGGCGGTGATTCGGTAGTAGTAGACGCCCGAGGCCACGGTCTGGCCGTGGTCGTCGTTGCCGTTCCAGATCACCTGGTGGCGCCCGGCGGTCATCGCCCGGCTGACCAGGGTCCGGACCAGGCGGCCGCGCAGGTCGTACACGGCGAGCCGGGTCATGCCCGCATCAGGCAGATCGAACATGATCGTCGTCCGCGGGTTGAACGGGTTGGGGTGGTTCTGGCCGAGGGCGTAGACGGTCGGGACCACGAGGTCCACGCCCGACGCCTGGTCGGTCAGGGTGAAGGTCTCGTCGGTCGTGTCGAAGCCGAGCACGCCCTTGTTGTCGAAGGCGAACACCCGGACCAGCATCTGGTCGCTGACGGTCGCCGGGGTCTGCCACATGGCGCTGGTCCCGGCGATGCCGGCTGCGATCAGCGTCCAGCTCTCGCCGCCGTCGGCCGAGTAGTACACGTCGGAGTGGTCGACGCTCCAGTTGACCGGGTTCTCCCACTGGAGGTTGATGGTGGTGCCGGCCATGGCGATCTCGCCGCCGTTGGGGCTGGTCATGCGCGGGCGGATGACCCGGATCGTGTCCGTCGCCACGAAGTAGGCCGTGTCGCGGATCTCACCGGTGATGGTCACGGCCACCTGCTCGCCCTCGGGCAGGATCTCCTCGATCAACGAGCGGTCGAACTTGAACATCATGTCCAGGATCCCGTTGTCGTTGAAGTCCTCGAACAGGGCGTAGCGGTCGCCGTCCACCGGGACGACGCCGTTGAACATCACCGTTTCGATCACCACGTCGCCGGTGGCGTACCCGGCGGGCAGTTCGACGAAGCCGGTCATCCACTTGCCGTTGCTGTCCAGGTTCAGGGTGTTGGGATCGACGTCCACGTCGGCGGCCATGACGGTCGCCACGTGGAAGATCACGTCGATGGTCGCCGTCGGGGTCGCCGGGTCGTTGCTGGTGAGGGTGAGGGTGCCGTTGTAGTCCCCCTCCTCCAACTCGGAGGCGTCCATGGTGACGGCGATCTCGGCGCATTCGCCGGCAGGGATCACGCCCGACTCGGGGGCGGCGCTCAGCCAGCCCGGGGCCGAGGTGATCAGGATCGCCAGGTCATCGTGCAGGTAATCCGTGTTGTAGGCCATCATCAGGCCGTCATCGCGCGTTCCGTTCTGGATGCCGATGGTGGCGCTGTTGGTGACCGCACCCAGGGTGTCGTACTGGAACTTGATGTCGCCGCCGGGATACAGCAGCACCTGGAAGCTGTAGTAGGGCGGGTCGAAGGCGGCGATGCGCCTGATGTCGTACTGGACGATCAGCTTCTCGCCGTCGAACAGGTAATGAACCTCCAGTCCGCGGGTGACCGGATCGACGACCATGTCGTCCCAGAAGGGGGCGATCAGGTTCTCCGGCACCGAGCTGCCTGCGTTCGGCAGCGGCTGGTTCGAGTAGGACTTCAGGGTGCTGTTGGTGAAGCTCAGCCACCCGTTGGAACACACGTAGAACTCGCTGAACGAGTTGCCGTAGAACGGGAAGTCGAAGCCGATGGGCTGCGGTCCGTAGTTGTCGTCGTCCTCGTACTGGCCGAAGACCGGGGTGCCGGTGGCGCTGATGTCGGTCCACATGAAGGCCGGCCCGCCGGGATCATCGCTGTCGATCCAGGTGTGGCCGAAGGTGTCGGGTCCGCCCGAACCCAGGATGCCCGGACGCGGATCCTCCTCCTCCTTGCCCAGCACGAGCTCGGGGTAAGCGACCATGTCCGAGGCCAGGCTCTCGGACGCGTTCAGGGTCCAGACGAGGTCGCTGCCGCCCTCGTTGCAGACCGTCAGGGTCTTGACCTTCGTGCCGCCGGGCATGGCGGCGCCGACGATGGGGTCGGGACTCCAGGTGACGACCGGGGGCTCGACACCCACCCCGGAGAGGGAGACCATCGCGGGGGAGGAGGAGTCGTTGCTGGCGATCTCCAGCATGTCGTTGCGAGGCCCGGCGGCCGACGGCGAGAAGGTCACCGTCACCACCTGGCTCTCGAACGGATCCAGGTCGAACACGGCCGGATCGGCGGTGTAGTCGCCGAGGGTCGAGGTCATCCCGGTCACCGTCAGCAGGTCCGTACCCGCGTTGCTCACCGTCAACTGCAGCAGGTCGGGATAGCCGATGTAGACGTCGCCGAAGTCCAGCGCCGTGGGATCCACCGCCAGCACCGGGACGCCCGTGACGTTCAGGGTGGCCGGCACGTCGATCACGCCGGCGTTCGGGTCGTTGGTCTCCAGCCGCACGGCGCCCTCGTAGGTGCCCCCGAACAGTTCGGCCGCGTTGAAGACGACGTCGATGGTCTGGGATCCGCCCGGAGGCACTGCGCCCGAGGCCGGGCTGACCGTCAGCCAGTCCGACACGGGGGCGATGCGGATCGCCATGTTGTCGTGGACGTAGGTATCGTTGTAGACGACGGTCAGCCCGTCATCCCGGGTCGCGTTCTGGATGCCGATGGTGGCCGAGTTCAAGGCGGCGTCCGTCATCGACAGGTAGTAGTAGAAGATCGTGCCGTTGGGGTACAGGTGCGCCTGGAACGTCAATTGCCCGTTCGCGAAGTACTTGGGCACCTGATGCCACTGCACGATCAGCTTGGAGCCGTCGTATTCGTAGAAGACGTTGGCGCCGGTGGAAGGGTCGATGCGCAGGTCGTCGTGGAAGACGGCCAGCAGGTTCTCCGGCGCGCCGGTCCCCGGCAACGGCGCGTTGCTCAGGTCGCTCGACGTGCTGGTGAAGCTGAGGAAACCGTTGGAGCTGATCCGGAATTCCGTGAACGGCGTCCCGTAGAACGGGAACGTGAAGCCGATCGCGAACGGGCCGGTATTCACGTCGTCGGCGGTGCCGGAGAACACCGCGGTTCCGGTCGTGCTGATGTCGGTCCACACGAAGGCCGGTCCGCCGACCTCGTCGCTGTCCTTCCAGCGGTAGCCGTAGAGGTCCGGACCACCGGATCCCAGGATGCCGGGCCGGGGGTCGAGTTCCTCCTTGCCCAGATCCGCGTCGTCGGCGAAGACCGCCACCTCCGCGGCGCCGAGCAGGGTGCTCGCCGTCCAGTCCAGGTCGCTGGCGCCGGTGTTCGACAGGGTCACCGACTGGGTTTCCATCTCACCCGTGAACAGGTTGGATACCAGGCTCGTGGGGGAGACCGCGGCGTCGGGCGGCAGCAGGCCGTAACCGGACAGGTCCACCGTCACGTTCGGGGTGTCGGCGTCGTTGCTGGCGAGGGTGAACACCGCCTCGCGCAGGCCGACCACCGAGGGCGTGAACCGCATGGTCACGATCAGGCTCTGGGTGGGGCCGAGGATGTCGGGCACGGTGAGGTCGGTGCCGAAGTCGGGATTGTCCAGGGTCCATCCGGTGAGGACCAGGTCGTCGGTCCCGACGTTCGAGATCACCAGATTCTGCAGGGTCGGGGTGCCCACGAAGACGTTCCCGTAGTCGATGGACAGGGGCGCGACCAGGATGTCGGGGGCGCCCGTGACGTTCATCGTCGCAGGAATGGCCAGGTTGGGCAGGGCGGGATCGTTGCTGTCGACCACGATGTCCGCCGTGTAGGTCCCGCCGAAAAGGCCGTTCGAGTTGAAGCGGGCCGTCACCGGCAGGGATCCGCCCGGAGGAATGACGCCCGCGGCCGGGTTGACCGTCAGCCACTCGGGGAAGGCCTGGAAGCGGATCGCCAGGCCGTCGTGCACGTAGTCCGCGTTGTAGACCACGGTCAGGCCGTCGTCCTGGGTCGCGTTCTGGATGCCGATGGTGGCCTCGTCCAGGCGGGTGCCCTGCATGTCCGCGTACTGGTACACGATGGTGCCGTCGGGGTAGAGCAGCGCCTGGAACGTGTACGGGCCGCCCGAACTGTAGCGCAGCACGTTGTTGAACTGCACGATCAGCCGCGCGCCGTCGTACTCGTAGAACACGTTGCCGCCGGTGCCGGTGTCCGGGCGCAGGTCGTCATGGAACAAGGCCAGCAGGTTCTCCGGCGCGCCGGTGCCCGGCAACGGGGCGTTGCTCAGGTCGGTCGACGTGCTGGTGAAGCTGAGCCAGCCGTTGGAGCAGACCCGGAAGTCGCTGAAGGTGTTGTCGTAGAACGGGAAGTCGAAGCCGATGGGGAACGGGCCGGCGTTGCGGTCGTCGTTGACGCCGGAGAACACCGGGGTCCCCGTGGTCGAGATGTCGATCCAGTCGTAGGTCGGACCACCCGGCTCGTCGCTGTCGATCCAGCGGTAGCCGAAGATGTCCGGACCGCCGGAGCCCTCGGTCACGGGCTCGCCGGCGTTCATGTCCACCTCGTCCTTGCCCACCTCGACGACGTCGTTGTGGACCGTCACCGTGGCGTTGAAGGCGACGCTCAGGTCGAACTCGAAGTCCGCCCCGCCGCTGTTGGTGAACATCAGCGTCTGGTTCTCGGTCTGGCCGGTCAGCAGGTCGCTGGTCAGGGAGGTGGGCGTGACCGAGAAGTCGGGCGGCACCAGGCCCTGCCCGCTCAGGCTCACCAGGACCACCGGGTCGTTGGGAGCGTCGCTGGTGACGGTCATCGTGGCCGAGTAGGGTTGGGCCACCGTCGGCGCGAAGGTCACGTTCACGGGTTGGCTCGCCCCCGGGGCCAGGACGAAGCTCGCCTGGTCCGCGGTGAAGGCCGGGTCGTCGATCGTGATCCCGCTGACGGTCAGCAGGTCGGTGCCCGTGTTGCGCACCATGACGGTGGTCGACGGTGTCGCCCCCAGGAACAGGTCCCCGAAGTCGTAGGCCAGCGGGCTGACCAGGATGTCCGGCGCACCGGTGACGGCGAGCTGGACGGGGATCTGGGTCTCCGGTTCGTCCGGATCGTTGCTCAGGATGCGGATCATGCCGTCATAGATGCCTCCCACGAGGCCGGAAGCGTCGAAGGTGACGTCCAGGGCGGTGCTGCCCGGGGCCCAGACGGTGCCCGAGGTGGGCGCCACCGTCACCCACTGGGGGACGGCCTTGATCGAGACGGCCAGCCCGTCGGCGACGTAGCCGGTGTTGAAGGCGACGGTCAGACCGTCGGTCCGGTCGCCGTTCTGGATGCCCACGGTGGCCGAATCGGTCGGATCACCCATGGCGTTGTACATGTACTCGATGGTCCCGTCGGCGTACAGGATGGCCTGGAAGCTGTAGGGGCCGCCCGACCCGTAGTGGGAAACCCCTTCCCACTGGACGACCAGACGGGTGCCGTCCCCGTAGTAGTAGACGGCGCCGGGGGTCGTGTTCAGGTCGTCCCAGAACGGGGCGATCAGGTGCTCGGGAGCACCGGAGGTCGGCAGGGGCTGGTTGCTGTAGCTGGTGGCGGTGCTGGTGAAGCTCAGCCACCCGTTGGAGCAGACCCTGAACTCGGCATACTCGCCCCCGTAGAAGGGGAAGTCGAAGCCGATGGCGAAGGGGCCGGCGTTGACGTCGTCGCCGGAGGCGATGGCCACCGAGCCCATGCCCGAGATGTCCTGCCAGGCGAAGACCGGACCGAACGGGTCGTTGCTGTCGACCCAGCGGTAACCGTACATGTCCGGTCCGCCGCTGCCCTCGGTCACCGGGTCGCCCGTGCGCGTGTCGAGGGCGCCCTTGGGCAGGTCCACCGCCTCATGCACCAGGACGGGACCGCCCAGCAGGGTCGGGGTCGGGATCACGAAGTCGAGGGTGCCCATGCCCACGTTGCTGAGCGTCAGGCTCTGGGTGGATGTGCCGCCGGTCAGCAGGGCGTCGCTGAACGAGGCGGGCGCCGCCGCGATGTCCGGAGCGCCCAGGGTGGTACCCATGGGCACGTTGGAGATCGGAGAGGCGTTGCCGAACTCGTCCAGGGCGATGATCCCCAGGTAGTAGGTGGTGTTGAATTCCAGGCCGTCGACGCGCATCTGCTCGAAGGCGCCCGCCGGACTGGGGCCGGGCTCGCCCGTCACGCGGACGGCGTCATCCCAGTTCGTCTCGTCGATGAAGGCGGTGGCGTAGCGCAGGTCGTAGCGGCTGGCCTTCCCGGTGTAGTCGTCGTCCCCGGGGGCCGTCCACGACACGTCCAGCCAGTTCGAACCCGCGGTGCCGACAGCCAGGTCCGTGATCATCCCGGGCGGGATGCTGTCCGGATCGGCGATGGGCATGAAGGCGTTGAGGCGTCCGCCCGTGAGCACCATCCCGTCCAGATCGGGCACGGGGTCGGCGAAGTTCAGGATGAGGTTCTTCGCGTCCAGGGCGTCGATCGCCGGGAACCGGCCGAAGACCAGGCCCAGGGCGCCGGCCACGTGGGGCGTGGCCATGGACGTCCCGCTCAGCTGCCCGTAGGAGTTGCCGGGGAGGGTGCTCAGGATGTTCACGCCGGGCGCCGCCAGGTCCACCGAGGTGGCTCCGTAGCTGGAGAAGCCGGCCAGCTCGTCGTTGTGATCGGTCGCGGCGACCGCCACGACGTTGTCCTCGGCGTAGCTGGAGGGATAGTGGGGGGAGGCGTCGTTGTTGGAGCTCGAGTTGCCCGCGGCGGCGACGAACAGGACGTTCGCCGCGCCGGCGTCGGCGATGGCCTGCCGCATGGCTTCGCTGAAGCCGCCGCCGCCCCAGCTGTTGCTGGTCAGGTTCACGCCCATCATGGTGGCGTACTCGATGCAGGAGATGGCGTCGTCGGTGCTGCCGCTGCCGCCGGCGCTCAGGAACTTCAGCGGCATGATCTTGACGTGCCAGTTGACGCCGGCGACGCCGATGCCGTTGTCGCCTACGCCGCCGATGGTGCCGGAGCAGTGGGTGCCGTGGCCGTTGTCGTCCATGGGGTCGTTGTCGTTGTTGATGAAGTCCCAGCCGCGGACGTCGTCGACGAAACCGTTGCCGTCGTCGTCGATCCCGTTGCCGGGGATCTCGCCGGGATTGGCGTAGATGTTGGCGGCCAGGTCGGGGTGGTTGTAGTCCACGCCGGTGTCGATGACGCCGATCACGACGTCATGGCTGCCGGTGAAGACGTCCCAGGCGCTGGGGGCGCTGATGTCCGCCCCGGG
>JAHJTW010000126.1 GCA_018829565.1 bacterium | reverse complement strand
GGACCATCGGCGTCTGGCTCTTCTACGTCCAGCACCAGTTCGAGGACGCCTACTGGGCGACCGGGGACCAGCTGGATCCCCTCGACGCAGCTCTGAAGGGCAGTTCCTACTACAAGCTGCCGCGGGTCCTCCAGTGGATCACCGGCAACATCGGCCTGCACCACATCCACCACCTGCGGCCCCGCATCCCCAACTACCACCTGCAGGCCTGTCAGGACACCGTCCCCGTCCTGCAGGCGGTGTCTCCCCTGACCCTCAAGCGCAGCCTGCGGTCGCTGGCCATGAACCTCTGGGACGAGCAGCAGCAGAAGATGGTCAGCTTCCGGGCGCTCCGGGACCGGCCCCGCGCGTGAACCGGCCGCCGCGGCCTGCGGGCGGCCATCAGGGGTGACGGCCGTCCCGCCAAGGAGTATCCTCCTCGCTCCATGCGGAAGGAGACGCCTTGCCCCAGGGATCAGCCATGACGCTCGCCTGGTCGACCGACCCTCATCTGGATCATGCGGGCCCCGCAGGCGTTGCCGGGTTCTGCGACCGTCTCGAGGCCGCGGGGGTCGAGGCGGTCCTGCTCGGGGGTGACACCGCCACCGCCGCCCGGCTCGAAATCTTCCTCGGGGAACTCGCCGACAGGATCGGGAAGCCGATCTACTTCGTCCTCGGCAATCACGATTTCTACGGCGGGTCGATCGCGGGCATCCGGCAGAGGGTCGGCGCGCTCGATCACCCCCTGCTCCGCTGGCTGCCCCAGACGGGCCCGGTCGCCCTGGGCGAGGGGGTGACCCTGGTGGGCTGCGGAGGCTGGGGGGACGCGCGCCTCGGAGACTTCCCCGGATCGGGGGTCGTGCTGAACGACTACCTGCTGATCGAGGAGCTGGACGAGGTGTTCGACCGGCGGGGGTTCCGCCGGTCCTACGGAGCGGGCACCGCCCTCCAGGAAAGGCTGCAGCGTCTGGGGGACGCGGAGGCGTCCGCCCTGGAACCCGGACTCACCGCTGCGGCGGCCGGCGGCCGGCAGGTGGTCGTGCTCACCCACGTTCCCCCCTTCGCCGAGGCTTGCTGGCACCAGGGCCGCATCTCCGATCCCGACTGGTTGCCCCACTTCACCTGCAAGGCGGTGGGGGTCCTGCTGGCGCGGACCGCGGCGGCGTATCCCGAATGCAGGTTCACCGTGCTGTGCGGCCACACCCACGGGGAGGGGACGGCGCGGCTCGCTCCCAACCTCGTGGTGCACACCCAGGGGGCCGAGTACGGGTTCCCCGAATTCCGTCTCCTCACGATCGATTCCCGGGGCGTCGGCCTCGGGGCCTAGCGCACCAGGACGACGCGCCCGTTGTCGTGATCGACCCCATCCAGCAACCTTATGGAATGTTGCATTTTTGTTCTCAAAACAGGAGCAAATTGGTGGAAATTTGGCGGGACCTGTGGGATGATTCCGGGAGTGCATTCGAGGACTTCATCATCCTGGAGGAGCATCGTGGTCGTGCGTGTGTTGATTCTCGGTCTGATCCTCGCCGGCGGCGCATCCGCCCAGTACCAGCCCCCCGGCTGCCTCAACGCGGACGAGGAGCTGATGATCCAGCTCATCGACGACTACCGGGCGGAGAACAGCCTGCCCGCCATACCGGTCTCGACCGTGTTGACCGCGGTCGCCCAGTGGCACGTGGCCGATCACAACTACGCCCACGACGTCACCGGCGACTGGGGCAGCGACCCCAGCTGCAACCTGCACTCCTGGTACGGGGTCTCCGGGGCGCCGTACTCCACCTGCTGCTACACCCCTGATCACGCCCAGGCCTTGTGCATGTGGACGAAGCCGTCGGAGGTTTCGGAGGGGACCTACACGTCGACGGGGTACGAGATCGCCGCCCAGGGTTTCGCGGATCCCGCCGGGGCGCTGAACGCCTGGAAGGGCAGCTCTGGCCACAACGACGTGATCCTCAACCAGGGTATCTGGGCTTCCCAAACCTGGGCGGCAATGGGGGTCGGGGTGGATACGGCCTCGAAGCGGTACTTCGTGTGGTTCGCGACGGGGACGGATGCCGCCGGTCCGCCGGAACCGTGCGGGTTGTCGGGCGTGCGGGGCGACCTGGTCACGGCCCTGGCGGCGCCGAAGGCCTATCCCAACCCCTTCAACCCCGTCACCACCATCACCTTCGTCATGCCCGCGGCGGGGCCGGCGGCCCTCGACGTGTTCGACATGAGCGGCCGCCTCGTGCGCACCCTCGCCCGGACGACGTTCTCCCCGGGGCCCCAGGCGGTGACCTGGAACGGGAACGACGACGGCGGGCGTCGAGCCGCATCCGGGGCCTATTTCGTCCGCCTGGAGACCGGCGGCGAGATTTCGACGCAGAAGATCCTGCTCGCGAAGTAGCGGGCTAACGCACCAGGACGACCCGTCCGGTCGCAATCATCCCTCCGGCCTCCAGCCGGAAGAGATAAACGCCCGACGCCACGGGACGGCCCCCGCCGGAGCGGCCGTCCCAGAACGCGCTCCGCTGCCCCGCCGGGCGTATGATCCCATCCAGAAGACGACAAACTTCCCGGCCGCGCAGATCGTGGATGGCCAGGGTCACGGGCCCCGACTCCACCAGCGTGAACCGGAAGACCGCGCCCTCGCCCGTCGCCTGTGCGCTTGCTTCGAGGCCATCCACGGCAGGCAGGCCGACCCCGGAGGCTCCATCCAGCTCGGCGAATTGCGATTCCGGAAAGGCCGTCAGGTCGGGGGCGATCCCCAGCGATCCCGTCACTCCGCCCAGGGGGGGCAGCCACTGGTTGCTCACATCCCCGCTGGTCTCGAGGATGAAGGCGGCCAGCCTCACCGGGCCGCCCGCGTGACCCAGATCCGCCAGGGACAGGAAGAGCTCGAAGCCGGTGACGGCGGCGCCCGCGTCGGCGGCGCTGCTGCCGGTCACGCCCGAAGTGTTGGAGTTGTCGAGGGCGACCCGGATGCCGCCGGGGTTCGACCCGCCGGTGAGGAGGCCGTTGCCGCTGCCGACGATCCCCTGCCCGACGTAGGATTTGACGGCGCCGGACCCGGAGGGCAACTCGACCCTGTCGGTGTAGATGGTCCCCGAGTAGGCGTTGACGAACAGCAGGGTCTCGGGTTCGAAACCCGGATCGAGGCGCAGGCCGGTCAGGTGCTGGGGACCCGAGGGCGGGGGCGACAGCGTACTCGTGTCCAGGGTGGTCTGGCCTCCGGGGGCGGCGTCGATCAAAAGGGCCAGGCCGGTGCCGTCGGTGCCGAGGTTGCCGGTGATGCCGACGAAGAGCGAGTCGCCCGAGATGCGGGCGAACATCTGGTCCAGCTCGGAGACGTTGTCGCCCAGATGGGTAGGGCTGTCCTGGGTGGCCAGTGCGGGATGCGGAAAGAAGTCTCCGGGCACGCTGCGCCCGTCCACGATGACCGCCGGCGGCGCCGGGGGGACGACGTCCAGGTCGTACACCGCATACCCGTAGGCGCCAAAGGAAAGCGGGTAGGATCCCTTGTTGACGTCGGTCAGCGGGGCGGGGGCCGGGCCCCCCAGGAGGTCGACGGGCTGGGTCGATCCGCCGGGGATGGCGAACCCGCCCAGGTCCAGGCGGAAGCTGCGCGCGCCGCCGGTGACGTTGATCACGACCAGCACCTGCTGGTCGTCGTGGGCGCGGGCGAAGGCCCAGACGCCGCCGTCGCTTGCGGCCACGGGATGATACCCTCCCCGGCGCAGCGCGACGCTGCCCTTGCGGACCGCGATGAGTTGCCGGTAGGCCTCGAGCAGGCTGCCGGGGACGTTCAGCTGTTCCTCGACGCTGCGGCCATCGTTGTCCTGGGCGATGCGCCCGGCGTAGGCTGCCGCGTTCAGGACGTCGTAGTCGCTCATCGGCGGGCCGACCACGGCGTTCCACTTGAAGGGCTCGCGCATGGGGATGTCGGCGGCGTCCCCGCTGTAGGACGTGTTCTTGGCGCCGCGCATGCCGATCTCGTCGCCGTGGTAGATGACAGGCGTGAAGGGCTGGGTCAGGAGCACCGCGGCGGCGGCTTTCCCCTTGGCGAAGCCGTCCCCGATGCTGGTGGCCAGCCGGTCCACGTCGTGGTTGCCGATGGTGGTCATCAGGGTCCCGGGATGGGGCGAACCGCCCAGGGCGGCGTTGGCGGCCGCCATCCCGTCGTAGAGGGCCGAGGCGAATTCCCAGCGCAGGGCGTCGCGGGCGGCGAACTCGAAGGGCTTGGTGAAGGCGGCGTCCAGCCCGGCCAGCAGCTCGATGCCCTGGCTGCCCCAGTCGGCCTGCTCGGCGAAGACGAAGACATCGGGGTTCACCGTGCGCAGGGCGTTGCGCCACGGGGCCCAGAAGGTGTCGATGTGGTAACCCCACCCTTCGGTTCCGTTGGGATAGGTCTTCCAGACGTGGTCCAGCCGGTAGCCGTCCAGGCCGTCGCCGAAGTCGCCGTCGCCGTCGGGATCCAGCCAGTGCTGCGCCCACTGGGTGACCAGGCCGACGGGGCCGGGGTCGCGCAGGTCCCACCAGACGTGCCCCACCGTTGCACCGTTCCAGGTGTTGAAGGTCGATCCCCAGGACTCGGTGTTGGCCGGGTTGGTGAAGGCCAGCCAGTCGTCGTACACGCTGCCGGGATGGCCGTAGGCGTCCTGGTACCAGGGAGAGTCGTGACTGATCCCGTAGGCCACGAAGTCGACGAAGACCTTGATGCCCGCGGCGTGGGCGGCCTCGATGAAGGCGATGAAGTCGGCCTCGGTCCCGAACCAGGGGTTCAGCTGGTCGGCGCGGCCGTGCTGGTAGCCGTGGTAGGCGGGGGAGGGGAACACGGGGTTCATCCAGATGGCGGTCACGCCCAGTTCCGTCAGGTAGGGCAGGGCGGCGGTCATGCCGCCGAAGTCGCCGAAGCGGTAGGCGTCGCCGTCCGAGTCGCGCCAGCAGATGGGCATGTAGTGGTAGAAGACCTCGTCGGCGACGTCCTGGCCACCGGCGAAGGCCACCGGACCGGGGATCGCAAGCATGACCAGAAGAAGCAAGGCCCAGCGGGTGTGGAGCCGAGACGGGATGAGGGGCGACGGGTTCAAGTCGGACCTTTCGGGAGGGTGCGGATGATTCCAGAGGTAATGATAGCATTAATCCCCGGCGGATGGGCATGGGATGGCGCCGAAGTTCCGGCACGAGCCGGGGCATTCCCCGTGATTTGAAGAATCATATCGCAGAGGGGTTCAAATGAACCCTTCCGGCGGCCAATAGATTAAAAACAAGGGCATTCGGATGACAAAACCAACCCGACCACGTGGGACGAGGGCTGCCCTCGGGGCGTCATGGGGCGCGGTCGAGGCACGCCGGCGCTGACCGTCCAGAACCCGGAGTTTCCCGGGGAATTCCCGGTGAACGGGTCAGGACCTCTTGACGGCGGCCTTGGGGGTCCGGTCCGCCCGGAATACTCCCCAGTGCTTCTCCACCTCGGCGGGATGATCGCCACCCTTCCAGTTCTCGTCGAACGCCTCGAAGAAGAAAACCGGAAGGCGGTCGCGCTCCGCCCAGGCGCGGACCTCCGCGAAGAAGGTCTTCTGCTCCTGCTCGCCAGGGGCGCCCTTGATCAGGGTGGCCTGCTCCCCCTCGTCGTGGACGGATGTGGCCCAGCCGGTCTCCCCCAGGATCACCGGGCGGTCCGGATGAAACGCCTGGACCGCCTTCACCTGCTCCTGCAGCCAGGGAAGCGCGCCGTCCAGCTGCAGCCCGTTCCACATCGGGTGGGCGTGCATGGTGATGAAGTCCACTTCGACGGCCAGCTCACGGCTTTCCGGCTTGTTCCAGAAGTTGAAGTCGTCGGCGACGGTGACGGGGACGGAGACGGCGGCCCTCACCGTGCGCACGTGTCCGATGAGGATGTCCAGCGGACTGCGGTGGGCCGACCAGGAGACCTGAGTCTCGTTGCCGACGCAGACCGCGACGACGAGACCGGGGTAGCGGTTCGCCAGGTCGATGGCGGCCTGGACCTCGCCCCGGTTGGCGGCCGCGGCTTCAGTGTCGCGGCCGGTCACGGTTCCCTCCGGATCGCGGTGCTCCTCGGGAGCGATCCACACTCCCAGCACGACCTTCATGTCCAGTTCGCCGCGCCGGATCTCCTCGAGCAGGATGGGAGTGGCGCCGGTGGCGCCATATACCCGCAGCAGGTTCCAGTGCGGGAGCATCAGGTCCAGGTCCTCGCGGAGCTGGTCGGCGGAGGGGCCGGGGCCGCCGGGCCGCTGCCCGTCCCGGTGGGGGCCGTAGCAGACGGCGTTGCCGATCCAGCGGTCGCCGCTGAAGGGCCGGAAGGGTCGCAGGGCCGCAGAAGACTGCTCCGCGGGGGGTGTCTCCTTCCGGTCGGCGCCGCAGCCGGCGATGATGGCGAGGCCGATGACGAGGCCGGCGGCGAAGCTGGCCGCCTGGAGGAATCGGGGCTTGGGGGTCATGCCTGACGCTCCTGGAGGGTCCCGGAGGACACGGGTTTCCGGCCGACGGGGTGAGTGTGCCACATCCGCGGGGATCTCTCCACGGCAAAGGACCCATGCGTGGTCCTGGACGAGCCCCCCCGTCGCATCGGGATCCCCCCGGGGGACCCGGCCGCCCCCCCTCGGACTAACCCGACGGAGGCCTCGACCGCGTTGCGCCGCCCCTGGGGAGATTTCTTTCAAGAAAATCAATATCATGCCGATATTTAATATATGGTGCGAAAACCTCGCCCCACCCCATAGGCTCCTTTCAAGGAGGGAGAGCCATGGCGAACCCCATATCAAACCTACCGGGCCTATCGCCTGTCAAGAAGGCCCAGGATCCCCAGAAGACGACATCCGCGGATGAACGCAGGAGCGCCTACCTTCGCGGGGGCGCCGGCCCGGCCCGGGCCCACGGCGAGGACCTGGCCCTGAGCATCCTCGAGGACGGTGGCCTCGCCCTGCTCCGGAAGGAGCTGGAGGAAAGCCTCCGGGATGTCTTTCCGTCGGGAGAAGAGGGTGGAGCCGGACCCGAAGGGAAGAAGCCCGAGGACAGCTTTTCCATCGGCCTGGACACCTCGCCCGAGGCGGTGGCCGAAAGGGTGCTCGGTTTCGCTCTCGGGTTCTTCCCCAATTACAAGGCGCGGAACGCCGGCCAGGACGAGACCGAGACCCTGAACAGGTTCGAGGCGGAGATCCGCCGGGGCATCGAGGATGGGTTCCGCAGGGCCAAGGACGCGCTGGCGGGCCTGGGTATGCTCCAGGGGGAAACGTCGGACCGGATCGAGGAGACTTACGGCCTCGTCCAGGACAAGCTGGCCGCGGCGTTCGCCCCGGAAGAGGAATGACCGATCACACCCTGGCCATGAGGATTTCGAGCACCTCCACCATGGCCAGGGTGTCCAGCCGGCAGTAGGCACTGAGGTCCGCAAGCACGCGGGCCCTGTCTCTCCCGTCCAGGGGAGGCAAGCCGATCTCATCTCCATACATCGCCCGGACGAATTCGCTGGCGGCCGCCTGGCCGTCGGCGATATCCAGACCTTCATAACTCAAGCCCGTCCACGCCGGCAGGACGGCCTTCAGGGAGTACTTCCCCTGCTGGCTTGGGTGGTAGGCCTGGAATCGCTTGAAGGGCGTCGCCAGGTCGTCCATCCGGCGGATCAGGTCGGCGGTCAGGGGGCCGAAGTCGGGGAAGTCCGTACCGAGATTCCCCAGGACGGTCCGTTCGAAGCCGGCGTTGAAGGCCAGGACGGTTCCCTGGGGGCCGATGGCCCGGAGCCCCTCGAGCAACCCGGGACGGGGATCGCCGGGTCCCTCGGCCAGGAATTCCAGGTGCCGGGGTGTGGCCCCGGGCCGGTCCTGGACGTGCAGGGAGAACTGGAAGGGGACCTGCTGGTAGGGCCGGGTGCCATCGCAGAGGGGGACGGCCGGCGCCATGGTCTCGAAGTCCAGGTGGTGGATGGGGTACTCCAGACCGTCCAGCCAGCGCCGGACCGGGGCCGCCTCGAAATGGGGCTGTCCGCTGGATACGGTATTCTGCTGGATGCGCTGGGGGGCGCTCAAACCGTCGGGCGGAAGCTGGTCGATGGTCTCCCAGCCACTTGCCACCCAGTGAAATGCCTTCTTTCCGCCGTAGTAGAGCCGGGTCACGTGATGCTCGGGGAGCCCCGCCCAGCAATGGGACTTCAGGGGACAGGGGAAGGGGCTGACGCAATGGGACCCGATGGGTGTCTGCGGTTCGTCGCCGCCGATGACGGCCGCGAACTCCGCGACCAGGCGGGGCACCTCGGGCGCCAGGGCCCGGGCTTCGGCGGTCACGTCCACCTGGTGGAAGAGGGCGCGGGGATCGACGGCTCCCCGGCGGACGTAGGTCGTGTCGACGTGCATCAGGTAAAGGCGGTCGAGTTCCAGACCGGCCCGGGTCAGGCAGTCGAACTGGTAGGCCACGTCCCAGAGGTTGACGTCCTGGACCCTGGTGGAGGATTTGACCTCCACCAGGTCCCAGCGGTCTCCTTCGCGGGGCACCAGGACGTCCGCCCGGACGTACCGGCCGTCCACCAGGAAGCTGGCCTCGAACAGGGGCTTGCGCAGGGGCAGCAAGCGTGCGGTTTCCGCCACGGTGGCGGGGACGTCGGGCCGGCCGCCGGGTCCCGGGCAATCGATCTCGATCCCTCCGGGATACGATCGCTTGGCCAGGCCGCCGACGATGTGGCCCATGTCGAAGATGAACTGCCGTCCGGGATCAGGCGGAGGAATGCGGTCCTTCGCATTGAAGTGGGCCCACAGCAGCTTGGGGCATTGCCGGCCCGCGAGGAACTTGGATTTCGAAAGGGCCATCGTCATACCTTGCCTACTCCGCGGGAAAGATGCCTGGCCAGCAACCGGTGATCAATCCCAGAGCGGATGCATGCCATCGTCAATGAAAACCTTGCGGATGCCATGATCGGCCATCTCTTCCCAGGCCATGGATTCCCTTCCCGATTCTCTCCCCGGGAGATGGATCTGGTTGGTGATCCCATTCCTCCTGCAGAAATCCAGGTATTCCTGGGGAAACACCAGGGTGCCCCCGCCGGGCGACCGGCGGGTTGCCGGAACCCGTCAGCGTGATATATTTGGCCGTCAAGCGACTCCCTGGGTATAACAGGAACCTTTTCAACAACTTGGCGACAGGCGAGATCATGGCGAGCCTCCCCCACCATTCCTGCTACGACATCATCGGGGACGTCCACGGCCACGCCCTGCGGCTCAGGGAACTGCTGGGGAAACTCGGCTACGAGCGGGCGGGGCGGGGATTCCGCCATGGCGATTCCGACCGCAAGGCGGTGTTCGTGGGGGACTTCATCGACAGGGGTCCGGAGATCCGCGAGACCCTGGAGATCGTCCGCGCGATGATGGAGGACGGGAACGCCTACGCCGTGATGGGCAATCACGAGTTCAACGCCATCGCCTATGCGACCGTCCATGAAGGCCGGTACCTGCGGAGCCACTCTCCCCGGAACGAGAGCCAGGTCCGCCAAACCCTCGATCAATTGGGAGCGCCGACGGTGCCGGATCACTGGGTGGACTGGTTCCGCATCCTGCCCCTTCACCTTGCCAACGAGCACCTGCGGGTGGTTCATGCCTGCTGGGATCCCTGGGCGATCCGTGTGGCGGACGCTGCGCTCGAGGACCACGGCGGCGTCACTGACGGGTTCATGGCCGCGGCCCTCGCCTCCCCGGGCAGGGACGAGGATCTGTTCCAGGCCGTGGAATGGTTGCTCAAGGGCAAGGAAGCGCTGCTTCCCCGTGGTTCGGGACCTGCCCTGGACAAGGACGGCCATCCCCGGCGGGCCATCAGGGTCCGCTGGTTCGGTGTTCCGGAGGATCCCACCTACAGCGGCATGTTGTTTCCGCGGGGAGCCATGGCCGGGATCCCGGCTGAACCCCTCGCCGACCTTGCGAAGCTTCGACTGGACGACTCCGGTTACCCCCCAGCGGATCCCCCGGTCTTCTTCGGCCATTACTGGCTGAAAGGAAAGCCGGAGATCCAGGCGCCCAACGTGGTCTGCCTGGATTATTCGGTGGCCGGGGACGGGTGCCTCGCGGCCTACACCCATCGGCCGGGGGAGAGTCTTGCCGACGCCCATTTCACGACGTCCTGTCATGGGCCGCGCCCATCGCAGGGTAGGAGTCCCGGGATCTTCCGCTCATGATCTCCCCTTCTTGAAATCGTCCTCATGATGACCGCCAGGGAAATATGCGGAAGTCGTTCCGGAATTCAGAACGGTTCTCCGTCATCATGCACGTCCAGGCAAAAAGATCGCCGGGTTCGGGCCAGGGGCGGGAATCGCCGGGGTGACCAGCGACCTGACCCTCACGCCCTGATCCGGGTCCCGTGACCGTGGAGGAAGGTTGGGCGAGCCTTCCGATGCGGCGGCCCGGCGGACGGTTGGTCCGCCGGGCCTGATCGCATTTGCGTTCCGGTATCCGGAATGGTCTTGCGGGATCCTGCCGGCCGGGGGACAATCGAGGGAGCCACGGACCGTTTCGCGCGAAAGGACACGCCCATGACCGCCGGCATTTCTCCCGGATCCCGTCTGCTCGAGCTCTACGCCATGCTCCTGTTCAACGACCGGGAATATTCCCTCACCGAACTCAGCTCCCGTCTGCAGTGCAGCAAGCAGACGGTGCTGCGCCTGGTGACGGACCTGGACGAGGGCGGGACGGGCATCGAACGGGTGGCCAAGGGCAACCGGAGCTTCTACCGCATCCCGCGGGCGCGCCGGCCCAGGGCGACGCTACCCCTGACCGACGACGAGCTGGAAGTGCTGCTGATGTGCCGGGCCTTCACCAGCCACCTGCTGGGGCGCGAGCACTTCACCGCGGCCATGCGCGCGGTGGACAAGACGGCGAAGCTGCACCAGGGCGGACGGGATCCGGACCGCAGCGCCTTCGGGGTCTACCGTCCCGGGGTCATCGACTACACCCCTCACTACGGGAATCTCAGCACCCTGGTCCAGGGGCTTGAGAAGCACCGGGTCTGCGAGGTCGCCTACCGGCGCCTCCAGGACAAGGAGCCGAAGGTCTTCCGGATCAAGCCCCTGAAGATCTTCTCCCACCACGAGACCATCTACGTGCACGCCCGCTACGCCAAGATGCCCGACCAGGTGTTCAAGAATCCGGGCTACGATCCGTTGTTCGCCCTGCACCGCTTTGCAGGAGTCGCCCTGACCGACACGCCGTTCAAGCCGGTGACCGACTACGATTTCGACAAGGTGTTCAACAAGCATTTCGGGGTGATCAAGGGCAAGACCTTCAAGGTGAAGGCCGAGCTGTGGGGATGGGCCGCGAACTTCACCGCCGAGCGGAAGCTGAATCCGGACCAGACCATCCGGCAGAAGAAAGACGGCCGGATCGAGGTCGGCTTCACGTCGACCAGCGAACCGGAGGTCATGGCCTGGATCCTGAGCCTGGGATCCAGTGCGCGCCTGCTGGCTCCCAAGGCCCTGGTCGAGCGGCTAAAGACCGAATTGTCTGAAGTCATAAATAATTACAAATAAACGACTTGAGTGGTTTTTGCTTGACATTTCCCCACGGGGATGTTAACATGTTGACCGGTCGGATGTGGAAACCCGGACCTGGGGGCCCCGCTGACCCGTGGTGATTTGGAGCCGAATTGCTTGCAGCCACGTAAAACAAGTCGCTAAACGGTCGGAACTGGTCCGTGCAAACGGATTGCTCATCTGGCCCGGCTCTCCCCGCCGGGCCTTTTTTTTGGGCATCCCTTTCCGGTTGATCCGGCTGTTGGCCGATCGTTCCGAAATTTGGAACGGTGTCGGGTTAGATTCGGCATCAACCGATCCGAAAGGAGATTGCCCATGACGCGATTCTATGCCCGAGCCCGCAAGCGGAAGGAGAAGACCCCCGGTAATCCCGATGCCAACCTCCAGTTCACTCTCTGCGCCTGCGCGGAGTGGGCCGCCCGCACCGTGGCCCGTCGGCGCACCATCGACCGGGAAACCCTCGGGTTCGCCTTCTGGGTCGCTGGGGCCGATCCGGCGGGAACCCAGACCCTGGTGGATGACCTGCTGAGCGACACCGACCGGGACCGCCTGCTGCCCGACCTGCGCCGGGCCTGGGGAGATCCCCAGGACATGGCGTCGGTGGTCTCGGTGGTGCACAACGGGGCCCCTCCGGCACGTCTCCAGCGCCTGGCCTCGACCCTGTCCGACCGCCTGGCCGGATGGGCCGCCGGCCGGGACCGTTTCCAGGCCTCGCCGCTGGCCCGGCATCTCGACCGGACCCGCCGGCTGTTCGGGCTTTCCGAGCAGGAGACCGAGTTCGGTTTCTTCTTCTCGGCGATGCGGTGGTGGGAACCGGTCCAGGACTACTTCGAGAACCATCTCCACTGCGACGAGCCCCGGGGCAGGGACAACCTGGTCACCGCCCTGGGACTGGCCCCTGCGGAAATGGGGGTGATCCTGGGAGGCAAGCTGGCCGGAATGGGCATCCTCGACACCGACCGCAAGTGGCTGCAGATCACCGAGGAATTCCTGCCGTTCTTCGCCGATCCCGACCAGGCGCCCGCGAGGCAGGAACTCTTCCGCCCGGTTCCCGGATCCGCTCTGGCAGCCGACGACCTCGGAATCGATGCGGGCAAGCTCGACCTGATGCGGTCCCTGCTGACCTCCGGAGGGGACGCCCCGGTGCACATCCTGGTCTACGGGCCTCCCGGCACCGGCAAGACCACCCTGTGCCGCGCCCTGTGCGCGGAACTGGGGCTGCGGGGGTTCGAGGTGCTGGGCCAGCGCCAGAACGAGGCCCGCGCCCGCCGTGCCGCCCTGGCCGCCTGCCTGGAAATGGCGGCGGGACAGGCGGGAGCTCTCGTCTTCGTGGACGAGGCGGACCAGCTGCTCAACACCGACCGCCCCTGGTTCCACCGGGGAGAGGTCATGGACAAGGGCTACCTCAACGGGATCCTGGAACTGCCCGGCTCGCGGGGGATCTGGATCGTCAACGAACACGACGGCATCGATCCGGCGGTCAGAAGACGGTTCGCCTACAGCCTGGAACTGCCCCCCCTGGACGGGGAGAAGCGTGCGGCGATGCTCGACGGAATCCTCCGGCGGCACCGCATCAAGAGGCACTTCACCGCCGCGGAGGTGACCAGGCTGGCCAGGGAGTTCACCCTGGCTCCGGCGGTGTTCGCCATGGCCGCCAGGGTGGCGTCCGGGATCCAGACCACCCCGCGGGCCTGTCGCGACGCCTTCGGCAGGACTCTCGAAGCCCAGGCCGGGCTGCAGGGGGTCAAGCGCCGGGTCGAGGTCCGCAAGGGGCCCGCCGTCGAGTTCCTCGAGTGCGGGGTGAATCCCTCGCGGCCCCTGGGGACGCTGGTCCGCCAGATGATCCGGTACGTCAAGAACCGGGACAAGTCGGCCGGGGCCGGCGAGGGGGGAGCCCTGGCTATGCTCTTCCACGGCCAGCCGGGAACCGGCAAGACCCTGACCGCAGGGCACCTGGCAGCCGCGGTGGGCCGCCCGGTGGTTTCGCGCAAGGCCAGCGAGATCCTGGACCCCTACGTGGGCATGACCGAGCGCAACCTCGCGAAGGCCTTCGCCGAGGCCGCGGCGACCGGGGCGGTCCTGGTGATCGACGAGGTCGACACCTTCCTGGCATCCCGCAGCCGTTCCCGGCGCACCTGGGAGATCAGCATGGTGAACGAACTGCTGGTGCAGATCGAACAGCATCAGGGGGCCGTCATCTGCACCACCAACCGGCTGGACGCCCTGGATCCGGCCGCCCTGCGCAGGTTCGCCCTGAAGGTCGAGTTCCGGGCCCTCGACCCGGCGGGGATCGAGGCCACCTACGGCCGGCTGCTGTCGCCCCTGGCCGCAGGAACCCCTTCGGCCGAGGAAAGGCAGCGATTGTGCACCCTTGACCCGTTGACCGCCGCCGACATGGCGCTGGTCCGGCGCAACCTCCGGATGCAGGGGGCCCGCAGGACCACCCACGCCGATCTGCTGGCCGCCCTGGAGGAGGAGGTGGCCCTCAAGCACCGGGCCGCCGGACCGGTCAGGGTCGTCGGCTTCTGAGCGGGGATTTCGGCAGGGGAGTCCCGTCCGGATGAAGGAGGGGCCGCCCATCGGGGCGGCCCCTTTTTGCGGCGGCGTTCGTTCAAACCCTTTGAAATAAACTGTTTCATTCCGATGATCGATGTGGCCAGGATGACCGTTCCGAATGTCCGTCCGCTGTTCCCCATCGGGGCTTGAGAATCATATCCCGGCGCCGTTCCGGATCCTGGAATGGAAATCCGGTTGGTCGCAGGGCGGCGGTGATCTCCTTGGATCCGGGGGATGGTTGCCATATCAACCAATTCCGGGCCCCTAACCCATTGTCGGGTCCAGGTCGAATTGGTTGATATGGCAACCATTCCCCGGCCGAAGTCCCCACACCCCCGTCCCCCGCCCATTTTGTTGACATTCCCTATCAATTCACCATCTTTACCGCCGACGCAGCATCCCCCGATGCTCCCGAATGCGCCGACAGTCCACCCGAGCAAGAGGAAAACGCCGTTTTGACCGATTCCCTCCTTGCCCGCGTTCGATTTTGGACTATTTTGATCGCCTTGCCGGCGTCCGGAGCGTGCTGGCTGGCCGTTTCGCGCCCCTTCGCCTTGGGCGTGCTGCTGACGGCCCTGTGGGCGGTGACCGGGTTCTTCGTCCTCGAAAGATTGTTGCGCGCGGCGGTGGTGCCGCCAGGCGCGCCCCGCAACGGATTCGCGGTTTTTCTCTGGTTCCTGGCCAAATTGGCTGTTTACGCGGTTGCGGTCTGGGTGTTATTTTCCCGACCGTTTCCAGGGGTGAGTCACGCCGTCGGCTTCACTTTGCTGATGGTCGTCCTGGTGGTGCTCGGTTCCCGGGCACGTTCGACGGAGATCAAGACCCGGCAGGTTGTCGTGTCCCCAGGGGCCTCCGGGCCGGAAACTGCCACCAAGCCGACCGCTCACGATGGACCGGAATGATCTGGATGAACATGCGCAAATTGCAGACCAATGTCCCGGCTGTCTGGCTGCTCGTCCTCGGTGCCGTCCTGTTCGCATCGGGCGTGGGGTCGGTCGCTTCCGCCCAGCATGACGCCCACGACACCCACCAGGCCGCCGAACAGCATGACGACCACGGCCCGGCGACCGACCACGGGGACGATCACGCGCCCGGCGATGCCCATGGGGAACACGGGGATGGCCACGGGAGCATGCCTCATCTGCCCAGCGCCCTGACCTTCATCGAGCAGTGGGTCCCGGCCGATTTCGCCGCCAAGCTGGACGCGGCCAAGGATCCCATCTTCTCCCTGTTCATGGCCCTGTTGCTGGCGGTTGTCTTCATCCTCCTGTCGAGGAAGCTGGACGCCCGGCGGCCCGGGCGCATGCAGATGGCCGTCGAGATGATCTTCGGGGGGCTCTACTCCCTGTTCCGGACCATCCTCGGGGAGGACGCCCGCAAGTACACGCCCTACCTGGGCTCCCTGTTCATCTTCATCCTCTGCAACAACCTGTTCGGACTCATCCCCCTGGGGCATGCGGCGACCAGCAGCTTCGCCAACACCACCTTCGCCCTTGGCGCGCTGACCTTCCTGTACGTGCAGGGGACCGCGCTGAGGCTCAACGGGGTGGGCGGGTACCTTTTTCACATGGCGGGATCCCCCAGGTCCGGCGTCGAGTGGGCGCTGGTCTGGCTGTTCTTCCCCCTGCATCTGGTGGGCGAGCTGATCAAGCCCATCTCGCTGAGCCTGCGTCTGTTCGGCAACATCTTCGGCGAGGAGACCCTGGTGGCCACCATGGTCCTGCTGGGCGCCGGCATCAGTTACAGCCTCACGGGATCCGATTTCGTGCCGGGTCTGCCCCTGCAGTTCCCGTTCTACTTCCTGGGTCTGTTGTCCAGCACCATCCAGGCGCTGGTCTTCACCCTGCTGTCGACGGTCTATATTGCCCTGTGGCTGCCTCATGACCATGGTCATCACGGTCACGAGGAAGCCCACGGGCACTAGCCCGGGCCCGCTGCGCCCGGATAACGCGGGGTCGTCCCGCAAACCTGACACGCGAACGCGCGTTTAGGAGGAACAATGGATCTGCTCGGATTCGCTCTCCCCATCGGTCTCGGCCTGGCGGCCATCGGCTCGGGTCTCGGTCTCGGTCGCGCCATCGAAGGCGGCATGAACGCCATGGGCCGTCAGCCCGAAGCCATCGGCCAGATTCAGACGGCCATGATCATCGGTTGCGCCTTCATCGAGGCCCTGACCATCTACGCTCTGGTCGCCACCATCCTGCTGATGGGCAAGGTCGGTTAGTCATTTGCCCGGGCCCCGGCGCGTGACGGAACGGTAGCGGCCTGCTCTGAGCGCGGCGGCTGCCCCGGCACGACCGGGAAACTGCGACCGGAAGGTATTCCAGCATGGAATTCGTGACACCAAACATAACCAACCTGCTGACGACGGCGGTCGGCTTCCTCATCTTCGTATGGGTGCTGGCCAAGTTCGCCTGGGGGCCGATCCTCAACCTGCTCGACGAGCGGCGCAACAAGATCGAGAAGGACTACGCCGCCGCCGAGAAGAACCTCGCCGAAGCCGAGCAGCTCAAGGGCGAGTTCGAGCTCAAGCTCACCGACATCAAGGTCATCGAGCGCGAGAAGGTCCAGGAGGCTGTCAAGCGGGGCGAGCAGCAGGGCGAGGGCATCGTCGCCAGGGCGCGCCAGAGCGCCGAGGAGACCAAGGTCAAGGCCGCGCAGGACATCGAGCTGGAGACCCACAAGGCCCAGATCGAGCTGCGCGACTCGGTGGTCGCCATGGCCATCGGCGCCGCCGAGAAGATCATCGGCGAGCGGCTGGACGACGACCTGCACCGCAAGCTGATCCTCGAGTACATCGACCAGCTGGGAGAGCAGCCCCATGCGTGATCGCCGGGTGGCAGTCCGTTATGCCGGCGCCCTGCTCGCCTCGGCGAAGCAGGCCGGCGTCCTCGACGGAGTGGCCGATTCCTTCGCCGCGGTGGTCGAGGTGGTCGCGGCCAACCGCGACCTCGTGACGTTCCTCGACAGTCCGCAGGTGGCCGAGCAGGAGAAGAAGGACCTCCTGAAGAACGTCTTCGGCGGCAAGATCGAGGACCTCCTGCTGACCTTCTTCTACCTCCTGATCGACAAGAACCGCATCGAGAACCTGAAGGACATCGGAGAGGTTTTCGCCGGTCTTTACGAGAAGGAACAGGGTGTCCTGCGGGCGAGGGTGATCACCGCGGTTCCCCTGGCGGACGATCTGGCTGCTGGGCTCACCGCCAAGCTGGCGGCGATGACCGGCAAGAAGATCCTCCTGAAGAAGAAGGTGGACCCCCGCGTCCTGGGGGGGGCTTGCGTGACCATGGACGGCAGGATCATGGACGGCACGATCAGCTCGAACCTTGACAGGCTGCGCAAGCAGCTGGAGAAGACGCCGGTCCGCTAGTCCTCCGGGGACGGGCGGCGAGGCGCTGAACGGTTTTCAAAGAGGAGATGGGCATTGAAACTTCGGCCTGAAGAGATCAGCTCGGTTCTATCGCAGGAGCTGAACAAGTACGACCGCGACCTCGAGGTCGAGAGCGTCGGGACGATCCTGCAGGTGGGCGACGGCATCGCCCGGGTCTACGGGTTGCAGGACGTGATGGCCGGCGAGATGGTCAAGTTCCCCGGGGACATCTACGGCATCGTGCTGAACCTGGAGGAGGACTCGGTCGGCGTGGCCATCCTCGGCGAAGACACCCACATCAAGGAGGGTGACACGGTCACCCGGACCGGGGACATCGCCTCGGTGCCCGTGGGCGACGCCGTGGTGGGGCGGGTGCTGAACGCGGTGGGCCATCCCATCGACGGCGAAGGCCCGGTGCCCAGCAGCGAGACCCGCAAGATCGAGATCAAGGCCCCCGGCGTGACCGCCCGCCAGCCCGTGAAGCAGCCCCTGATGACCGGCCTGAAGGCCATCGACTCGATGATCCCCATCGGGCGCGGCCAGCGGGAGCTCATCATCGGCGACCGCGGCACCGGCAAGACCGCCATCGCCATCGACGCGATCATCAACCAGAAGGGCAAGGGCGTGCACTGCTTCTACGTGGCCATCGGCCAGAAGCAGTCCACGGTGGCCGGCGTGCACAAGAAGCTCAAGGATCACGGCGCGATGGAGTACACCACCATCATCGCCGCCAGCGCCAGCGAGCCCGCCCCCATGCTCTATCTCGCCCCCTACACCGGCTGCACCATGGCCGAACACCTGATGTGGCAGGGCAAGGACACCCTCGTGGTCTACGACGACCTGTCCAAGCAGGCCAACGCCTACCGGCAGATGTCCCTGCTGCTGCGGCGCCCGCCCGGACGCGAGGCCTTTCCCGGCGACGTGTTCTACCTGCACAGCCGCCTGCTCGAGCGCGCGGTGAAGCTGTCGGACGAGAACGGCGGCGGGTCGCTGACCGCCCTGCCCATCATCGAGACGCAGGCCTCGGACGTGTCGGCCTACATCCCGACCAACGTGATCTCCATCACCGACGGGCAGATCTTCCTGGAGAGCGACCTCTTCTACCAGGGCATCCGCCCCGCCATCAACGTGGGCATCTCGGTGTCCCGCGTGGGCGGGTCCGCCCAGACCAAGGCCATGAAGAAGGTGGCCGGATCGCTGCGCCTGGACCTCGCCCAGTACCGCGAGCTGCAGGCCTTCGCCCAGTTCGGCAGCGACCTGGACAAGGCCACCCAGCGCCAGTTGACGCGCGGCCAGCGCATGGTCGAGATCCTCAAGCAGAACCAGTACGTCCCCATGCCCAACGAGAAGCAGGTGGCCATCATCTTCGCCGCCGGCAAGGGCTACCTGGACGCCGTGCCCGTGGCGGATGTCGCGCAGTGGGAGATCGACTTCCACGCGTTCATGGCGGACAAGCATTCGAACGTCCTGCACGCCATCGCCGAGAGCGGGAAGCTGGAGGACCAGACCGTCGAGAACCTGACGGCGGCCATCGAGGAATTCGTCAGGACGCGCGGCTGACCGCCGCGTCCGTCCTCAGGAGGTAACCCGTGGCGGGAGCCGGGGTAAAGCTACTCAACAACCGGATCCGTTCGGTCAAGAGCACGCAGCAGATCACCAAGGCCATGAAGATGGTCGCGGCGGCCAAGCTGCAGCGCCAGCAGGGCAAGATGCTGGCGGCGCGGCCCTATTCGCGCAAGCTGGCCGAGCTGATGCAGCACCTGGCGGACAAGGCGGACGTCGCCCACCCGCTGTTCGAGGTCCGGCCCGTGCGCCGCCGGCTGTTCGTGGTGATCACCTCGGACAAGGGCCTGTGCGGGTCCTACAACATGAACATCATCAAGCTGGCCCACCAGGCCGTGGACGCCTCGGTCGCCGAGGGTGTGGAGACCGAGATCTACGCCATCGGCCGGAAGGCGGCCGACCACTTCCGCAAGCGCGGCTACAAGCTGTTCCGGAGCCATGAGGATTTCGCCGGCGACGCCGACAGCGAGCGCGGCAAGCTGGTGGGAGACAACGCCGTGGGGGCATTCACCTCCGGGACCTTCGACGAGGTGCGGGTGGTCTACTCGTCCTTCGTCAGCACGATGACCCAGAGGCCCGTGAACCTGCCGCTGCTGCCCATCGCCCCGGACGCCGTGGAGACCGGGGACGCCGAGCACGGCGACCTGGACTACATCTGGGAGCCGAGCCAGGAGGAGCTCTTCGGGGTCCTGCTGCCTCTCTACCTGCGCAACCGCGTGTTCATGACCCTGAGCGAGGCCTTCACCAGCGAGCACGCGGCCCGGATGACCAGCATGAGCGCGGCCACCGAGAACGCCGGCGAGCTGATCGAGAGCCTGACCCTGCAGCGCAACCGGGAGCGCCAGGCCGCCATCACGTCCGAGCTGCTGGACATCGTCGGCGGCGCCAACGCACTCTAGTTTTTCAGGGGCCGAGGCCCCGTTTCGCAGCGAAAGCAAGGAGAGGAAGCGATATGGCCGAGAACTACGGGCTGGTCCAGCAGGTCATCGGACCCACGGTGGACCTCGAGTTCGATTCGGATCACCTGCCGGAAATGCTCAACGCCATCCACATCGTCGACGAGGCGCGGGGGATCGACCTGATCACCGAGGTCGCCCAGCACATCGGCAACAACGTGGTGCGCACCATCGCCATGGACTCGACCGACGGTCTGGTCCGCGGCATGAAGGGCAGGGACACGGGCGATCCGATCTCCGTGCCCGTCGGCAAGCAGTGCCTCGGCCGCCTCTTCAACCTGCTGGGCAAGCCTCTGGACAGCAAGGGCGACCTGCCCGAGCCCGACAAGCGCTCTCCCATCCACGCCAGCCCTCCGGATCTGACCAACCAGGGCGAGGCCAACGAGATCTTCGAGACCGGCATCAAGGTCGTCGACCTGCTCGCGCCCTACGCCAAGGGCGGGAAGATCGGGCTGTTCGGCGGCGCCGGCGTGGGCAAGACGGTGATCGTGATGGAACTGATCCACGCCATCGCCACCCAGCACGGCGGCTACTCCGTGTTCTGCGGCGTGGGCGAGCGCACCCGCGAGGGGAACGACCTCTGGCTGGAAATGACCGAGTCGGGGGTCATCGAGAACACCGCCCTGGTCTTCGGTCAGATGAACGAACCGCCGGGCGCCCGTCTGCGCGTCGCCCTGTCGGGGCTGACCATGGCGGAGCACTTCCGGGACGTCCTGAACCAGGACGTGCTGCTGTTCATCGACAACATCTTCCGTTTCACGCAGGCCGGCAGCGAGGTGTCCGCCCTGCTGGGCCGCATGCCCAGCGCCGTGGGCTACCAGCCGACCCTGGCCACCGAGATGGGCCAGCTGCAGGAGCGGATCACGTCGACCCGCAGCGGCTCGATCACCTCGGTCCAGGCGATCTACGTGCCGGCCGACGACTTGACCGACCCCGCGCCGGCGACCGCATTCTCGCACCTCGACGCCACGACGGTGCTGTCGCGGCAGATCGCCGAGCTGGGCATCTACCCGGCCGTGGACCCGCTGGACTCCACCAGCCGGATCCTGACCCCGGGCATCCTGGGCGACGAGCACTACGACCTGGCCCGCCAGGTGCAGATGATCCTGCAGCGCTACAAGGACCTGCAGGACATCATCGCCATCCTCGGCATGGACGAGCTGAGCGACGACGACAAGATCGTCGTTGCCCGGGCCCGCAAGATCCAGAAGTTCCTCTCGCAGCCGTTCTTCGTGGCCGAGACGTTCACGGGCATGCAGGGCCGCTACGTCAAGCTCGAGGACACCATCCGCTCGTTCAAGGGGTTGGTGGCCGGCGAGTACGACCACATCCCCGAGCAGTGCTTCTACATGTGCGGAGCCATCGAGGAAGTGCTGGAGAATTTCGAGAAGATGCAGGCGGAAGGTTAAGCCATGGCCAAGCCCTTCGACGTGGTCATCGTCACGCCCGACAAGACGGCCTACAAGGGGCAGACGATTTCGGCCGTCATACCCGGGCTGGCCGGCTACATCGGCGTGTG
>JAHJTW010000125.1 GCA_018829565.1 bacterium | reverse complement strand
TCCCGTCCTGGTTGTACTTGGCCACCTGGGTCCAGGCGAAGATGTCCGCGGCCATCATCACGTAGCCCCGCTTGTGACCCAGCATGGCCTCACCCGATCCGGGCAGGATCAGGGAGGCGAGGATGTGCAGACCGGTCATCGAACCTGACCGGGCTCCCTCGGTTTCGATCACCTCGGGGTCGGCCGCCCCGCCCCCGAATTCCCCCTGATCGTATTGCAGGCCCGTGAGCGCCTGGAATTCGAGGGCCTCGCGGGACATGAGCCAGGCGGCTCGCTCCCGGCCGGATGAACCAGGGTCGGCGAAGGCCGCCCCGCCCGCCGCAAGGACGGCGATGAACAGGAGGGTCACGGGAGTCATGACGACGGATCGCATCTTCATCGGTCTCTCCTCTACCTGGTCGGCGGCGAGGCCGCTACTTCTCGACGGCCAGGGTCATGGTCCGCACGCGGCGGCCGGTGGTTGTTTCATGCTCGAGGCGACAGACGTAGAGCCCGCTCGCAAGATCGGGCAATTCGAGCCGGAAGTCGTTGACCACTCCCCCGGTGGCAGGAATGGTCGCCTGCATGGCGACCTCGCCCTCCAGGTTGTGGACCCAGAAGCGGGCGGCCCGATCGGTGTGGTTGTAGAAACGGACGAAGAGCTCCGTCCCGGCCAGGGGATTGGGATAGAGCACGGCGGCATCGACCTCCGCCACCGCGGTCGAGCTTCCGGACACCAGGGCCGGTTCGCCTTCCGGGCCCCCGCGCTGGGGACCACCCCGGGCGCCGACCCACTCGCTGGTCGCCCCTCCCTGGCCGGAAGATGCCAGGCCGTAGGCGCTGATCCGGCCGTTGACGAGCTGCCGCTCCATGGGAGGACCGGCGTAACCCCCGCCCGAGGCCAGCCAGAGGATCCGCCCCCCGTCGGGGCCGGGCCCGACCGCCAGGCCCGCCACGGAACGGTCGCCCCAGCGCAGGGGCAGCCGGTCGAGCAGGCGGCCGGTGGCGCCGAGACCCACGAGATGCCCGCCGTCGGTGTTGAAATAGACCTCGTTCAGTCCGTCACCGGTGCCGTCGGCGACGATCAGGGGCCCCGCCACCAGGGTGGAATCGGCCAGGGGAAACAGATCGAACAGGGTGACCGGCCAGCCCTTCAGCGGGGTTCCCTCGAAGCTGTAGGCGTGGATCTTCCTGGCCGTGGCGACCACCAGATCGTTGCGCCCGTCCCCGTCCAGGTCGGCCACCGCGGGTTCACACACGGGACCGCCGTCGAGCCGCAGCTCCGGACCAGGCAACGGCAAGGCCGAGGGATCGGAGAACACCCAGGAACCGAGGATGCCTTCCGAATCGAACGCGAACACGGCGATGCCTTGCGCAGAAACCACCACGGCGCCCCGGACCTCTTCAGCCCCGGAGGACCATTGGTAGGGGTAGAACCAGCTCTGCCATTGACCGGGGGAATCGCCGGCTGTCAGCAGGAACACACCGTCGTCCATGAAGGCCGCAGCACTCTGGTCATCGCCCCGGTTGACGGGCAGGATCGGACCGGCCCAGGCGTGCCCGGTGAAGACCACGGGGGCGGCCATCGGGTCGCCGGGATCGAGCGCCACCAGGGAATCGGCCCCGACCGGGACCAGGAGACTCGGGATCCCCCCCGCGCGCAGGAAGACCGGCTGCTCGGCGATCCCGCCGGCGAAGGTCCGTTCCCACAGATTCGTCGGCAAGGTGCCGTCGGCATCCAGGTGCGTCAGAGCCACCGTCCCGGCCCGCGTGGCCCAGGCCAGGACCCGGCGGCCCTGGGCGTCCTCGCCCAGCGCCGGAGGGCCCGCAAGAGGCCCGTCCGCCTGCAGGAAGGCGCCGGCGGGCAGGCCGGCCTGCGCCGGCCAGAAGGGGAATCCTCCTTCGTTCAGGGCGAACAGGTGGGTCTGAGGGCTCGGCTCTCCGGCTGCCGCCCCCGGGGCGTCCGCGAAGATCAGGGCAGGGGCCCCGGCGAGATCCACCGGCACCAGGGATGCGCCCATGAGGGCCCGGGCCCCGGTCACGCCGTCCTCATCCCGGGACGGCGCGGTCCAGGGAAAGGACGCGAGGATGGGATCGATGGCGGCCCCGAACCGCAGCACGCTGTGCAGATCACGGGCATTGGGCCCCACGTTGGTGATGCTCAGACCGCTGTACGACCGGTCGTTGAGGCGGCTGCCCGGCATCCCGTCCACGTACAGTTCGGTGTTGCCGACCTCGTTGCCGAGAGGGTCGTAGGCGCCGAAAGGATCCCGCTCCGAACCGAACCAGCCCAGGACGTATGAATCCAGGACGCCGATATCCCGGATGCCGTCGGCTTCCACCAGATACAGCCCGTTGCCGTCGACATTGATGGTGTTGTCGTCCAGGCCGGCCTCGATGCGGTCGTCGTCGACGTGCCAGACCAGCATTCCTCCCGCGGGCATGAAGTAGTCGTAGAGGCCGGAATTCTGCCAGAATCCTGCAGGGCGTTCGCCGGCCAGGTAGAGGATCACGCCCGTGGCCTCGTCCCGTTCGAACGAGAGGTTCAGGAACGGGGTCTCGCCGGGGTCAAGAGGCACCCAGCGGTTCTCGAGCAGGAACCATTCGCGGGTGGACAGTCCCGCCCGGTAGGCCTGGGGATACCGCAGGTTGAAGTCCCCGTAGGCGGACCCGTAGATGGGGTTGGAGCCCCCCACGTACTGGTCCCGCGGAACGCCCACGGCCGGCAACCTGTATTCGCCCTGGTTCCCCTTGATCTCGCCCATCTCGAGCCAGCCCAGGAACCACTTGTTCCAGGCCCCCAGGGACGGCGGCAGCACCCCGGTCGCCACGACGAAGACCGTGTCCCCTTCGGCGGTGACGTCGCCGAGGGTCACGCTGAGGTTGGTGCCGGAATCCATCAGATCCCAGATGCCTGCGTTGGGCGTGGCCGTGCCGGTGTTGTAGACGTCGACG
>JAHJTW010000124.1 GCA_018829565.1 bacterium | reverse complement strand
TGGTGCCGGGAGCCGGTTTCGAACCGGCACGAAGCAACGCTTCGAGGGATTTTAAGTCCCTTGCGTCTACCAATTCCGCCATCCCGGCACCGGGACCACGCCGCATTCTAAGGGACCGTGCGGGGAATACCGACAAAAAAACCGGCCGGGCCGGTGGTCGTGGTGGAGGCGGCACCCGGACTCGAACCGGGGATAACGGTTTTGCAGACCGTCGCCTTAGCCTCTTGGCTATGCCGCCTCGCAGGGAAGGAAGTATGTTGCATCCCCAAGGGGATGTCAACCCGGCGGATGCCGAGCCGGAGGATGCCTGCCCTCGCCGCCGATCCTTGGGGACCGGACCCGCAGCCTCCTCGCCAAATGAGGGAGGGGAACGCCCGCAGGTGTTCCCCTCGAAAAAAAATGGAGCGGGCAACGAGACTCGAACTCGCGACAACTACCTTGGCAAGGTAGCGCTCTACCAGCTGAGCTATGCCCGCTCCGAAGGTTATGCAGAAATAATGAAAGATGACAGGAATGTCAAATGGATTTTTGAGGCGCGATCAGGTCCCGGAAGGGCCGGGAAATCCCTTCAGCGGCGGCCCCGGTTCGCGGCGCATTCCCGGTAAAGTGCCGCCGTCCGGACCGCCACCTTGTCCCAGGAATACCGGGCCGCGACCCGCTCGCGGGCGCGTCCGCCCAGGTCCTTCCGGCGGGCCTCGTCCCCCAGCGCCGCGACGAGCCGCGTGGTGAGGTCGGCGACGTCGCCGCTGCGGAAGATCTCGGCGCATTCCCCCGCCGCCTCGAGGTTGGGAGGGATGTCGCTGACCAGGCAGCACCGCCCGTAACTCATGCCTTCAAGCAGCGTGATGGACAGACCTTCGAGGGTGGACGGCAGGACCAGCAGTTCGGCATGGCTGTAGAGTTCCTCCAGCAGCCGGCCGTGGATGTAGCCGAGGAACCTCACTCCCGGGCCGGCGGCGGCCCGGAGTTCCCTGGCGTATCCGGGAGTGAAGCCCGCATCGCCGGCGATCACCAGTTCCCGGTCCCTGCGCAGGGAGGGGTCGAGGCGGTTCCAGGCCTCGATCAGGAGATGGCATCCCTTCTCCGGCACCAGGCGGCCCACGAAGAGCAGGAAGCGGCCGGGAATCCCCCGCTCGTCCAACAGGAGGCGCTTCCTGACGACGGCCCCGGCGATGCCGTTGGGGATGTAGTCGGTGTCCTTGCCGTGGACCGTCCGGAAGTGCTCGCGGAGGGCCTCCGACACCACGATGGTGCGGCTGGGCAGGGAGACGCAGGCCGCCTCTCCGCCGCGCAGGACCCAGCGCGCGAAACGCCCCCACTTGTCCCTTTGCCAGTCCAGCCCGTGGACCGTCACCACGGTGGGCAGGCCCGCCAGGGCCCGGGGGATTCCCGACAGCAGTCCGGGTCCGAGGGCGTGATAGTGGACGACGTCGGGACGCCTGCCCAGGGCGTCCAGGGTGCAGACGACGGTGTGGGAGATGGCGTCGAGGTGCTTGGTGGCGAGGCTTGGCAGGCGCAGCACACGCACGCCGGAAAGATCAGCCGGCCCCTGGGCATCGCTGTAATGGGGCCGGCTGTAGATGTCCACCTCGACGCCGAGGCCGGGCAGGCGCGCGGCCAGCTCGGCGACGTGCTTCTCGATGCCTCCATGGACGGGCGGGTAGCCCTTCTGCCCGATCATGGCGACCCGCAGGGGCCGTGTGGCTCGGTCGCTCATGCGGCCCGGCTCAGTCGTCGTACTTCAGGGGGATGGGCTTGCCGTCCTCGGCGATGGACCGGCAGGCGCCCTCCAGCACCTGGACGACGCGGAGCCCCTCCTCCCCGCTGCTGAGGTTTTCCTCCTGGCCGCTCACCACCTTCAGGAAGCTGTCGGTCTCGATCTTCAACGGCTCGACCGTGTCGATGCGGGGCACGAAGATGTCGCCCGACCGGTACAGCAGCTGGAATTCGCCGTAGTCATGGTAGTGGGGCTGGACGTCCACGCCCTTGTCGTAGACCCGGATCTTCTCCGACGGGGAGACGTCGTCGTAGACCAGCATCTTGCGGCTGCCGACGAAGGTGCAGTTGCGGATCTTGTTCGGGTCGAGCCAGCTGACGTGGATGTGCGCGAGCCTGCGGCCGGGATACTCGAGGGTGACGAAGGCCACGTCCTCGATGCCCTTGTCCCGCTGGACGTAGCAGCGGCCGTTGGCGCTGACGCTCACCGGATGGGCCTCGAACAGGTAGTTCAGCATGGCCACGTCGTGGGGGGCGAGATCCCAGACCACGTTCGCGTCCTGCTGGAAGATGCCCAGGTTCACCCGGCTGATGTTGACGTAGTACACGTCGCCGAGCTCGCCGCTGTCCATCAGGGCCTTGATCTTCCTGACGGCGGGAGTGTAGACGAAGGTGTGCCCGATCATGACCTTCACGCCCCTGGCGGCGGCCAGGCGGTTCAAGGCGCGGCAATCGTCGCTGTTGGTGGCCATGGGCTTCTCGAGGAAGAGGTGCTTCCCCGCCTCGAGCACCTGGCTCCCCAGGGGGAAGTGGGTGGACATGGGCGTGGCCACCACGACGGCCTGGATCTCAGGATCCTCGATGATCTCCCGGTGGTCGGTAGTCTTGTGCGTATTGGGGTAGAGAAGGCCCACCTGGTGCAGGCGCTTCTCGTCGAGATCGGCGATGGTCTTGAGGTTGGCCCCCGGCAGGGAGTTGAAATTCCGGATCAGGTTCGGTCCCCAGTACCCACAGCCGATCACACCTACATTGACCATTGCCTTCTCGCTTTCGGTTTTCGACGCCGTCTGCCGACCGGTTCCCCTATCGCCGGTCACGCCGACTGAACGCCAGGGCGAAGCAAACAACAGCCTGCAACACCGTTGCAGGCTGCTGGAGGATGGACCCCGCAAGCGGAGGGGTCAAGAAAATCCCGGAATGCGACGAGGGCCCGACCATGGTCCAGCCGATCTCAGTATCCCCCGGTCCCCCGCAGAACCACGGGAACGGTCTTCAGGAGGATCATGACATCCCGCCACAGCGACCAGTTGCTGATGTACCGGATGTCCATGTGGACCATCTCGTCGAAGGAGACGGAACTGCGACCGCTGACCTGCCACAGGCCGGTCAGCCCCGGAACCGCCCGCAACCTCTCCATGTGCCAGGGGAGGTAGTTCTCGATCTCGTAGGCGATGGGAGGCCGCGGCCCCACCAGGGACATCTCGCCGCGGACGATGTTGATCAGCTGGGGCAGTTCGTCGAGGGAGGTCCGGCGCAGCAGGCTGCCGATGCCCGTGACACGCGGATCCTCCTTCAGCTTGAACACCTTCTCGCCGCTGTTGCTCTCGGCGCACCCGCGTTCGTCGCCGTTGATGAACATGGCGGCGAACTGACGGTGGATGGCGTCGTCGCTGTTGTGCTTCATGGACCGGAACTTGTAGAACTTGAAGGGCTTCCCGTCCTTGCCCAGACGTTCCTGCACGAAGAAGACGGGCCCAGGGCTGGATTGCTTGATCAGCAGGGCGATGAGACCCATCAGGGGGGCGGTCAAGAGCAGGAGGATCCCTGAAACGGTCAGATCGAAGAACCGCTTCACCAGGGCCTGGGGCCCGGCATAGCGGGTCGTGTCGGCGGGAATGAAGAATGCCGGCGCCTGGACCGCATACTCCCCGTCAACAACCGCAAAAGCTGCCGCGTCTTCCTTCATGTTGCGCAAGCTCCCTTTGCCCGAGGCAAAGAAGGTGTTTGGTTTTCAGAAAGATTACGAACGCGTTAGCTTTGTTTCATCCGGACCTTTCATGGTGCGGCGGTTGTGTGACGGTCAGAGGTCGCTCCCCTCGGGGCGCTCCCCCTTCACGAGGCGAAATCCATTATAGCACATGATCTCCGGTGACGTCCACCCCTTATTATAAAATTTTTTTACTCTTACCTAAAATTCACAACCCGGGGTTTTCCATATCATACGGAATGGCCGGGGATCCGTGGGCCCCGGCCGGAGCACCAAAGACCCTTGATTTATTAGGAATTATCCGCCTGCTCGGGGGGGCTTTTTTCTTTTGCCTTCTTTCCCCGGGAGTCCTATCCTGTGCGAACGGGTCATTCGCCAGGACGCTGGCCGGCTGGGTCCTGCCCAATGATCCGTGTTTCGTTTCGCCATCATGGCTGTCTTCCTTCCACAGAGGAGCTTGAACATGGCCGAGAAGCTGGATATCAAACCTGCCAGCGGAAAACTGGGCATCCTCACCCCCGGGATGGGTGCGGTCTCTTCGACCTTCATCGCGGGCGTCGAAGCCATCAGGCAAGGGCTGCGCCTGCCCATCGGATCGTTCACCCAGATGGGCCACATCCGCCTCGGCAAGCGGACGGACGATCGCCAGCCCCTGGTCCGCAATTTCGTGCCCCTGGCCGACCTGGACGACCTGGTCTTCGGCGGCTGGGACATCTTCCCCGATTCGGTCTACGAGGCGGCCATGAAGGCCGGCGTGCTCGAGAAGGAGCTCCTCAACCAGCTCAAGCCCCAGCTGGACGCCATCAGGCCCATGAAGGCCGTCTTCGACAACTTCTACGTCAAGAAGCTCGAGGGCACCCACGTCAAGAGCGGCACCAAGATGGAGCTGGCCGAGGCCCTGATGAAGGACATGGAGACCTTCAAGAAGGAGAACGGCTGCGACCGGCTGGTCATGGTCTGGTGCGGATCCACCGAGATCTTCATGAAGCGGAGCGAAGTCCACCAGGATCTGGCCTCGTTCGAGAAGGGCCTGCGCGAGGATCACCCGGACATCCCTCCCAGCATGATCTACGCCTACGCCGCCATCAAGATGGGCATCCCCTACGCCAACGGCGCCCCCAACCTCAGCGGCGACGTCCCGGCCCTGGAACAGCTGGCCAAGGACAAGGGCGTGGGAGTCTGCGGGAAGGACTTCAAGACCGGCCAGACCCTCATGAAGACCATCCTGGCCCCCGGCTTCAAGGCCCGCCAGCTGGGCGTTTCGGGCTGGTTCTCGACCAACATCCTGGGCAACCGGGACGGCGAGGTCCTGGACGACCCGGCCTCCTTCAAGACCAAGGAGGAGTCCAAGCTGAGCGTGCTGGACACCATCCTCCAGCCCCAGCTGTACCCCGATCTCTACGGGAACCTCTACCACAAGGTGCGGATCAACTACTATCCGCCCCGCGGGGACAACAAGGAGGGCTGGGACAACATCGACATCTTCGGCTGGTGCAGCATGCCCATGCAGATCAAGGTCGACTTCCTGTGCCGGGACTCGATCCTGGCGGCCCCCCTGGTCCTCGATCTGGCCCTGCTGCTGGATCTCGGGGCGCGGGCGGGGCTACCCGGCGGCATCCAGGAATGGCTGTCCTTCTACTTCAAGAGCCCGGTCACCCCGGCCGGCCTGCTGCCCGAACACGACCTGTTCATCCAGCAGACCAAGCTGAAGAACACCCTGCGCTGGATGATGGGCGAAGAGGTCATCACCCACCTGGGTCGCGAGTACTACGAGGACCGCTAGGGCGTCCGCCCGGCGGGATGGTCACGGCGGCGGCCGGCCCGAGGGCCGGCCGCCGTCGCAACGGGAAGGAACGGGCCCCCATGCAGGACCTGGAACTGGAAGTCATCCCCGTCGGACCGCTGCAGATGAACGCCGTCCTGATCACCGCCAGGGGCCCCGCCGGGCCCGAGGCGGTGCTGGTCGATCCCGGGGAGGAGCCCGGCCGCCTGCTGGCCCGGCTCACCCATTCGGGCGCATCCCTCCGCGCCCTGGTCGCCACTCACGGCCACTTCGACCACGTGGGCGCCGCCGCCGACATCCAGGACGTCTTCGATCTGCCGCTGCTTTGCCACCCCGAGGATGTGCCCCTGATCCGGTCCTTGCCCAGGGCGCAGGCCGCCTACGGATTCCCGCCCTCGCGGGTGCCCCGCGTGGATCCGGCGCTGGTCGACGGAGCGGAGCTGCCGTTCGCCGGCGGGTCCATCGGCGTGCGCCACGTTCCGGGGCACTCCCCCGGCCAGATCATGCTGGTCCTGCCCGGACACGCGGTGGTGGGGGATTGCCTGTTCGCGGGATCGGTGGGGCGGACAGATCTGCCCGGCGGGGATTTCGCCACCCTGGAAAAAAGCATCCGGGAACGCATCTACACGCTCCCGGATGAAACCGTCGTCATCTGTGGTCACGGACCCGACACCAGCGTGGGCCGGGAGAAGCTGACCAACCCCTTCGTCCGGGGCTGATTCCGCCTACTCTTCCTCCTCGATCGCGCCGGCCTCCACGGCCTCGCGGCGCTCCACCTTCTTCTTCTCCAGCTTCTGGTGCTTCTTCAGGAATTCCTTCTTGATCCAGTCGCGGTACAGGGAGGCGCCCAGGCAGCCTGAATCGTAGGCGTAGATGCTCTGGAAGTTGGCGGGAGCCTCCTCGATCTTGATGTTCGTCGTGATGATGGTCTTGAAGATGTCCTGGGCCGGGAAGATGTTCCCCAGCTCCTTGCGGACGTTCTTCTGCAGGGGAGTCCGCCCGTCCTTCATGGTGATCAGGACTCCCAGCAACTGGAGCCACATGTTCTGGCGCTCCTGGATCCGCTCGATGACGGTCATCATCTGCCGCAGGGCCGGAACGGCCAGCCCGTTGCACTGGGTGGGGATCAGGGCGTAGTCGGCCGCGACCAGGGCGTTCTGCGTCAGGACGCCGAGATCGGGCGGCGTATCGATGATGATCCACCCGTAGGAGGTCGACAGGGAAGCCACGACCTTGGACAGCCGGTCGTGGATCTGCGTCTTGGCCATGCTCTCGAGGGAGGGGTTGGCCGGCAGGATGTCGATGTTCTCGTCGTAGATCGTCGAGGTGATCCCGTCCTGGGGGGTGATCGCGCGCCTCAGGACATCGAAGACGCTGCGCGCGGGGGGCTCGCCGTCCAGCTTGCCCAGAAGAGTGCTGGTGGCGCACCCGTGGGGGTCCATGTCGATCAGAAGGCAGCTGGAAGTAACATCACTGTAGCGGGTTAGACCAGCGGCCAGGTTGATGGCCGTGGTGGTCTTGCCGGTCCCGCCCTTGTGATTGACCACCGCGATGACATTGCTCATCGAAGTCCCCTATGTCACTGGAAACAAAAAAACCGAAAAATCGCAGGCGCGAAATATAGGGGATCCACCCCTTGAGGGAAAGTAAAAACAGAAATCAGCCAGGGATTGTCCTCTTCCGTGGACACAATTAAGGCTATATATTCAAATATTCTTACGAATTCCGACCTTGATCCCGAGCAGGGTGACATGCTCTTGCCACTCAATTTCAATTTCAGGATCGAAACCCAGGCGGGTCTCCGGCAGGAAATCCTGGTCATCGAATCCCGTCCGGGTGGCCCGGCCCTCGACCACCACGCCATACCCCTCTCCCAGTTCCCTGGCCCAGCCGAGAAGAATGGAGAGGCCGAACCGGGTCTGATCCAGAGCCCGGGAACGATCGGCGGAGTAGTCGACCAGGGCCACGCCCAGGGCGGCGTAGGGGGCCACGTCGGAGGACGCCAGGGCAACCTGGAGGCCAAGGCCGACCGACATGACGTCGAGGGAATCGAAACGGAACACCCCTCCCCCCTGTCCCAGCAGGGCCTCCGCCGCGAGGTCGAGGGAAGCGCTCTCCACGTCGAACCTGAGCCGGGTCCGGGATCCGACCGACCGCAGGACGGCAAAGCCCAGGCCGAAATTCCGGTCGATGGAGGTGGAGAATCGGCTGGACTGGAATGATCCCCCGCCCACGGTCAACCAGGGCACGACGACGTCGTCCACGGTCCTGGCATGGAAGAGGTCGCCCCCACCGACGCTGCCCATGGTCAGCTGGAGGGACCAGGGCGAGGACGGCCGCCCATCAAGAGCCTCGGGAGCCTTTTCCGGCTCCTCCGCCCGGGCGGGCTCGAGGGTCCTGCCGGTCGTGCTGCGGGACTGCGCCGCGCCTTCATCGGGCAGGGTCCCGAGGGCGGCGAGGATCAGGAGGGTGGTGAGGACGGATCGCACGGGAGCTCCTTCAAGGCTGGGGACGTTCCAGGGCGAAAGTCGCCGCGACCGCTTCCAGCCGACGGAAGAAGCCCATCTTGTCCATGCCGGGGGCGTAGACCAGCAGGTCGATGCAGAAAACCCTCTTGCCGGCCGGATCGGCGATGAAGTAGCACCAGAACGGACCCCCGCCGGCAAAGCTGGTGCTGGTCCAGGAGCCGGTGAGCTTCTTGCCTCCCACGCCGGGCAAGCCGCCCTCGTCCCACATCAGGGATCCCTCCGCCAGTTCCTCGTCGTGCAGGCGCACGCCGATGGCCCGGCGCATGCCGATCAGGAAATCCGGGTCCTCGAGGGCCCCGACGGGATCGTCGACCGCCTCCCAGGTGACGGTGATGCCCCTGGACGGGGAGTTCTGCATGAGCTCGATCCCGGGATGGACCCCGGTGTCGAGCTGGTTCTGTCGGTAGGTTCCGGGAATCTCCAGGTAGAACCCGAACCGTTCCCAGTAGACGTTCATCAGCCGGGTCTCCAGCCCGTCGTACCGGTTCCGGCGCTGGATCCTCTCGCGATTGCTGTTCTCGATCGTGTCCCGGATCCGGTCCATGTTCTGGCGCAGGAGGCTGCTGAGGGAGTTGCGGTCCCGCGAGGCGACCACCACGAGCAACTGGTACGTCGACCACGGATCGTTGCGCTGGACCATGCCTCCCTGCCCGGTGCTCAGCTGGTCCCAGGCCTCGGCGGAAAGCAGGCCGCGAACGGCCTTCTCTGCATCCCCCCCCTGGCCGATGTGGACCAGGAACACGGCGTTCTTGTAGCCGCGGGCCAGTTCCCACCTGGAGGCCGGATAGACGTCGGTGTTGAAGCGGGGTTCAGGCTTGATGACGAAGGTGGTCAGGTCGCTGAGGCGGCTCTCGAAATCGCGCGCCAGCGGTTCCAGGCCGTCCTCGGAATAGACGACCGCCAGATCCCCGTAGGAACCGGCGGCCATGAAGATCCCCTTGTCCTTCTCCATCCCGCAACCCGCAAGAACCAGGCAGAGCAGCGGGATCCCCAGTCGCGTCAGTCTCACCTCGGCCAGCCTTTCCCGGGGTTCCCGACGGAGCCCGTCCACCGGATCGCAGCGAACCCCACGGGAGGGGAGAACCGGGCGATGGCGCGACCGCCCGGTAAGTTCATTCCTCCCCTAGATCTAGGGCATTGCTGTCCGCCCTGTCAAGCTGGGCCCTGTACTGGTTCACCCACTGCTCGTACTGGGACAGCTGGTTGGCCAGTTTGCGGTTCTCCACGCGGAGCTGCTGGATGGTCAGCAGATCCTCGATCCGTTCGCCGGACCAGCCCCGGGGGGCCTGGAAGGCGCCGGAGTTGCCGGCCTGCAGGTTGCCGACCGACACCGGGTGCTGCAGCCCGGACCCGATGAGCCCGGCGCCCGGGCTGCGGGTGATGTCCAGGGGCAGGCGATCGCCGCCCTCGACGGCCACCTGGGCCGCAGAGGAATGCACGGTCGCCGGAACCGACCCGGAACCGGTCCGGCCCGCGGGTCCCACGAACATGGCGAGGGCGAGCACCGCGGCCAGACCGACGGAGGCGGCGGTCCCGAAGTTGCGGAACCAGGCCTTGCGGTCGGCACGGGGGTCGTCCCAGGGATAGTAGGCGTCGGCGGCGGCCTGCTGCATCGCCTGGGACAGCCTGAGCTGCAGACGCCATTCGAAGTTCTCCGAAAGCGCGGGTTCGGTCCCGGCCAGCAGGCGGCGTCCCAGCTGCAGATCCTCGCGGTACTCGCGGCATTCCGCGCAGGCGTCGAGATGCCTTTCCAGCTTCCCGGCGACGTCGGCGGGCAGGGCCTCGTCCATGGCCCGGCTGAGGTATTCTTGAGCTTTTCCGCATCGCATGTTCATCACCTGTCCAACCTCAATGTTCGTTGTCCTTCTCGGCGGCTGCCCGGGCCTCGATCTTCTCGAGTTCCTCGAGCAGGTCTTCGTTCCTGAGCATGGGTTTGATCAGCTGCCGAAAACGGCTGCGGGCCCGGTTGATCCGGGACCGCACGGTCCCCAGCTTCAAGCCGGTGACCTGCTGGATCTCCTCATAACTGAGCTGGTCGACCTCCCTCAGCAGGAAGGGGATCCGGTACTTCTCCGGGATCTTCGCCGTGGCCGCATTGATCAGGGCCGCCAGTTCTTCGCGCTGAACCTCCCGGGTCGGGTCCGCCTCCTGATCCGCCGGATCGACCGGGATCTCGTCATCCTCGGGAGCGGGATTCAGGCTGATCAGATGCGGGCGCCGGGACCGCTGCCTCATCTTGTTGCGCACCAGATTGGTCGCGATGGTGAAGACCCAGGTGGAGAACTTGGCGATCTCGCGGTACTTGGTGGCGTGGATGTAGACCCGGATCAGCGTTTCCTGCGTCAGTTCCTCGGCCAGGGACGGATCCTTGACCATGCGCAGGATGAAGCTGAAAAGGCGCCCCTTGTAACGCGCCACGATCTCGTCGAAGGCTCTCTTCTGGCCGTTCTGGACCAGGACGATCAGTTCCTCGTCGCGGACGTCCTGCAGGTCGGCCCTCGCCGGCGACGGCGACCCGTAGCGGTGTTCATCCAGCGATAGATTCATCCCGGGCTCCTTTGGGGTCACGGCGAACAGAACCATGCAGGCTGATACCGGGATCAGGGTCCCCCGGTTCCGGAAAAATCGCCGGGCAATTCCAGAAAATCCCCCAGCGGCCACAGGGGTGCGAAGATC
>JAHJTW010000123.1 GCA_018829565.1 bacterium | reverse complement strand
GCCGAGCAGTCCCTCAACGGCACCCTGTCCAACACCGAGCGCGGCTACCTGAACAGCGAGTTCAGCAACCTGAAGTCGGAGATCAACCGCATCAGCGACAGCACCGAGTTCAACGGCGTCAAGCTGCTGGACGGGTCCGGCAGCACGGTCAACATCCAGGTGGGCATCGGGACGGACGCCGCCGACCGCGTGGCCATCGACCTGAGCGACGACCTCGACGCCACGGGCATCGGCGTGACCGGCACCGTGGACAGCACGACCAATGCCACCACCGCGATGGGCCAGATCGACGACGCCATCGCCTCGGTGACCAGCGCACGTTCGGGCTTCGGCGCGATCCAGAACCGCCTGGAGAGCTCGATCCGCAACATCAACCTGCAGTCGGAGAACCTGAGCGCCGCCAACAGCCGGATCAGGGACGTGGACATCGCGAAGGAGACCTCGACGATGACCAGCTACCAGATCCTGCAGCAGGCGGGCGTGTCCATGCTGGCCCAGGCCAACATGACCTCCAGCCTGGCCATGGCCCTGTTCCAGTAGGGGCGGAGCCGGAACTGTGCGGGGGCCTCGGCCCCCGCACGAACAAGGTGATCGCGATATGGCCACTATCAGCAGAACCCAGGGGTCCGTCGACCCGCGGCTGACAGGCCAGATGCAGGTGAACAACTCGCACCGGGCAACGGAAGCCGCAGCGAAACCCCAGGTCCCCCCGCCGGAAAGCCCGGCCAAGGAACTGGCGTACGATCCCCGCGAACTGGACAGGGCGCTCGCCGAACTGGAGACGCACCTGCAATCCCTGAACCGGGGGCACGAGGTCGGAATCCACCAGGATCCGGACACCGGCGCCACCGTGGTCGAGGTCCGGGACGGCAACGGCAACCTGATCCGCCAGTTTCCGCCGGAAAAACTGCTAAACCTCCGGCGCAAACTTGACGATCTCTCGGGCATGGTCATCGACACGGTGACGTGACGGATCTCGAGCGGCGTCGACGGATCGACATGATGCCAGACTGCGGGAGATCACCATGAGCGGGATTTCATTTTCCGGTATCGCCTCGGGGCTGGATACCGCCAGCATCGTCAGCCAGCTGGTGGAGTTGAAGCGACAGCCCATCTACCGGTTGCAAAACGACAAGAAGGGCTACCAGACCCAGATCACGTCGCTGGGCACCCTGAAGACCAAGCTTCTCGCCCTCCAGACGGCGGCCCAGGCCATCGACACCTCCGGGGAGTTCGCCTCCCTGAAGGCCACCTCCAGCAACGATGACCTCCTGACCGTCACCGCCGGCGCGGAAGCCGCCGCGGGCTCCTACGACATCACGGTCAAGACCCTGGCCAAGGCCCAGAAGGAGATCTCCCAGGGATATTCCTCGGACGTGGCCGACGTCGGTTCCGGCACCATCTCCTTCACCGTGGGCGGCGAGACCACCGAGCTGAGTCTCGTGGGCTACAACAGCCTCGCCTCGGTGAAGAACCTGATCAACGACAGCGTGGAAGGCGTCAATGCTTCCATCGTCAACGACGGCCTGGGCGGGGATTCCTACCACCTGGTCCTCAGCAGCGCCGAGGCGGGATCGGCGGGCGCCTTCACCGTGGACCTGAGCGGTCTATCGGGCGGGACCGCGCCGGTCTTCACCACCCAGCAGGCGGCCGAGGACGCCACCCTGACGGTCGACGGCATCGACGTCGTCGCCACCAGCAACAACGCCGAGGACGTGATCAGCGGGTTGACCTTGAACCTGAAGGATTTCGATCCCCTCACCCAGGTCACCGTCCAGGTCGAGGTCGATTCCGAAGGCATCTCCGAGAAGGTCAAGTCCATGGTGGACGCCTACAACGACCTCTTCGCCTTCGTGGAGAAGGAATCGGGCACGGCCGGCAGCCTGCGCAGCAACCCCACGCTGCGGACCGTGGCCAGCCGGATGGAGAACATCTTCTCCACCAGCCTGGAAGGCGGCCTCGGGAGCATCACCAACTTCTTCCAGGTGGGCATCTCCCGGGGCAGCGGCCGCCAGCTCGAATGGGACGAGGAGAAGTTCGTCGAGGCGCTGGAAGGGAACTTCAGCGGGGTGCGGGACCTGTTCATCGAACGTGAGGGCAACCTCGGCAAGATGTACCTGGTCGACAATTCCGTGGAAGACATGACCGACAGCATCGACGGCCTGTTCAAGATCTCCACGGACTCCCTGAACAAGAGGATCGAATACGCCGACCAGTCCATCGAGCGCTACGAACGGAGCGTCGAATCCTACCGGGTCACGATGGAGCGGAAGTTCACGGCCATGGAAGCCATGGTCTCCCAGCTCCAGGCCCAGGGGAACTACCTGTCCAGTGCCATGTACTACTAGAATCCGGGAGTAGCGGCCGAAAATGTACAACAACATGGGATTGCAGAGATACCGGGAAGCCGATTTCTCCTCCATGACCCAGGAGAAGATGATCGTCCTGCTCTACGAGAAGACGGTCAGCGACCTCCAGGAGGCCGTCGCGGCGGCCGACGACGGGGGCCGCCTGGAGATGACCAGGAAACTGAACCACGCGATGCGCATCATCACGGAGTTGCGGGCGGCTCTCGATCACTCGATCGGGGGCGACATCGCGCGGAACCTCGATTCCATCTACGACTTCATCTTCCACGAGTGCCTCCAGATGATCGCCGATCAGGAATCCAGGCATGCCCGCAGCGCCATCGAGGTCCTGGAACCGCTCCTCGACGCCTGGCGCCGGATCCCCGCCGGCACGGGCCAGAAAGCGGCCCGGGACAGGATCCAGTCATCCGCGGACGCCCAGGGTGGCCCGGAAACTGCATCGGGCCCTGGCGGCAACAGGAGTGCGAACGGGCCCCATTCCACCAAGCCGGTGGAGAAAGAACCCGCCCACTCGAACCAGGGAATCCTCTCGGTATCGGCCTGACATGCACCTGAAAGACACCATTGAACGAGTCCTGGACCTCAGCCGCCTCATGTGCGAGGCCCTGGACCGGGATGACGTGCCGACCGCCCTCGAGCATCTGGTCTCCAGGGAGCAGGCCATGGCCGCCTTCATCGAGGCCGACCAGGCCGCTTCCGACCCGGAAAAATCCGCCTGTGCGGATCTGCTGACGGAATTGAAGCTGGCGGACCGGGAACTCCAGGATCTGGCGGCCACGGTCATGGCCGGCGCGAAGACGGAGATGTGCCGGTCGCTCGGGGTCCCTGCGGCGGCACCCGACGCCCGTCAGTGCCGGACGGGCTGCCTGGACAGGCGCGCATAACCCCTTGATTGAAAATGGGATATGATACGGGGGGTGCCGCAGGCGTGCGGGGCTCAGTCGTCCTTGGACGGCTTGGTCTGGTTCATCTTCTTGCGGATCGCGTCCATGTCGACGCTCTCGGACGCGGCCGCCCCCAGGGTCGTACTCTTGATCTCCTCGTAGATTTCATAGCGATGCACGGGAATGGCGCGGGGCGCATCGATCCCGATCTGGACCTGGTCGCCGCGGATATCCACGATCATGATGGAGATGTCGTCCCCTATCATGATCTTCTCGTTGCGTTTGCGGCTGAGGATGAGCACGGGACCTCCCTGTCCGTTCCCCAGCATCCGCCTCGAGGCGGATGCTAGACGGTAACCGTTTCGGCCGGAGCCGAGGCGGCCGAGTCCTGGCGATCCCCGACGGACTCCGCCGCAGGTTCCCCAGCAGGCTCCTGAGCCGTATTGTCTGCTGATTGCCCGCCCACGGCAAGACCAAATTTGAAGTAATTGATCTCCTGCCGGAGGTCGAAATCCCCGTCCAGGGTGAGCTGCAGGCCCTTCCTGGTGTCGGTGTCTATCACCAGCGGCGCCAACATGTTGCCGGTCACCTTGGCTCCACCGGGGTGGACCGTGGTGATGATCATCACCGCGATCTGGTCCTCCCTGGTGTTCCCGATCTTCTCCCTGGCCGGGGACGGCAGGTCGAAATCGTAGGCATCCAGGAAGAAATAGGGCTGGGTCACGGGAAAGCCGAAATCCCCGCGGTCGAGGGACTGCATCCATTTCATGGCCTGGTCGCTCCCCAGGTCGAGCAGCAGCCATCGCCGCAGCTGGGGCATCCCCACCAGTCCTTCGGGAAGGATGACCACGTCCTCGGCACGGTACTCCAGCTCCCCGAAACGCAATGTGGTGAAACTCGGCATCATTGACTCCTTGTTGGCGGGCGTTCCCGCGCCCCGTTGGACTTACCTCAAGAACTGGATCAGGTTGTACTGGAACAACTGGCTCGTGATCATCAGGGACGCCTGGTAGCTGGCCTCGGCCCGGCTCAGATCGGAGGCGACCTGGGCGATGTCGGCGTCGTATTCCAGGGACAGGTTGCTGCGCAGCCGCTCGTCCCGCTGGTGGAGGATGCCGTCCGCCCAGTCGAGGTCCCGCTGGCGGCCGCCGTTGCGCATCATCAGCTGATAGACGGTGTCCTCCAGGGTGGCAAGCTCCACCATCACCCCCCGCACCGAATCCTGGTCTCCCGCTTCGAGATAGCCTTTCAGGTCCTCGAGCATGCCGAACAGGCGGACAGGGGTTCCGGTCCCCGCCAGACCCAGCAGGGAGGCGGTGTTGGTGGCGTCGGCATTGATCACCGTGAAGGTCTCGGGGCTCCCGCCGAGCAGGGAGAGCGAGGTGTCGCGGATGTCCAGTTCCATCCCCGGGACCGCAGCCTCGAAGATGGTCTCGAGGTCGCCCAGGGTGGTCGCCGTGGAGAAATCGATCGTGTAGGTGGACCCCTGCCACTCCACCTCCATGCTGCCCAGGGGAAGCGACCCGGAAAGGGATTCGATGTCGGCCAGGAGGGTGGTGCTCGAGGCCGCCGGCCGGATGTCCCGGCCGGTCAGGATGCCGCCCTGGCTCGTGGTCGAGAATCCCAGGGACGTCGCCGAGGTGGAATCCCCTTCGTCCTGGACGTTGAGGGGGCCCACGCCAACCAGTTCCAGACCCGAACCGTCGGACTTGAGACCGGCCGTGACCACGCCGCCGGTCTCCGTGTTGATGGTCGTGATGACGTCGCCGATGGTCAGGCAGCTGGAAAGATCGACCGACCAGGCGTTGCCCAGGCCGTCCTCGATGAGGATGGAACCGGAATCGAATCCTTCGCCCAGGTTGATGTCGGCGAGGTCGGTGGTCGTCTGGATCCGCGGGGCCATGTCGGCCCTGCCGCCCAAGGTCGAACTCTGCGTCCCCTGGAACACCGCTCCGGGGATGTTGACGGCCATCGAACTGTTGGGGCCGACCCGGCTGAACATCTCCGCGTCGTCCCCGTTGTAGAGGATGGTGTCGCCGCTGCGGACGAAGGCGGGCTGGCTGGTGCGCTGGCCCCCGAAGATGTAGTTCCCCTCGACGGTGGTGTTGAGGACGTCCAGCAGGCGGTTGGCGAAGTTGTCGACCTCGACCACGGCGATACTCATGGTCTGATCCGTGGCCAGGGCCGAGGACTCGCGCATGGCGAGCTCCCGCACGCTGGCCAGCACGTCGCTGATGTTCTGCAAGGCGGTGTCCGTCGAGTCCACGATGATCCGGCTGCGGGAGACGTTGTCCATGTACTCGGTGTTGGTGGCGATCAGCTGGTTGTAGCGCTGGATCGAGCTCACCGAGCGGGGATCGTCGGCGAAGGAGTTGACCCTCCGCATGGACCCCGCCATCCGCTGCTGCTTGAGCATGTAGCCCAGGCTGCGGTTGAGGTCGCCCACCAGGATGGAGGACAGGTAGCTGTCGGTGACCCGGATGCTCATGGCCGCCTCTCTGTTCCGGTTCTCATCAGACCATGTTCAGGAGCGTGTCGTAGAGCTCCTGGACGGTGGAAATGACCTTGGCCGCCGCGTTGTAGCTGTTCTGGAACTTGACCATGTTGGCGCCCTCCTCGTCCAGACTGACCCCGGCGACGCTCGCCAGCCGGGTCTCCAGGGAGGCCACCACGTTCTGCTGGTTCTCCACCATGAACTCGTAGCTGGCCCGCTTGCTGGCCACGTTGGTCAGGAAGGCCCGGTAGCTGTCGGTGACGGATTTGGTGCCCACGCCGCCGCGGCCCGCGTTGGCCAGGTCGGCGATCTCCTGGGCCAGGGCGGTGTCGCCGTCCGCTCCGCTGCGGCCCATGGCCACCAGGTCGGAATTGGACAGGATGGCCTCGTTGACCCCGATGGTGTGCATGCTGTCGCCGGTGAAGAAGGCCTGACCGCTGGAAAGCGATGTCCGGCCCTGGGTGTGCAGGGCGTTGACGTCCTCGATCAGCTGGACGGCCACCGCATCGAGCTGCTCCCGGACGCTCGCCACGTGCGTGTCGCGGCTCTCGAGCAGCCCCGACAGCTTGCCGTCAGACAGGGCGACCTTCTGCAGGGTTCCCTGGGTCACGATGGTCATCTGGTAGCCGTCGGCGGTCTTCTCGTAGGTCGGCTCGAACAGGGTCACGCTGTCGCGGGCCACCATGGTGCGTCCGGCCAGGATGACGTCCTTGGTCCCGTCCTCGCGTTCGTGCACGGAGACCTGGGCGATCTTCGAGACCTCGGTGATCAGGTAGTCGCGCTGGTCGCGCAGATCGTTGGCGGGTTCCCCGTTGGTCTCCGAGGCCATGATCTGCTTGTTCATGTCCGCCACCTGGGTCAGCAGACGGTTCAGGTTGGCGATCTCGGACTGGATGCCGAGTTCGATGTCGGCCTCGAGGTCGTCGAGGGAATCGCTGACGGAGTGGAAGTCGTTGACCAGGCTCACCGCGTTGGTGACCACGTCCTCCTTGAGGGAGGTGTTGACCGGCGGCTGGGCCAGGGCGTTCCACGAGTTGAAGAAGTTGTTCAGGGCATCACCGAGGTGGTCGTTGTCCACCGACCCCATGATGGCCTCGATCTCGTACAGGGTGGTGTCCATGGCCGCATAGGATTCGTACCGGGCGCTCTGGGCGCGCAGGTTGTTCAGCAGGAATTCGTCCTGGATGCGCCGGATCCCCTGGATCTCCACCCCCCGCCCGATGGCTCCGTAGGGGAGCAGATCCGGACGTCGGGCCGCGAACAGGACCGTCTGCCGGCTGTAACCGGGCGTGTTGGCGTTGGCGATGTTGTGGCCGGTTGTAGCCAACCCCGCCTGGGCCGCGTAGAGGGCCGACAAGCTGGTGTCCATGATGGAGTTCAGACCGGACATGGGGATCCTTTCAGGCTTGACGCACGATGACCCCGCCGGGGCCGCGATCGGCGCGCTGGGCGTTGTGTCCGTAGCGTCCGCTGGGATCGTCCAGAACGCAGCGCTTGAAGATCTCGGATTCCTCCCTGGCCAGGTCCAGGCAGAAGTCGGCCAGGAGGCGGTTCAGCTCGTTCTGCCGGGCCAGGCGCCCCACCGTCGTCTTGAGTCGTGCGAGGACGGCCAGGACCCTCCCCCGGGATACGGATCCGGTTCCCGCCAAAATTGCGGTCAGGGTGTCGGGGGGGATGGCCATGCCCCGGCGTCCCGCCAGGGCGGCGACCGCCGCTTCCCGTTCCGCCCGGGCCGCATTGGCGGCGGGCAGGTAGCGGTTCCATTCCCTGGCGTTGGCCTCCAGGCGGTCCACATCTTGCCGCTTCATGTAAGAATTCTGCCGCCAGGCCAGGCGCAACAGACGCCGGTACAGGGTCTCCTCCTGCGCCAGGAGCCGTTCCAGACGGGCGCAATCCCCGTCATTGGCCTGAATGATCTGCTGACTTCCTTGCATCGGGTCATCTCCAGGATGGTTGCCGCCACGTCCTTACGGACCGGACCCATCCAGATTCGTGCCACCGCCGAGTGCGTGGAAATGGTCCAGCACCTTCTCGACGTAGCGCCGGGTTTCCGGGATGTCCGGCACCGCCTTGCCGGCCCGGTCCACGCGGCCTGGCCCGGCGTTGTAGGCCGCCAGGGCAAGTTCCAGGTTCTGGTCGTACCTCTCGAGCATCCGGGCGAGGTAGCGGGCGCCTCCCTCGAGGTTCTGCCCGGGATGGGCGGGATCCTCCACGCCCAGTTCCCCTGCCGTCGCGGGCATCAGCTGCATGAGCCCCGTGGCGCCCTTGCCGGAACGAGCGGTGGGATCACCGCCCGACTCCACCATGACCACGGCCAGCACCAGGGCGGGATCGAGCCCCTCGGACGCGGCCGCGCGGTGGATCTCCGGCTCGAACCGGCGCAGGGTGTCGGCCACGGCATCGCCCCGGGCCTCGGCCAGGGAGCGCAGACGCAGGTCGAGGGCCTGGTTCCGCCCGATGGCCGAGAAGTTCCGGTAGCGGTCGGCGGCGCCGGCCGCCGTCATGGCCGGAGCCGGCGGTCCGGCCGGCTCGCCGGGTTCTGCAGTCCTGGATTGTGGTCCTGCCTTTTCCAGCTGGCGGACGATCAGGTCCGCGATACCCAGCTTGGCCGGGCCCGAAGCCATCCCCTTGGCCAGTTCGGCGTCGTACATCTGCTGGTAGAACTTGGTGGGACCCTTGGAATTGAACAGCTCGTTGTCGGGCACCGTGGAGCGCATGGCCTTCAACAGCTGGTTGAGGAACACCGCCTCGAATTCCCGGGCTGCGGCCTGCAGCGCGGCCTTGTCCTCACCGCCGGACTGGAGTCCCGCAGCCAGGTTCTCCAGCTTGCGCGAACCCGAAGTGGAGAGCGCGCCCTCCACCATGTTCGCCGGTCCCATGCCCACGTCCAGACCCATGCCGGCTACATCAGGACCAGTTCGGCCTGGAGGGATCCGGCCTGTTTCAGGGCCTGCAGGATGGCGATGATGTCGCGGGGGCTGGCCCCGATCTCGTTGAGGACGGACACCACGTCGGCCACGGTGCTCGTGTCCGGGACGTGGAGGACCCGGGCCTCCCGGTCCGAGACGCTGGTGTTGGTCTGCGGCACCACGACCGTGTCGCCGGTCCGGCTGAAGGAATTGGGCTGGGAAACGCCGTAGGTGGTGTTGACGACCACCTTCAGGGTTCCGTGGGCGACCGCAGCCTCGCTCAGCTTCACGTTCTTGCCGACGATGATGGTCCCGGTCCGGGCGTTCATGACGACCCTGGCCACGGCGTCACTGCGGGCGGAGATCTCCCCCATGCGGGCGATGAAGTCGACCGGGTCGCTCCGCTGCTCGGGCGTGAGGCGGACCTCGATGCGCTGGGAATCCTGGGCCCTCGCCAGGTCCACCCCGAAGTTGAGGTTGATGGCGCGGGCCACCTCGGCCGCGGTCGTGAAGTCGGGATTGTGCAGCAGCCAGCTGACGGCGCCGTCCCGCAGGTACTGGCCCTGCAGGGGGACCTTGACGGTCCCGCCGTTGGGGATGATCCCCGCCTGGGCGTGGTTCTTCCGGAAGCTGTTGCCCTCGCCGGATTTGATGTTGAACCCGCCGATGGAGACGCTCCCCTGGGCGAGGGCGCAGATGGTCCCGTCCACCGCCATCAGCGGGGTCATCATGAGCAGCCCCCCCTCCAGACTGGAGGCGTCGTTCACCGAGCTGACGATCACGTCGAGCATGGACCCCACGTTGGCGTTGGGATCGAGTCTCGCGGTCACCATCACCGAGGCCACGTTCTTGGGCTTGAGGGCCTGGGGATCCACGGTCACGTCCATCTTCTCGAGCATGGTCGCCAGGCTGTTCATGGTCATCTCGGCGTTGGCGCTGTCCCCCGTCCCGTTCAGGCCGACGACGATGCCGTACCCGACCAGGGGTTCGCGGGCCGTCCCCTCCAGGATGGCGAGATCCTTGATCCGGACCTCGTCCTGGGCGGCGGATCCGGCTGCGCAGAGCAGGATCACCAGGGCCAGGACGGCCTGCCTCCGGTTCTTCCTGCTGCGGGATTGCGTCATGATGCGGGCGTTCATGTCATCTCCTAGAAAAGCCAGTTGATGATCTTGGTGACCACCCCGGGCTGGGCGGTGTCGGTGACCATTCCGGATCCGTTGTAGGCGATCTGGGCGTCGGAGATGTACGTGCTCATGATGGTGTTGTCGGGTGCGATGTCGCGGGGCCGGCAGACGCCGGTGATCTCGATCAGCTGCTTCTCCCCGTTGATGTTGATCATCCGGGTGCCGGTGATGCGCAGGTCGCCGTTGCGCAGGACCTCGACGATCCTGGCGGTGATCTCGGCCCTCAGGCTGCCGCTGCGCTCGGTGTCCCCGTCACCCTTGTACTTGTTCTCGACGGACAGTTCCCAGGGCTGGATGAAGCTGAGGAACCCCAGCCCTGCGCCGCCGGAATGCTCGCTCTTGTTGTCCGCCTTGGTCTTGCTGCCGGCGTTGGCCGAGGCGTTCTCGGTGATGATGATCGTCAGCAGATCCCCTACCCGGTGGGCCTTCATGTTGGTGACCAGGGAGGCCCCCGTATCGAAATCGATCAGGGGTGTCTTGCCCGCCGCGGCTCCGCCGGAAAGCAGCAGGGCGCCGGCGATCGCCGGGGCCAGCATCAGGTTCCGCATCATCGTCTCCATTCCACGGACCCGGGGCCCACGACCCGGGCGTTGACGAGGTCGCCGGTCAGCTCGTTGCGGACCGGAATGGTCTGTCCCAGGGTTCCGTCCTGCCGGGCGAACGCCCGGGCGGAGACCGCCACGCCGCCGCGGCGGACGGCAAGTTCCACAGGGTCGCCGGCACGCACGACCGGGATGCTCCGGATGTCCTGCTCGAGCAGCTGGGTGTCAGGGGTCAGGGTCCGCGCCGCGCAGGTCCCCTCCAGCACCCTGCGGCCGACCAGCCGGCCCTTGGTCCCGGTCGCCAGGTCCGCCCATTCCCAGGCGAACATGTCGGCTGAAAGTTCCTGATCGTGGCCGATGGCTCGCAGGGGAGTGGCCAGTTCCCCGTACCGGTGGACGATCACGGTCACGGGGATGATCTCGGTGTGGAGGTCGTCCTCGAACCGGAACCGCACCTGCTGGCGCCCGGGGGCCAGAACGGCGTTATCCAGGGGAACCAGCCGCCAGGCGCCCACCGCGCCGACTCCTCCCCTGCCGTATTCCACCTCGAACCAGGTCGCCGGCGCCCCGGGTTCCGCGGCCGGGAGCAGGGGCGCTAGGGCTTCCTGCATGGCCCGCACCAGGTCGTTGGCAGCCACGGTGGCTCCCGCGAAGACCACGGTGGTGGCGGACGCTCCCCGGAACTGGACGCCCGCGGCAAGGCCGCCGGACACCAGCTTCCGCAGGACCGTCTTGCGGTCCAGGGTGACGGTGGTGTTCGGCTGCCCGCCGGCCAGCAGGTTCAGCCCGGCCACGCCCGAAGGCACGGGGCTCGTGGAAAGCCGGCCCAGGGTCAGCCTGTCCCCGTCCACGGTCAGCGAATCCGGCAGGGTGCAGACCCAGGCGTCCGCCCGACCGGCGAGGCCGCCCAGGAGGACCGCCAGGAGCAGTGCGGCTGTCGCTCGGGTCGTCATCGGGGACTACCTCTTCAGCCGGTTGACGGTCTGCAGCATCTCGTCGGCCATGGTGATGGTCTTCGAGTTGAGTTCGTAGGCCCGCTGGGCCGAGATCATGTTGACCAGTTCATCCACGGTCTCGACGTTGCTCTCCTCCAGGAAGCCCGAGGCGATCTCCCCGATCCCGTCCAGCCCGGGATTGCCGAGGATGGGCGCGCCGCTCGCCGGCGATTCGACGAACAGGTTCCCTCCCCTGGCCGCCAGGCCGGCGGAGTTGGGGAACCGCGCCAGTTCCAGCTGCCCGATCTCCTGCACGTTGGCCGAGTCCCCCGACACGATGACGCTGACGATCCCGTCGCGGGACACGCCCATCTCCACGGCGTCCTGGGGGATCTGGATGGCCGGTTCCAGGCGGTACCCGGCGGAATTCACGACGTTGCCCTCGGCGTCGAGCTTGAAGCTGCCGTCGCGCGAATAGGCCAGGGTGCCGTCCGGCATCCTCATCTGGAAGAAGCCGTTGCCCTCGATCATCAGGTCCAGGGGGTTGTTGGTGGAGATCACCGTGCCCTGGGAGAAGTTCTTGTTGGTCGCCACGAGCTTGACCCCGTGCCCCACCTCGACCCGGGTCGGCAGGGCGTTGCCCTGGGCGTCCACCTGGCCTCCGGGCGTGACCTTCTCGTACAGGAGGTCCTGGAATTCGGCGTGGCTGCGCTTGTAGCCGGTGGTGTTCACGTTCGCCAGGTTGTTGGCGATGGTGTCGATGTTCATCTGCTGGGCCTTCATGCCCGAAGCGGCGGTCCCCATGGCTCGAATCATCTCGCGTCACCTTTCCCTGCGGCCGCTAGGCGCTGATCCGCGGCAGGTTGTTGACCGACTTGTTCAGCATTTCATCCTCGGTGGACATGACCTTGGACTGCACCTCGAAGGCGCGCTGGGCGGCGATCATGGCCACCAGCGTGTCGATGGCGTTGACGTTGCTGCCCTCGATGTGGCCCTGGGCGACCGTGGCCTCCCCCGCGGGCACGGGCTGGGCCTGCATGTCCTCGGGCGCCGTCAGGAGGTTGGCGCCCATGTGCTCCAGACGGGTGGGCTCGGCGAAGTCGACGAGGCGCAGCTTGCCGGCCTGGTTGCCGTCCACGATCACTGTCCCGTCGGCTTCGATGCTGAAGGCGTTGCCGTCCAGGGTCAGGGGGCCGCCCTCGCCCTGCACCAGTTTCCCCTCCGGTGTGGTCAGCTGGCGCTGCTCGTTGAGGATGAAGGACCCGTTGCGCGTGTAGCGCTCCCCCTCCTCGGTGCCGATCACGAAGAATCCCCGCCCCATGATGGCGACGTCCGTCGGGCGTCCGGTCTCCTCGATCGCGCCCGGCCTGACGTCCAGGGCGTGCCCCATGTCCAGCCTGGGCTGCGCCGCCCAGGCCTCGCGCCCCATCTTGAGGGCCTGGAGGTCGCCGCCGGGGCCGGCGGCCTCGCTCTCTTCCTTCACCCTGGTCAGGATCTGCCGGAAACCCGTGGAATCGACGTTGGCCAGGTTGTTGGCCAGGGCGTCGATCCGCACCTGCTCCATCTGCATGGCCTTTTCGGCGGTTCGCAAGCTCCGGATCACGGGGGTTCCTTTCGACGAAGACCTGATTGTCCGGGCAGTCAGGGCAAACCACGTGCCCGGTTCCCCGGATCAGGGACCCCTGGCGGGGAAGGCGAGGCCCACGGGCGGCCATCCGCCGGATCCGCGTCAAACCCATGGGAATCTGCAGGTTAGAAAAGCGGAGGTCGACTCGGGGGGGATGCGTCGCCGGATCGCGGGACGGCATGGGAAAAATTTTCCGGGGTCGATTTGCTGCCGCAGGCGGCCAGAGGGCAGCCACCTGCGGCCTGGAGGTCGGGCGCCGGGGAAAGGGACGTCAGGTCGTCTGGTACTGGGGCAGATCCTGGTCCGCGTGATCGTCCTGCGGGATGGTGTCGTCGGCCAGGGGCATGTTGAAGGTGAAGGTGGATCCCTTGCCGGGCTCGCTCACCACATCGACGGTCCCGCCGTGGGCCTCGACCAGCTTCTTCACGATCACGACGCCGAGTCCCACGCCCTTGATCTGGCGCTCGCTCTTGCCCCGGGTGTAGGGCTGGAACAGGACGGCGATCTCCTCGGGAGACATCCCGATGCCGCCGTCGGCGATGATGATGCGCGCCCAGTCCCCCTCGGGCCGGGCGGTGATCCTGATCCAGCCGGATTCCACGTTGTACTTGATGGCGTTGGACATCAGGTTCCGCAGGATCTGGGTCAGGCGCAGGGGATCGGCGTGGATGAGGAGCTCCCCCGCGGGCAGTTCCAGGTCGACCTTCAGGTCCTTGGACGCCGCCATGGGCCCCAGATCGCCCACCACTTCCCGCAGCACCTGGGCCAGGTCGAGCCTGCTGCGCTTGAGGTTGACGAAGCCCGCATCGATCTTGGAGATGTCCAGGAAGTCGTTCAGCAGGGCGGTCATCTCCGTGATCTTGCGGACCACGTTGCCGAGGAACTCCTTCTGGGTGTCGTTGATCTCACCGGTCTTGCCCGAGGCCATCAGCGCCACGTAGCCCTGGATCACCGACATGGGCGACCGCAGGTCATGGGCGATCATGGAGTGGAAGTCCGACTTCATCCGCTCCGACTCCACGTCCCGGGTGATGTCCCGGAAGATGTAGGCCATGGCCGGCCCGTCGCCCTCCAGCTGGATGGGCGCCGTCCTCCCCCTCAGGTGGGTCACCTTGCCGTCGATGTTGGTCGTGAACTGGACGTCGTGGAAGCAGCCGTTCCGGAGCTCCTCGATGATCTCCAGCGGGACCTCGACGGTGGTAAGGACCTCGGTCATGGTCTTGAACCGGGTGGCCTCCGGGGGCAGCTTGAACAGCTCCAGGAAGACCTTGCTGGTCAGTTCCAGCTTGTCCTCATGGGTGCAGATGGCCACCGGCTCGTGCAGGTAGCGGAAGATCTGGTTCAGCTTGCTGGATTCCTGCTTGAGGCGGTCCTGCAGGTCCTTGATCCGCAGGAAGGCCCGGATCTTGGAGAACAGCTCGTCCCCCGAGACCCCCTTGGGAATGAAGTCGTCGGCGCCCATGTCCAGCCCCCGGATCTTCTCCGAGGTCTGGCTTTCCGAACTGATCATCAGGATGGGAATGCCCCGGGTGTTCTCGTTCCGGCGCAGGATGCGACTCACGTCGAACCCGTGCATCCCCGGCATCTCCTTGTCCAGGAGGATCAGGTCGGGAAGGTTCTCGAGGGCGAGCCTCGCCCCCTTGGCCCCGTCCTCGGCCGCAAGCACGTTGTACCCCTGCTTTTCAAGGAACCGCTTGAAATACAGACGGGTCGGCGCAGAATCATCGACGACCAGGATGGTCCGTTTGGTCGGGGAATCGGTCACGCTGCTCCAGTCATTCCTGTGTGCCCCAAGGGATTGGTGCTGGGATGATCATCGGCAGGAAACGGTCGCGCTTGAACCAAATCAACGGCGGCAGGCAAAAAAAAGCGGGCAGGGCGCCGGCGGGGTTCCGGCAGGCCGATCAGGCGAGGTTATCGAGCAGCAGGGCGATGTGCTTTTCCAGGTTCTCGGCGCCCCCGGGTTCGATCTGGGTGAAGAACACGGCGATC
>JAHJTW010000122.1 GCA_018829565.1 bacterium | reverse complement strand
TGCCACCGGCACATCCACGAGAAGGCGCAGGGGGCGCTGGAATTGCCGGCGCCGGGGGCGAGCCCCGTGGAACCATCGGCTATTGTTCGCCTCGCCGGAACGCGCCGACCAGCCGGAGCCGGCAAGAGACGATGACCGACTTGAACTCTGTCCGCAAGGTAGCCGGGCTCGGATTTTCCGGGGAGGCTCCGACCCAACCGTCCATCCCCCTGTCCATCCCACGGTTGTAAGCCGGCCCGGCAGGGTATATGCTGAAGGGCCGAACTGCATCGGCCCGCTCACTGCGTTTGGTATATCATGTCTGCGGGGACGGCCGGGTTCCGGGAAGCGCCCGGGAAAACCGAAACCTCCAAGAGCGGAGACGGGGGATGCGCGACCACACAGACACCGAACTCTTCGATCCGGACTTCAACCAGGACGGCCGGTTCCACCGGCGGCAGCCCATCCTCACGTTCCTCAGCGGCCCACAGATGGGCCGGGTCATCCTGCTCGCCAAGGACGCCTTCGTCTTCGGCCGCTCGGCCGACGCCGACATCATGGTGGTGGACCAGGCCATCTCCCGCCGTCACGGCCGTGTCAGCTACTGCCCCGCAACAGACGGCTACCTGGTCACCGATCTGGACAGTTCCAACGGCACGTTCGTCAACGATCGCCGCATCACCGAACAGCCCCTGTCGGCCGGCGACAAGATCATCATGGGCAAGACCATCCTGAAGTTCTCCCTGGCCGATGCGGTGGACGTCCACTACATGGGGGAGATGGAGAAGCTGATCACCGTCGACGAGCTCACCGGCCTGCCGTCGAAGCGCCGCTTCGACGAGGAACTGGCGCGGCACGTGGCCGTCGCTCACGGCTCTTCGACGCCATTGGGCATGCTGATGATGGACATGGATGGTCTCAAGCGGATCAACGACACCCACGGACACCAGTTCGGCGCCTTCTCGATCGCCGAGACCGGCAAGCTGATCGGCGGGATCGTTGCGGGCAAGGGCCTGGCCAGCCGTTACGGCGGGGACGAGTTCATGGCCTTCCTGGTGGGGACTTCCCTCAACGGCGCCGTCGAGGTGGCCGAGCGGATCCGCGCCGCCGTCGAGGCCCATGGCTACTGCAAGGAAGGGATCACCCTCGATCCCACCATCAGCATCGGGGCCGCTGCCCTGGTCATCGGTGAGGGGGCCGACGGCCTGCTGCGGCGCGCCGACGAGGCCCTGTACCGCGCCAAGCAGGCGGGCCGCAATCGGGTCTGCACCTGACCGGGAGGATCATGGCACCCCCAGACACGAGCGAGGCCCGCGCTCTCGCCCTCGACGCCGCCGACCCGTTGCGCGGCTTCCGCTCCCGGTTCCACCTGCTGCCGGGATCCATCTACATGGACGGCAATTCCCTGGGCCTGCTGTCCCGGGAGGCCGAGGCCGCCCTGCTGAAGACCCTGGACGAATGGCGGACCTGCGGCGTGTCCGGATGGTTCACCGGGGAGTCCCCCTGGTTCCACCGCGCCGAGCGCGTCGGCGCCCTGATGGCTTCCCTGATGGGAGCCGAGCCCGAGGCCGTGATCCACTCGGCCACGGTCACCGTGAACATCCACGCCCTGGTGAGCAGCTTCTACCAGCCCGCCGGCGCCCGCGTGAAGATCCTCGCCGACAGCCTCAACTTCCCCACCGACCTCTACGCCCTGCAGGGCCAGCTGAAGCTGCGGGGCCGCGACCCCGGCCGGGATCTCGTCCTGGTCCCCAGCCCCGACGACCGCACGCTCGACGAACGGACCATCGTCGACCTGATGACCGAGGAGACCGCCCTGCTCTTCCTGCCCTCGGTCCTGTACCGCAGCGGCCAGCTGCTGGACGTGGCCTACCTCGCGGCGGCCGCCCGGGAGCGGGACATCTTCTTCGGGTTGGACTGCAGTCACTCGGCAGGCGTTTTGCCCCACCGCCTGGACGACTGGGGCGTCGACTTCGCGGTCTGGTGCAGCTACAAGTATCTCAACGGGGGGCCGGGAGCCTCGGCGTTCCTCTACGTCAACCGCCGGCACTGGGACCGCGAACCCCTGCTGTGCGGCTGGTTCGGCAACGACAAGGAAACCCAGTTCGAGATGGATCTGGAATTCAGGCCCCAGGCCACGGCGGGGCGCTGGCAGATATCCTCGCCCGGCATCCTCGGCTCCTCCACCCTGCTCGGCTCGCTGGGGGTGATCGCCGAGGCCGGGATCGAGCGGATCCGCGAAAGGTCCCTCGCCCTGACCGGCTACCTCATGGAACTGATCGATGCCGAGCTGACGGGACCCGATCACGGCCTGGTCATCGGCACTCCGAGGGAGGCCGAGCGACGGGGTGGCCACGTCGCCGTGGAGGTCCCCTCGGGGGCCGCTCAGGTGTGCGAGGCTCTCATCGAGCGGGGAATCGTTCCCGATTTCCGTCCACCGGACGTGATCCGCTTCTGTCCTTCCCCGCTGTACGGCACGTTCCATGAGGTCTGGCGGACCGTCCAGATCCTGAAGGAGCTCACGAGGGGCTGACCCCTCGGGCCTACCTGAAGATCTCGCCCAGGAAGTCCTGCATGGCCCGCCAGGACCGGTGGTCCGCCTTCTCGTCGTAGGCCGCACCGCGCGAGGGATCGTCCCCCGCGCCCTTCTGGGTGAAGGCGTGGACGGCCCCGGAGTACATGATCAGCTGGTAGTCCGCCCCTACCGCCTCCATCTCCTCCAGGAAACCATGGACCGCCTCCGGCTTGACGTAGGGATCGATCGCGCCGTGGCACACCAGGATCTTGCCCTTGATGGCGCCGGCCTCCGCCGGCATCGGCGTGTCGAGACTGCCGTGGAAGCTGACCACCCCTTCGAGGTCCGCGCCCGACCGGGCGAGTTCCAGCACTCCGCCCCCGCCGAAGCAGTACCCGATGGCCGCGATGCGCTCCTGGTCCACCCCAGGCTGGCGGCGCAGCTCGGCCAGCCCGGCGGCCAGGCGGGCCCGGAACAGCTCCCGGTCGCCGTAGTACTTGCCCGCCTCCTGGCCGGCTTCCGACGTGTCCGCAGGACGGACCCCCTGTCCGTAGACGTCGGTGGCCAGGGCGACGTAGCCCATTTCCGCGAGCATGTCCGCCCGCATGCGCTCGTTGTCGCTCAGGCCCATCCACTGGTGGACCACCAGGACGCCGGGCCGGGGGCCATCCAGGGCATCGTCCCAGGCCAGGTAGCCCTCGAGGACGACGCCGTCGTGTTCGAAGGTGACGGTCTTGTGGGCGATGGCCGCAGCCGCGGTCCCCTGGCTCAGGGTCAGGGCGACGGCGAGGATCGGAACAAGGGCGGGGATTTTCATCGGGTCCTCCTGCTGAAGGGTCGTCCAGTTTCCCCGACAATTTCGGAGTGAAACAGTCCGACAGCAAGGCGGCAAAAAAATGGGCCCGGCAGACGCCGGGCCCATGCGTCCGGATCCGGAATGTCTACCGGAAGAGCGCCTTGATGCCGCCCAGGCTCGTCCGCTCCGCATCCACCGTGCAATCCACGGGAGGGAAGCCGTCCACGAAGGGCTCGAGCTTGAAGGCGCCGAAGTTGTAGGTCCACATCCCGAGGGCCCAGTTGGCGCAGTCGCCGACCATCAGGCCGGTCTCGTCGAACCAGTAGTCGTCGAAGTAGATCTGGGTCCCGGTCTCGTGGCTGTCGGCCAGCCATTCCCCGTAGGTGAGGATGTCCGTCACCAGGAAACCGTCGGTCAGCCAGACGATGCAGCTCTCGTAGTGTTCGGGAGCGGCCATGATCTCCGCGGCCGTGATGGGGATGGGATCCGGCATGATGGTGCAGACCCCGACCTTGGTGAAGGTCGCCGCCGGATCGGCCGTCGTGTAGTGGCCCACATCCAGTTCGGTGAGCTCGTAGTACTCGAAGTAGGGCGCATACACCGTGACGATGTCCCCCACCTGCGCGGTGTGGCCGGACCCCAGATAGACCCAGGTGCTGTTGCCCATCTGGAACGGAGCCTCGGCGATGGCGCAACCGTAGGCGGTGACCGCGGTCACCGTGGCGCAGACCACCGTCACGTAGTCCCCTTCGGCGTACAGACCGCCGACTTCCATGTCGTAGATGGGGCCGGCCAGGGCGGGCGCGGCCAGGGTCAGCAGGGCGATGATCGCGAGCAAGGATTTCATGAGTGCAGACCTCCAAGGTTCCTGCCGGCGGCAGGGCAAGGCAAGTTGTCCGGATGGAGGGACGGGTGACCCGAGGGTGATGCAATCGGGGGCGAGTCCCAGTTGTGGAAGGATCGTAACATATTTTCCCCAAAAGAAAACAAATTTTCAAAATCCACAGTATCCGGGTGGGGATTTGGCCAAGAATGTCCCATGAATTTGATATTTAGCGACTAACAGGTCGCTTGGCCCGGAGACAGGAAATCCTGGATATCCACTTGGATTTGAACGTGTTGTTTCATTGTGATATGATGCCTGGATGGGGAACGAATTCGACTCGAATTGGAGGGATCATCATGTCATTCAAAAAATCCATCCATGTAGGTATCCTGCTCGGGGCCTTGGCCCTGGCGACCGGGGGTTCGGTCCTCGCGGGTCATGACCGGCCCGCCGATCATCCCCCGATCCCCCGCGGCCCCGGGGTTTCGGTCCTGGCCCCGGACGAGGCCCTTCCCTTTTCCGGCGACCTTGCCCCCGGCCGGGAATCCCCCGCCGCGGCCCGGGAGAAGGCCCTGCTGGAGTCGTTGAGCCGGGACCTCAAGGCCGCCCCTTTCGACGACCTCGGCGGGGACGACGTCCTGGTCACCTCCGACCTGGAAGTCAGGGACGTGGATCTGGACATCGCCGAGAACGGCGACATCTACGCCGCGGTCCAGGTGGACGTCGAACTCACCGGCTACGAGATCAGGATCTACCGGTCCCAGGATGGCGGCGATTCCTGGTCCCTGTGGGGAACGCTGAGCCACTCCAGCGCAGCGGAGACATACTCCCATCCATCCCTGGTGGTGGCCGAGGGAGCGGAGGACCGGCTCTACCTCGCCTACCGGCGCCAAAGCCTGCTGAACGACGACGAGATCCACCTCGTCCACGCGGAACTCAGCGGAACCGTCGCCGCCTTCAGTCCTCCGGTGGTCGTCATGGCCGTCCCCGGTTCGGACTTCGACTACCCCGACCTGGCGACGGACAACGAATCCTATTCCTCCTACTACCTGTACCTGGTCGCCGAGGACAACGACGCCACCGGCGGCGACATCTGGTATTCCCGCAGCACCGACCGGGGGACCACTTTCGAGGCGCCCTACGAGATCGCCACCCTCAGCAGCAGCGACCGGGAATACAACCAGCCCCAGGTGTGCTGGGGGTACGGATCCTACGTCCACGTTTCCTGGACCTTCTCCCCCCGGGCCGGGGCCACCTTCGACGAGGCCTGCCGCTACCGGCGCTGTTCCGCCAACGGGAGCGGGGGGCTCGCCGGCTGGGATCCCGCCATCATGGTGACGTCCTCGACCAACGGCGTCGACGAGTACCGGACAAGGGTCGCAGCTTCCGTCACCTCTTCCGAAGTCCTGATCGGAAACAGCAGGTCCGAGGCCGGCTCTGCGGTCGGCATGACCATCGAGCACTATTATTCCCTGGATTCAGGCGGCACCTTCCCCGGGGTCCATACCGCCCCTGCCGGCATCTATTTCCTCGACGATCTCCTGTATCAGGCGTCTTCCGGTAGCTTCATCTGCCTGACCATGAGCTTTTCTCCCGGAATCATCCGAGCTCACCGTTCGGACCTTTCCTCCTGGACCGCAATGGAGTACTTCGGGGATGTCGCCTACATGAACGGCATCTATGCCCAAAAAAGTCTCGCTCTCGACCCCTCACACGACGATCGCCTGGCCGTCGCCTGGCCCTTCATCGGTTACGACTACGACGAGCCGGTCGAAGTCTACTTCGACGCGGAGTGGCGGGCCGATCCCGGCTACCCCAACCTGGAGGACGGCTTCCCCGTGGCCCTGGATCACGCACCTCGCTCCGCCCCTGCGGTGGTGGACCTGGACCGCGACGGGGACCTCGAGATCGTCTTCACCGATGCCGGCAACCGGATCGTGGCCCACCACCACGACGGGTCGACCGTGGACGGCTGGCCGGTCACCGTGCCCGCCACCCTGTCCCTCGGCCCCGTCGCCGTGGGCGCCCTGGGTCTGGACGGGCGCCTGAGCCTGCTGGTGGGCAGCGCCGACGGCAAGGTGTTCGGATACAAGGAGGATGGATCCCCCCTGGCGGGCTTCCCCCACACGATGCCCACCGCCGATCCTGCTTTCGTGGTGATCGGAGCCCTGGGAGGGCCCTATCCCCGGACCGCCGCGGTCCTCTGCGGCCCGAAGATCACCTGCCTGAACCATCGCGGGGAACCCGTCCCGGGGGCCCTGGACTGGACCGCTCCGTCCGGCGATTTCTTCTCGCATCCGCCTGCCATCGGCGACATCGACGGGGACGGGATCTCCGAGATCGTCGCCGCCGGTCAGGATTTCGTCCTGGCCGTCCAACTGCACGATCCCGCCTGGATCCTCTGGAAGTCCATTCCCGCCGCCGCTTCCGGTGCGCCCAGTCTCGCGGATTTCGACCTGGACGGTGACGTGGAGATCGTCATCCCCACGATGGACGGGACCCTGGTGGTCAAGGACGGCGACGGCAGCGACTGGCCCGGGTGGCCCCGGACCATGCCGTCAGGCTCGCCCTTGACCAGCGCCGCCCTGGGCAACCTGCTGGGAACCGGCGAACCCGAGATCGCCTTCGCAGAGCGGAACTGGACGGTGAACCTCTACTACCAGACCGGGGCCGTTTGCACATCCTATCCCCGGGAGACAACCTACGGCTGGTACCTGCTGGGTGCGCCGATCATCGGACTTGTCGACGGGACCTACACCTCCGACGTGATCATCGGATCCCGCGACCGGAGCATCTGGGCCTGGTCCAACTTCGCCGCCCTCATCCCCGGCTGGCCCAAACCGGCGACCGATCCGATCCAGGTCTCTCCCGCCCTGGGCGACGTGGACCTGGACGGCCGCGCGGAGATCGCCTACCTCAGCCAGACCGAACTATTCCTGGTCGACATCAACAACACACTGAACACCGGAACCGGGGCCTGGCCCATGTTCGGTTACGACCCGCAGAGGACGGGTTGCCTGAGCTGCCCCGAGGACGTGGTGACCGGGGTCGGGGACCCGACCGGCGCCCTCACCCGGGTGAGCTTCGCCCAGCCTTCCCCCAATCCGTCACCCGGGCGGACGACCTTCACCTACACCCTGCCCGAGCGGGCTCAGGCCCGGCTGGAGATCTACGATGTCAGGGGCCGGCGCCTGCGGACCGTGCTGAAGGCGGAACAGGACCTCGGTCCCCAGGTCGTCAGCTGGGACGGCCGGGACCGGGATGGCCGACCGGTGGCCGACGGGACCTACTTCGCCCGGTTGCTGGTCAGGGGACCCGCAGTCAGTCAGGAACTGACGCGAAAAGTCCTGATTCTCAGATGATCCCGGGGGTTCGAGCCCGGATCATCGGTTCGCAAGCACGCTGAACGGCCGCTGACCTGATTGTTCCGGGCCGGGCCAGGGACCATGGGCCGGCGATGCGGGGGTCCTTGTCGAGACCCCCGCCTTGCTTTTCCCCATCGAGCACCGACTTCTCCTTTCAAAAAAATACAAATTTTATCTTGTTTTAAGGGGAATCCATGCCGTAAGATCTTGAACTTGGATCCAATATCATTGGAGACCAGATTCGGGGTGTGGTCGGCGGGAGGGGAGAACGGCCAAAACACCGGCGCTGTGGAGAGACTCCGCACGTGCGAAATGGCCTAATCCGGAGTGCCGATCCACCTGACTCATACCACCCTGCGGCCTTGCCAAAGGCCCTGGATCGGAGGACCACCATGAAGAAACTGACCGTACTCGCTCTGGCTTTCGCCGTCATGATCGCCGGCCCCGCCGCTTTCGCCGATTCCGACCTCAACGTCACCCATGCGGGCAAGGGGACCCTGGAACCGCCCATCTTCGCCGACGTGGCCAACGCCACCTGCACCTTCCCCGGACCCGCGACCTCCTTCGCCATCAACCTGACCATCGTCAACAACGCCCCCGTGGAAATCGACGCCTGGGGCATCGACGGCGCGAGCGCCAACGACGGTCACATCATCTGGGACACCTTCGGCGCCTTTTCCGGGCCGGCGACCCTGACCAGCACCACGGGCATCGACACCGAGCGGGTCATCGCCTTCTTCTCCGGTTTCGCCCCCGGTGAATCCGTGACCTTCTCCGGGATCGACCCCGACATCCTGGGGAACCCCAGCTTCGGCGTGACCGTCGGCGGAATCGCCAATTCCCGCACCGGCGCCCGCGGCCACGGCCAGACGTTCTACAGCACCTTCATTTCGGACGGCGTCAACACCTACGCCGTCATCGGCCCCAGCGCCAGCGCCGCCGGCGGGGACTTCGCCGGCCTCATGCGGGACCTTTCCCCCGCCAAGACCTTCGACTCTCCCGAGACCGAATCCTTCGGCGCCGTCAAGTCGCTTTTCCGGTAGATTCCCGCTACCGTCCCGGATTCGTGCGCCTGCCGCCCCCCGCGTGGGGGCGGCTTCCTTTTACCCCTCCGGCGCGGCCCGCCCGCGTTGACGCCGCCCGGCCCACCGTTTATGATGAACATGGTCGTTCAATGAAGGGTGCGGGACGCGAAGGAGGATGGGATGGGGCTGATCAAGGGGACTGCCAGACCGCAGTCCAAGAAGGACCGGACCCTGCCCTACACCTACGAGGGCCGGGTGGACATCCTCGAAGGCAAGGGCGCCGAACCGGTGTATGACCACTACTTCTCCGACACCCTGTGCGGGCTGGTGGAGTGCCTCGACGAGGAAGGGTTCGGACCCGACCGGGTCAGGCTGTTCGGACTGTACCGGGGAGAGAAGTCCGAACTGGACAACTCGCTGCTGGTCGACGACCGGGGCCGCTGGTTGAAGCGCCCCGCCCTGTGCCGCGCCCTCGAGGATCACTTCGCCCATTCGCACGAGGATTGCTACCGCGGCCACGTCGAGAAGGGGACCTGCTCCTTCGAGGACCGCGACCGCAGCGGGGAAGGACCGGCCTGGTAGCCCATCCGCCCTTCAACGTGAACAGGCCGCCCCGTACGGGACGGCCTGTTCGCTTCCGGAGCGCGAAGGGGGCTAGAAGCCCGTGGTCATCATGGCGATCGCCTGGTCGGCCAACCCCTTGAACTGGCCGAAATAGAGACCCAGGGCCAGGGTAGGAACGGCCAGCAGGGCCAGCACCGTGTACTGCAGCCAGTGGAACTTCAACGGGGTCGTATCCGCGCCCTCGGCCGGACGCATCAGGAACATCACCTTGACCACCTTGAAGTAGTAGTAGAGGCTGACCACGCTGTTCAGTGCGGCGATGATGACCAGCCAGAACCATTGCCGATCCATGACGGCGGTGAACAGGTACAGCTTCCCGACGAAGCCGGCGAAGGGCGGTACCCCCGTCAGGGAGGCGAGGAAGACGACCATCATCACGCCCGCCCAGGGGACGCGGAAGCCCAGCCCGACGTAGTCCGCCAGGTCCTCGCTCTTGAGGTGGTTGTTGACGGCCACCACGAAGAAGAAGGCCCCCAGGTTCATCAGGGTGTAGACCAGCAGGTAGAACAGGATGGCCTGCAGGCCCTGGCCCGTCAGCAGAACGAACCCCATCAGGATGTATCCGACGTGGGCGATGCTCGAGTAGGCGAGCATGCGCTTGACGTTGTCCTGGCGCAAGGCGACCAGGTTGCCGTAGGTCATGGTCACCGCGGCCATCACGGCCACCAGCAAGGGCCAGTTGATGGCGGCGATCAGGCCCGAACCGCCCGCTGCGTCGGGACCCTCGGCCAGCGTGGTGTAGAAGAAGCGGATCATCAGGGCGAAGCCGGCGGCCTTGGGACCGACGGAGAAGATGGCGCTGACGGGAGTCGGGGACCCCTCGTAGACGTCGGGGCACCAGTAGTGGAAGGGCACCGCGGCGATCTTGTAGCTCATACCCACGAGCACCAGGACGGTCGCCACGAGCAGCCCGAAGGCGCTGGTCTGGCCGCCCATCAGCCCTTCCCGGATCCCGGCGAACTGCATCGATCCGGTCATGCCGTACAGCAGAGAGATGCCGTAGAGCATGATGGCGCTGCTCACCGAACCGAAGATCACGTACTTCAGGGACGCCTCGGTGCTGCGCAGGCTGGTGCGCATGTAGCCGGCCATGACGTAGCTGATCAGTCCCACCGCCTCCATGGACAGGTAGAGCATCAGCAGGTCCCGGGCCTCGGCCATGACGCACATGGCCGCGGTCATCAGCACGGTCAGGGCGAAGAACTCGCCCTTGTTCTCCCGCTTGCGGCCCATGATCTCCTCGCTGGTCCAGGCGAAGAGCACCGTCATCAGGCCGGCGAAGATGAACAGCAGCCGGAAGAACCCGGCCAGGCCGTCGACCACGACCAGATCGCCCATGATCGTGCGCGCCGTCGGATCGGCGGGCAGGACGGCGGCCACCGCGTAGCTGCCGGCGGTGACCAGGCCGAAGACCGAGACCGCGAACGGCAGCCAGGGCCGGCGGCCGCGCACGATCAGGTCGGCGATCAAGGCGACCAGGAACGTGCCGCACAGCACCGCCTCGGGAATCCAGTAGCCCAGATCCGACCAGCTGGGAATGTTCACGTTCAACAGTTCCATCGAGGAGCACTCCTCATGCAGGGCCGGCTCAGCCGGCCACCACCTTGATCAGGTTGTTCAGGGACACCTTCATCAGGTTCAACACCGGCATGGGGTACACGCCCAGCAGCAGAACGATGACGCCGATGGGCACCAGGGTGAACATCTCCCGCGCGTTGATGTCGGGCAGGGAGTCCCACTTCTCGTTCTTGGGACCGAGGAACACGCGCTGCAGCATCCAGAGCACGTAGGCCGCGCCGATGATGATGCCCAGGGCGCTGACCATGGCCACCGTGCGGTACACCGGGAAGACGCCCATGAAGATCATCGCCTCGCTCACGAAGCCGCTCAGGCCGGGCAGGCCCAGGGCGGCGAAGAGGGCGAAGGAGAACACGGTGCCGTAGACGGGCATCTGGGTCATCAGACCGCCGAAGCCGTTGATCTCGCGGGTGTGGGCCCGGTCGTAGACCACGCCCACGCAGAGGAACATCATGGCGGTGATGGTGCCGTGGTTGAACATCTGCAGCACGGCGCCGTTGATGCCCGCCTCGGTGAAGGCCGCCATGCCCAGCAGCACGTAACCCATGTGCGAAACGGACGAGTAGGCCACCAGCTTCTTCATGTCCTTCTG
>JAHJTW010000350.1 GCA_018829565.1 bacterium | reverse complement strand
GGATAGTGGACAAATTCAGCGAGAAGGTCTCTGGAGCAGAGATCAAGGCAGATTCGGGGCAGCGCCGTGCAGCTGCATGTGGTGTGGAATGTGGAGCTTAAACTCAAGTGGATTTTGTCTTGACTATGGGGTCCACTTTATGGTTCCGGGTTTGGGACTCTCGTCCTCTCCCATGACCGCAGTCATCTTAGCAGTCAGATCAGATATCGCCTGAACATAGCGCTGATAACGGCGTTGCGGCGCAGATAGCGTTTCCTGTAATCCCTTCAATTTTTCGGAGAGGAACTGATGAGCGCGGCGGAGGTCGGGAACGGAGACTAAAGTTGTAAGGTCCGTTTCATCCGTGATCGTTAAGTTATTGTCTGCCTCAAGCTTTTTGATCGCCGAAGAAGTCGCCGTGATTTTTTCATCTATCGTTGTTGTACTGATTTGATGCGTGACGATTGCATCAACATCCAGACCAAAGCGCTTACAAGCAGCCCGCAGTTCCTCCTTCGAATTCTTGATCTGCGAATCGAGCCCTGTGACTGTCTCTTTAATATCGCCTAAACCAACAAGATCGCTCTTGAAAGACGACAGCTGCTCGACGGCTTCCTTACCTTGAAGTTCTAGCTCCGATTGGCTCTGCCTGACTTTTTCGATCTGGTCTGCAATCGCCTTTTGTTCATCAGATTCACCTTCTGGCTTAGCAACCTCAGAAGGTTTTGAAGCCTTTAGGACGCGGTACTCTTCTTTCTTTTGCTTAAGTTGCTCTTCGAGTGCAGCCTTTGTCGTTGGATTGGCCTGTTCTTCTAGTTCCACGATTTCGATGTTCAGCTCACGAAGACGTACCTTTAATGAGCTTATATCGCTTTTGCTTTGGGCGGTTTTTAATTCCTCTAGTTCGGAGAAGGTCGATTTTCCCATTCGATCCGACTCTTCAACATGTGAGAAGACGACTTCTTCAATCTCCTCCCTAAACGCCTTCACCTCTATTTCGTTGGTCAGACTCTCAAAGTAGTTCTGAGGGAGATATTTCACGACCTCGGGTTTGCGTAGATCGACGTCCTGATCAAGTCGCTTCTCGGGCTTCGCACCGCTGGCCCAGGTCAGTGTACCGAGAAAGTTCTCGGCAAAACCCTTCTGACGAAATTTTCGGTTCTGCGTTTTGTCTGTGAGAAAAGAAAAATGCTCAGATTGCCGAGACTCCCCAAGCAGACCTAGGATGTCGGCAACGGCGCTCTTGCCGCTTCCTTTGTTGCCGATGATTGCAGTCAGTTCCGGATTGAATGGTATGAGAACGTCCTTGAACCATGAACCGTTATTTCCTTTATAGCCAGCCACGTGATCGATACGAAGTTCAGTAATGAACCGTGTTGCGTCTTGATCCTGCCGTTGAAGAACGGTCGGCTGCTCGCCGATATGAACGCGCCCCTTCGGTTCGAAGATGGTCTGTCTTAGCCCGCGAAACGTTGGGTCGGCCTTGATCCAAGTTGCCTCGTAGCCAGCTTCATCCCCTGACAATCTCGCAAGCTCATCGAACGAATGAGCGTCAGACCCCGAGAAGACAGGCTTTGGCTCGGAGCGTGTGCTGTCCTCGTACCGATCCTCTCTCAGGAAATAGCCCGTGTTCTTTGATGATCCGAAAAAGGCATCACTCGCCTTATCAAGTTCATCGGATATGGAGAGGCTTCTAGGAGAATTTGTGTCCGCGCCTCTCAAGCCATCGTTGTTGGCTGCGGTAACAATCATGTAAGCGGAACGGTCGGGAAAGACCGCTTCAAGTGCTTTTCGTAGCTCCGTTATGCTAACTGTTGCCTGCTCGTAGTCAGTTCTCGAAGCGAGTTCACCACATCGCACGCGCGCACCGTCCCGTGTAATGTGCGTTAGTAGATCACTCAGCAAGGTCGCTAACTTAACTTTCGTAGCTGCTTTCGGATCAATCAGAACATGCGTATGAACATGTCGCGCGTCCTTACTGATTGTCTCGGTCAGGCGAAATTCTATGTTGGGAATAAAGAGCTTTTTACCCTCAGGGAAAGCATCCTGATAGGCTCTCGTGACAGTAAAATAGCAATCGAAAGAGAAGTAGTCGGTAATACCGAATACCTGAACATCCGAACTTTCGAGAGTTTCGACATAAGACTTTAAATTGGCCTCATTGGCTTCACCGAAACTGTTCGCTAGCTTTGTGCCAGGTGCATGCAGATGAAGATCCCAACGGCGCCAAAGTGAACCAAATCTATTGTTCTCGTTACTCATCCCGCCTTCCTTTCCACAAGACGGGCTTGCTGAGGATCGTACACGTAGCCCTTGATGCTACCGTCTTTGATCCGCTCGACGGCTTCATCGACCACATTGAACGGCACAAGGAACCACTCGCGCGGGACAACAGGATTGCCGAAGCGGTCCTTGATCTCGATATCAAGACGGGCCGGATCGAAGATGCGGTGAATCAGGTTTTCGAGCTTTGTTCGGTTAATGTTGTACAGTTCAAAGGTCGCAACGACCTCGACATCAGCCAGCAAGAATGTGGCGTCGATCTTTGCATTGGCGATGCGCCGCTCGACCTTTCCGCTTGTCACACCGATCTTGTGGAGCACGTTGCGATGCTCCTTCACTATTGGAAGGTCAGACTTGCTGCGGAGGACGTAGATCGTGCCGCTCGCCTCATCGCCATCAGCCGTATGGTCTGCGAAGAGCGGTCCTGCTGAGGAATCCGTAATCCGACGGCCTGCATCATCCTTGTGAAGCGCCCTCTGTAGGGAGCGCATAAGCATATTGCTCTCGGTTCCGTTGTCGAAGATCACGCGCAGACGGGCATCCGTCATGCCTTGTGCCGTCAGGAACGCTTCGTCCATCTCGGCAACATAAGCTTTTTGTCCTCCTACAATGAAAAAACGTCCTGGCGCGATCTCGGCCTTGCGTTCAAAGGGCCGTGTCGTTCGCATGCCTGTATCAATTTCGTTCTGAACCTGTTCGAACAACGGCTTGAACCGTTCGAAATCTTCACACCTCTGGCGATTGGCGATCTCTTCCGCCGCCTTCTTTTCAGCGCTGGACCTCACATGACGTAGTTCGGTGATGTCCGAAGCTTCCGCCTCGACGCCGAGTTCGGCCAGAAGCGCTTCATCATCCATATCTTCTTCAATAGACGCGGCAACCGGAGCGCTGGCATCAAGCAATCCACTATGGTCAATCGGTTCGAGAAGTTGCCTGAACTCGCCAAGCTCTCTCAAGCGATCAAGGCGAACCGCGTATAGCCGTTCGAATATGTCTTTGTCTTCGCCGTGCTGCGGTGGAGCCCCGTGCTCCTCGACGAACCGCTGGATTTCTTCGAACCCTGCGATGACACGCTCTTCCTGCGGCGTTCTCGCAGCGACCTTCTTGGCCTCGACCTCGACCCCGAGTTCGGCAAGAAGCGCGTCGTCTTCGTCGGTAAACTGCTTAGCCATCGGTGGCCTCCGCCTTCATTCGGGCCAGATAAGCAACGCCTTCCGCCATGCGTTTTTCCCACGCATCGGGAGATGTGATCGACGGCAACCTGCCGCGCTCCTGTTTGAACTTCAGCGCCCGCTTGGCCAGATAACGCGCTTCTTCAGGCGTTAGCTGCACCTTCTTCGCTGAGATGATAGCCGCAACCTGTTTCAGGCTTTCCTCGCTCATCGTCTTGGCGAGGATCGCGTAGGCTTCGCTGAATGGATTGATGCGGTCGATCAGGTCGATGTCGAGTTCACGAACATCCATCGCAAACTTCCGCACACCGTCGATCAGAGCCGTATTGGCTTTGTCCTCGCCGTCGTCATCCTTGAGCGCTGCCTCCTTGGCCTTCTGGGTCAGGTTGAGCGCGGCGATGGCGTGCTGGCGGACAGCTTCCTGATCTTCGTCATCCAACTCAGGGTATTTGTCCTTGATGATCTTTCCCATGCGGACCTGCGTCAGCTCTTCGGGGACAAGCTCTTCGTCGAACATGCCCCGCTCCACAGTCGGCTTGTCCTGTACGAAGGCGGCGATCACCTCGTTCAGGTCCTCCTGACAGATGCGCTCGGCTTCTTCGCTCTTCGGCTCCGTAAGCCCCTTGATCTCGATCTGGAACTGGCCGCTCTCTTCGTTGAAGCCGACATTGCATTCGCCTTCTTTGTAACCGCCTTCACCATAGTCGAAGCCCTCGACAGGTCCACTGTCTGCGCGTTTCGGGGTAAAGTTGAAGCGAGGGGCGAGAACCTGCTCCATCAACAAGCTTGCGGCGATGGCCTTGAGCGTATCGTTCACCGCTTCGGTAACGGCATCTTCCGATGCGTCCGGTTCGGCAATCAGGTTGGTGAAGCGGGCGCGGCTCTTTCCAGGGGCGTCGCGTGTCGCGCGCCCAATGATTTGAACGATCTCGGTCAGCTGGCGCGATAACCGACCGTCAGCGCATGCTCGCACCAAACCCAGTCAAAGCCCTCTTTAGCCATGCCAAGCGCAATGATGATGTCTATGTGGTCGCGGTTGTTCTTCTGGGAGGGGTCTTTCAGCGCAGCTGAAACCTTATCTCGCTTGGCGGCTTCGTCATCGACCAGATCGGCAATTCGCAGGATGCGTCCGTCCGATGTCTTGACCAACTGGAAGCCCGTTGTGGGGTCCGTACCTTGCCAGTCGCCCAACTCGTCGATGATGTGCTCGACTTCGCGGTGCTTGTCCTTCGTGCTTTCGCGCGAATTGACGCTCGGGATATGGATGATGGTCTTCTCGTTCGGGTCGAGAACCTTGAGGATGTCATCCGCGTACGCGCCAGAGTAAAAGAAATAGCCGATATCGAGCTGCTTCAGATATTTGTAGCCGTTGAGCTGCTCATAATAGGTGTAGGTAACCGTATCGAACCTTGCCTCGTCGTGCGGCATGAGCACGGGTTCGGCATCACCTCGGAAATACGAACCCGTCATCGCAACGACATGAACCTTGTCCCGTCCGATCAACTCGGTGAGCTGCGCGCCAAGCTTGTTCTCAGGGTTTGCGGACACATGGTGGAATTCATCCACGGCGATTAGGCAGTCATCGAAAGCCTCAATGCCAAACTTCTCAATGGCGTTTCGGAACGTCGCATGAGGGCAGACGAGCACTTGATCCTCGCCCTTAAGGAATGATCCAACCGAGTCGGCCTTGCTGCCGTCCGACCCTGGCGCGTTGCAAAGGTTCCATTTCGGCTCGACATGCCAGTCGGTCCAGAACCCGAACTTGGATAGCGGCTCGTCGGCAAAGCTCGATCCGATGGATTTCTCGGGGACGGTGATGATGGCCTTGCGCAGTCCCTGATTGTGCAGCTTGTCCAGAGCCACGAACATCAGCGCACGGCTCTTTCCTGACGCAGGCGGTGACTTGATCAGCAGATACTGCTCGCCGCGCTTCTCGTAGGCGCGCTCCTGCATCGGTCGCATGCCCAGCTCGTTCGATTTGGTCGAATTGCCGTTCTGGGCGTAGGTGACAGATACGGAGGGGGCGGTTTTCTTGCTGCTCATCGATTATGCTTTCATTAGAGTATTCGTCTTTTTCAAATCATTCGCCGCCGTCTTTTTAGTGTAGAGGTCAAACAGCTTTTCCAAGCGCTCCGTGTCGTTTTTGAAACGACGACCGATGTAGATGCGCTCAAGAACTTCATCATTGCGGTCGTGTGCAGCACGAAGATCGTCTGGCATCTCGTCAGGATCGTAAAGCTCGGCTATGGTCGCAGGAAAATGAGCCTCCCGAGCCAAGAGTACATCTTCAGCGCAGCGCGTGAGGTCTTGCTTATTTTTCTCGGTCAACGTCGGCATAGGAAATGTATTCCAGCCCAACGTGTTCGAGAACCTGTAGTCTGTTTTGATCTTTCCACAAACGGCTCCTATCCAACTCAAAGACAAACGAGAGACAAGGACTGCTATATTCCAGAGTGGTGGATCAAAAAATGCGAAACCGCCATCACCTACTATTGATCCTTGTGGAAGCGTGGCGACGGGAAAGAACTCGCGTTCTTCTGATGAATGTCGTGGAATCTGGAAAACAATCTCATCGCCCGTTTGCCTCACTTGCTGAAACGCAAACGGCGTTGAGGCATTCTCTTTGGTAAGAGCTTTGGTGCTTTTTCTTCGCATCTCTTCGACGATGGCGAACCTCTGCTCGAACGAAGGAATTCGTCGTAGCTCTAGGTACTCGCTCTGATCTGCCCAGATGCAGTATCGCCCCACACCATGTGTAGCATCGTGGGCACCAAAAAATGGCCGAATGACATGCGCCATGGATTTAGCGTCCCTTTGAAGAGCACGTGCGACTTCCTGACTGAAGATGAGACCGCCTCCATCAGCGGGCTTACTGCCATTGACCACAGGCTCAAGCCCCTGAAGAGGCTTTGTTGCATTTTGGACATAAACGTCTTTGTAAGGAACTAAATATGCGTTGATGTTTTCTACTTCTCGGACCTGCCCTCCAGGGCCATCGAAGAGCTTGGCTGCTCCAGATTGCTTGGAAAGACCAACGATACAAACCGTCACGCCCGCGTTACGTGAGGCGAGGTTTTTCCATTTGAACGATGTAACTGCGAAGTTAATGCGAACTGAGTCAGATATGATACTTGGCCAAAAGCGGTAAACCTGCTCGCCTTGACACACGGAATTTGTAGTGACGAAAGCAACAGAGGCGTCAGTGAAATCGATGAACCGCCGTGCTTTGAGAAAAAATCCGAGAATATAATCTAGCGACTTCCACGTTGAAAAATCTTCACTAAATAGAAGGCGCATGTCATCTTTTTGAGCGGGCTCTTGCTCGGTGCCACCCTTATACGGTGGGTTCCCGCAGATATACGTTTCTCCGCCTTCGTTCTCAAAGTCGATTTCTGCTTGGTCGAGCGGTGTGCTGAATAGGTCATCTCCGTGCATTCTCACACCAGTTCCGGTAGGTGGGCAAACGGATAACCAATCAACCCGCAGGGCATTCCCACAGGTAATCCAGTTCATGGCATCTAAAGGCAAGAAATCGCGAAGGGCTTCCCGTTGACCGCGATAAAGCACGTCGCACTGATATTCAGCGATGATGAGTGCGAGGCGTGCGATCTCGGCTGGGAAATCGCGCAGCTCGATACCGCGAAAATTTGTCAGCGGGATTTCGGATCGGCGGTCGGCCTCGTTGCGCCGTTCGTTGATCTCTGCCTCGATGGCGCGCATTTCCTTGTACGCGATGACAAGGAAGTTGCCCGATCCGCAGGCGGGATCGAAAACCCTGATCTTGGCCATGCGATTGCGCAAATTGAGCAGCTTGCGGGCATTGTCGCCAGCCTCTTCAAGTCTCTCGCGAAGGTCATCGAGAAAAAGCGGATTAAGTACCTTTAGGATGTTCGGAACGCTTGTGTAGTGCATGCCAAGCGCCCCGCGTTCCTCATCATCGGCGACGGCCTGGATCATCGATCCGAAGATGTCGGGGTTGATCTTGGTCCAATCCAATTTCCCTACGTAGAGAAGGTAGGTTCGCGCCAACTTACTGAAGCGCGGGACATCGACGCTTTCTGAAAAGAGGCCGCCGTTCACATAAGGAAAGCTATTGGCCCAGCGGGCAATACCTTCTTTATCGCGGTCTGCAACCTTCGTATTCATGGATCGGAACAGCTCGCTGATGATCTCATGCGTGTTCGAGCTGTCCTTCTCGCTCATGCGTTCGATGGTGGCCGTGAACTGATCGGCCTCTGCGAAGATGTCCGTGTCTTCCGCGAAGAAGCAGAAGATCAGCCGCGCCATGAAGTGGTTCATGTCGTGACGGCGATCCGCTGTGCCCCAGTCAGGGTTGTCCTTCAGAAGCTCGACATAGAGCCGGTTGAGACGTCCCGTCGCCTTGATGTCGAAGGCGCTTTCGCGAATTTGCTTGACGGTGCTGATGCCCGCGAGCGGAAGGAAAAAGCCGAAATGGTCGGGGAAGTCGGGGTAGTCGCAAACGATGACCTCGCCGCTGTTCAGGTCTTCGGCCTGAAAGTCCTTCCCATCAGTCGCGAGGATGAACTTTGCGCGGGCCTTCGTCGTCGCAGGGCTGGCCTTGAGTGCCGCAAGAGCCTCCGCAACTGCGCCGTCTTCGGCGACCTTGAGGTGGATGTTGTTGGTCTGAAGAACGCCGCCCACATCCGACTTGTTGGACGTGCCGGAGCGCAGGCGCTTGATCGTCGTGGCCTTGTTGCCGAACGCTTCCAAGAACGCGAAGGGGAACTCTTCGGCGTCGAACGGCTGCTCGGCAAGCTTGGATATGGCCTCTTCGATCTCAACGGCGTTCAAAGTTTCGTCCTTTGTTTTTATCGTTGGCTATGGTCTGCTCGTTGCGCTCGATATACTCACGCATGAACTCTCGGATCACTTGGGAAGCGGGCCTGTCCTGCTCGCGGCAAAGTTCGAGGAACTTCTCGCGGAGCTGACGCTCGACCCTGATGCGCAGTCCTGAGTCTTTCATGCGATGAGTGTAGCCGTTGGATACACAATGTGCCAACGGTATTTCGAGGATTCCTCCACAGACCACACCCGCATCCAAGGGCGTTTCCTTGGTCGTAGTCCAGCGGCGAAACGCTTGCGCATATCCAACCTGCGCAAGGTTGGCCCATGTATCCAAAGAGCACGGGAAGGCTCTTGGTCGTAGGTATCGGGTCGCGACAGACCTGATCGGCATCCAAACCGCGCTGGGTTGGTCTCCATGAAATGGTCATGGGGGATTCGGTGGGAGCAGGAACGCTCCCCTGATTGGCACGTGTCGGGTGCCATTACCCTGACGAGTGGATTTCACAAGGGGCGCGATAGCCCCTTTGATCGATGGGTGCAGGGAGAGCGAAGTCTCCCGCGAGTGATGGAACGGCGAAACGTTCTGATGGCTCTAGATGGGGTCAATACCCAGGAAGAGCCAAGGCCGGAGGGATGCAACGGGAGCGCGCAGCGGGCTCCCTTGCCAAGATTGCGGTGTAGTACACCGCACATCTTGCGGGTCGGACTTATTGATATAATTGGGAAAACAGGTGATTTCGGCGTGGTGGTGATCGAAGGAAAGATTTTGACGAGGCTCTGCGGGCCGTTGCTCAGAGAGCGTTCTCGGGAGGTTGAAACATCGCGTCTTTCAGATATCCCGCAGTGACCTGATCATTACGGGCATTCGCGTGTTCGATGGGTCGTCGGTCCATCTCATCTCGTATCCAAGCAACTTGCGGATGAATTTCCATAGATACCCGTACGAAGTCTGCATGGCCCAGCGCTGCCGCCACGTGCACGGGCGTCATCAAATCTGGCTCTCGCTGATGGTCTAATCGTTGTCCGCTTTGCAGAGCAAACGCCAACTCCTCTAGATCATTGTTTTCAGCAGCACGAAATATATCTGGCGGCACATGTTCCGTGCCCGATTTATCATTCGGCATTACATCTTTTATTTTACCCAAAATTGTACCCCCTTACAAACTTTGCGATTTCCGAGGGGTCGATATCTGTGCGTATTATCGAGTGCTCTTCGTTCTGGACTTGGTGATGGTTGAACATACCAATTTCGCCGTGGGACATCCTTGGCGTCTCGCCGTCCCGAAAATTTTGCGACCAAAGGGTGAGATAGATTCCCTTTAGCGGCTGATTAAAGACGAGTGGCAAGGACTCGCGGACGGTACGATGGTCTCGGCGAGCCACCATACTGAATGACCAATTCATCACAGCCATTTCGTCATCGACATCTTCAATGAAACAGGATGTCTGGAATGCATACCCCGTGACGAACGTACTCAGCTTGTCGCTTCGCCAATCATATCGCTTCAATAATTCGGCAGGCAGAGTTTCCTCGCTGGCAAGCTCATGATCGATGAGGTGATCGGCGTAAGCCCTACTGCCGAAGGCGAGCGTGACGGGCGCAACCCCTTGCCTGAATTCCTCGATCAAAAGAAGGAAATGATAGCCTAGAGCTGGATCATCCTGGCTTGTGTGAAACCCATCTCTGATGCAAAGCCAAACAGTGTTTGAGAGTTCGGCCCGCTGCCATGCGGTATCCGTGGTTTGGCTATGGCTGCTGAAGTCGCGAAACGCTTGAAGCTGATATTGCCGTTTCGAGTCCCTGATCGACAGGTCAAGCGCCTGACGCTGCTCCACGGGAATCTTGGTTTCGATGAACCGATCCACAAAGTAAAACTTATCATCGCCTATTTGGTGCGTTGCGTTTTCCCCAAGCCAATTCTTCAGGTCGGCACGAGAAAGCAAACGATCCTCGCGTGGGGGCGCGGCGTTCTTTCGTTGTGGCGTCCAGCCTGAAGCCTCTATCAACGCAGCATCTTCGCGCTCCATGATTTCATCGCGCAGAGCCTGTGGAGAAAGCGCCTTCTCCGACATCAAGCGTCGGAGCAGATTGCGGGCATATTCCTTCTGAGCATCTGGATAATACCTGACGGTGCGCATCTCAAAGCCTCTATCAGGTTCTGAATGCGCATCTGCGGCAAATCCTTTGCCGTTGTTTTTGAACGCTTCTCTTGGAAACAGCGGCAACACATTGCCCTGCAAGTTTTGATCTTTGGTTTCACTATCGTCGCACATACCGAGTCTGCCGGAGATTTCGCCTGAATGCATTCTCCCGACAGTCTCGGCGCAACCAGTCCCGTCGTCAATCGAACGCAGGGTTGGTCAACGGACTGAAGTGATAGGAGCCAAGACTATGAACTATTCCCTTTGCGCACGCTGCCTTAGCTTGGGTTACTGCAAGAACAGCACACGCCAGCTCGTTCGAGATGCGCAACTGGAAGACCCCGAGTATCTCCGCGATCTTCGCAACTTTGCTGCCAGCTTGGGGATCAGCGCCGATCACTGGCTCGACCATCTGATGGACATGTATCGGGATTTTTCGGGGCGGATCGTCTCAGACGGGCAAGATGTCTTTCTGAACACTGAGGTGTTCGAAACTGACAGCATTCGGGAATGGCTGCGGGACTGGGCCTGCGCTTCGATTCCAGATCATGTTCGGCCTCGCCTGCGTGAGGAAAGCCGTGAACGCATCAGAGTGTTGGCGACGATACTTTCCACCCGCTTCCCGTTCGAAGCAGGACTTTGGGGATTGCGTCCAGCTAACGATAACAGACCTCCGTCTGCGGAGCGCTGAGTCAACAATGATTTATCGCTGCATCAGAAAACATCCGCTTATTCCCCCTGATCGGCATTCGGACTTTGGCAAGGTGCAATCGTCGGCAATCAAGTTCGACGGCAACATCAAGGTCTACGCATGTCATTTATGAAAAAGCATCAAGATGCAGGCCGGTCGATCTTCATGTCGTCCATCCAAGGTCTCGCGAACACTTTGGCGCTGCTCATCACGTTCTTGGGTGCGCCGCCTCTCTACAGCAACACTATTGGCTGGGTGCAGGTCTTCGTCGTCCGTCACTACGGATACGGCGTGGAAAGCGTGACCGTCATCGTCTGGGGCGGCGTCTGCGCCGCCCTGGTCTTCTTCATCTCCCGCGCATCGATCTCGACGGCGCTGGTGATGGGTGGGATCGCACTCGCGACCCGCTTTCTGTGAACCATGAAAAGGAGTTCGACAATGTTCACGAAACATCGCCGCGTCGGCGGCATCTACAAAAAGGAAACCGACTGGGGTGCCGTCTTCGGTGTCGCGTTCTGGGTCTTCGTGATCCTTGCGATCCTCGGTTCGCTCGGCGGCTGAGCGAGCACCTCATTTGGATCAATGCCTGAGCTTTGGAAACAAAGCTCAGGCAACGAGGAGAAGTCTTATGCAAGATGATCTGATCACCCGAGTTTTCCGCGCTTACGAGGAGTTCCAAAGCGCCAAGAAGGCGCTGCTGGATGAACTCGAAAGAAAGCTCCATCCCTTTCTAGAGCTGCTGGGCGCAATCATCATGTTCGCACCGCTTCTGTGGATTTTTTCACTCCTGTTCGGCGCGAGTGAATAAAGATGAGCACCATTCAGATTGAATTCGTTGAGCCTGAAATGAAGCCGATTTTCGAGCGCTTCAAACTCTTCTTCGCACCAAGCTCGGCCAGATCAGACATTCCCTCCGACGTAAAAGTTTGTGTCTGGATACGGATGATCAACGCCTTTCATCCCACCGTAAAGCCCCGCGAAATCCGCTCGCATTTTGTTAAATGCTTCCACCCTGATGCGGGCACGCACGTCCTGACAATTCCCGAAAAGACGAAGGTCATGGCCACGCATGACCGCATATTCAAAGGACAGTAGACATGATGAGCAATGAGGAATTTCGCTTCGGTTCTGCCTCGTGGTCGGATGAGCGTGATCTCAGGCGCGCTGGCCTTCTAAGCGGAAATGGGCTTCAGGTTGGTTACGTAGCAGGCAAGCCCGTCTGTCTTGAGACTGATGCCCCAATCCTCACAGTGGCGGGCGCAGGTTCAGGCAAGATGCGTGACTTGCTGGCTCTGGCTGTGGCTCGCAATGCAGGCAAGAACAATTTCATCCTTGATCCGCGCGGTGAAATCGCGTCCGTGACGATGGTCAACTTCGCTCTTCAAAAGAGCTTCCTCTATTGCTGGAATCCGACAGGTATGCGCGGCCTGCCGCAGCATCGGATGAACCCGCTCGATATCCTCAAACTGAACGATCCGCACTTTCATGCCGACTGCAAATTCATCGCCGAAAGCCTGATCCCGACAAGCGGCGCGTCCAACGGGCGTTACTTTGAGCTGCGTGCGCGGGAATGGATCGAAAACATTATCAAGATGCTGGTGGAGGTAAACGGAAAGGTCAGCTTTCCCTCGCTGTACCGTGTCATCAACTGGATTGAGTCCGATACGAGCCTCTGGGCTGATTGCCTGGAAAACATGCTCTCCTCGTCCATGGACAGTGTGCGCCGTACTGCCGGAGAAATGCTGGCCAAGCAGCAAGAGAGCGAGAAGGAATTCGGGAGCATCCTCGGGGAGATTTATGCACATCTGAACTTCCTTGACGATCCGATGCTGCTGGCCTCCCTCGATCACGCGGACGCTTCCCTTGCCGATACTTGCAACGCAGGTCAGCCGACAAGCTGGGCTATCAATGTACCCATCGAGTATGTTGGGCTCTGGTCGCCGATCCTGCGCACGATGTTCACAGTTCAGATGCTCTACAAATCGCGTGCGCCATCAGCGCCGCGCGTCACTATGATCATCGACGAGGCGGGCCAGCTTGGAAACTTTGAGGCCCTGCTGCGCGCGTTCACATTCGGACGCGGTGCTGGTGTGCAGGTCTGGGCGCTGTTTCAGGATGTCGGCCAGATTGTTCGCAACTTCGGTGCGCCAGCCTTGCAAGGCTTTATGGGTTCATCGGCCCTTCGGCAGTTCTTCGGTGTCCGCGACTATCAAACTGCACAAATGGTCTCTTCGATGCTCGGCACCGAAACTCTAGAATATGACGACGGCCTTCGTCAGGCGGATGCAAAGCGGCAGAAAATGAATGCTGCGATGAGCATAATGAATGGCGGCGATCCGTTCTCGGCCTATGCAGATATGAAATACCATGCGTTCGCCGAGGACCACCGAACCAAACAAGCTCGCGCGCTGATGATGCCTGAAGAATTGCTGGCTATGCCCGAGGACAGGCAGCTTTTGTTTGTGTCAGGTAAGAACCTCAAACCCATCCTGGCCGAAAAATATCCCTACTACACGCGGAGTGATTTCGCTGGTCGGTTTCTGGCCAATCCCTTCCACCCGCCTCATGACTCGGTGCCTATTCCCTCAAGATGGAGTGAGCGCCGTGCAAGAGTGATCATGCAAGCCGTACCGCAGCAATTTGCGCACTACCCGCAATATGAATCCGGTCATTGGTCTTTTGTCGAGGGCTATCGCCCGACCTAATCGGAGGAGAAATCCATGACTGACCGTAGTGAGAAAAACCGCCCAAGCTTCAACGCCTTCCATGCCAAGGATGGGCGGGATGACAAATCCTACTTCACCCGTGTAGGGGTCGCGTTCGCCCACAAGGACGGCGAAGGGCACACTATTGAACTGGATGCGATGCCTGTTGATGGACGGATCGTATTGCGCACTCCCAAAGAGCGGCTGGAAGAGGCTAGAACCCAGAAACCGCGTCGCCGTGAAAGAGATGAGCGGACCAGGTGAGCAACCGCACTCATGATCATAGCGGCAGTTCCGCAATTGCCACGAAGTCGGAGCTGCTGAAAAGGCTCCGCGAGCGAACAAGGCTTTGCGCGGAAGCTCATCTCACGCCGACTGGAATCGATGCACAGTCGATTCGCAAAATCTCTGACCGCGAGAATGATCGCCGTATCGCGATATTGCGAAGCTCTCTTGGGAAGGCGCATGAATCTGTAGAAGCGCAACATAGCTTTGCGCGCTTGAATGGTTTTGCGGTAGCGCGGTTTTCAAAAGAACGCTGAATAAGTCACTTTCATAGCCAACAATCGGTCGCACAAAACTCCTGAAAGCCGCTGTGAGTTTGCGTTTCAGAGTTTTTCTAAGGTATAATCGAAGTATATAGATGTGCAGCATTGCTGTAGCGATTATTCGCCGTAATCACCCGAGGCTGGTGAAGCAGTGCTCTATTATCCAAAAAAGAAATTAACCGATCAGCGTGCCGAGCATTGCTGAATAGAGGGGGAGTTTGCCCTCATGAAAGACATACTGAAGAAACATCGCGCATCAGTGCAAGCGCTTGGCTATACCGAAGAACAAGCTGACGACATTATCCACAGGCTATCGACGATTATGTCCGCATTCATCGACGCCGCCTGGGGAGTCCATCCTGCGCAGTTGAGCAAGCGCGCACGGGGTAAGAAAAGCCTTTGTGAGCCAAGCCAATGTGCTAAAATCGGAACGAACCCAAAACAGAATGATGCGAAAGGCCCCGCAGCCTCGCTGACGGAGGAGTGATGGATTCAATGAAGCCCCTGAAAGGAAACAGCAAAGCCGTTATTTACTGCCGTGTCTCTGATGTGAAGCAGACGACACGTGGCACGGGCTTGCAATCTCAGGAAACCCGTTGCCGAGAGTATGCGTCCTTTCGTGGGCACGAAGTCGTGCAGGTTTTTACCGATGACGCCTCTGGCGGGATGATCAATCGGCCCGGCATGCTAGCCATGCTCAGCTTCCTGCGGAAGCACCGCAAGAAACCCCATGTTGTCATTATCGATGATATCAGCCGTCTAGCACGCGGCGTGCAGGCGCATCTTGAACTGCGCGCAGCACTCAGCAAGGCTGGCGGAATTCTCGAATCCCCTTCCTTGGAATTTGGCGAGGATAGCGATAGCCAACTTATTGAGAACCTGCTCGCCAGCGTGTCGCAACACCAACGTCAAAAGAATGGCGAGCAAACCCTGAACCGTATGCGCTCTCGGGCGCTGAACGGCTACTGGGTCTTCCAAGCGCCAGTTGGCTACCGCTACGAGCGCGTCAGCGGACAAGGCAAGGTGCTCCATCGCGACGAACCGACCGCATCAATTCTGATCGAGGCGCTAGAAGGCTATGCCTGTGAGCGTTTTGCGACTCAGGCCGAGGTCAAACGCTTCCTTGAGGCCCAGCCGCAATTTCCAAAAAACTCCAGTGGGGAAGTGACAAATCAACGGGTCAACGACCTGTTAAACCAGCCCTTATATGCCGGATATCTCGAACTCCCGAAATGGGATGTTTCGTTCAGGCCAGGGAAGCATGAAGCGCTCATCACCCTTGAGACGTACAAGGCCATTCAAGATCGCTTAAACGGCATCGCCCGCGTACCAGCACGCAAGGACATCAACGACGATTTTCCGCTTCGCGGCTTTGTGCTGTGCGGCTGCTGTGGAAATCCACTTACAGCTTGTTGGTCAAAGGGGAAAGCAAAGCACTACCCCTACTATCTCTGTCACCAGAAAGGTTGCGAGGCGAAAGGAAAGTCAGTTCGCCGTGAACTCGTCGAAGGCGAGTTCGAGGAGCTATTGAAGGCGCTTCGTCCAACAGAGGAACTTTTTGAGTTTGCGTCCTCGTTGTTCCGCGACCTCTGGGAACAGCGCGTCGAGACTTCAAAAAGCCAAGGCAAATCGATGAAGGCTGAAGTCTCGCAGATTGATCGCAAGATTGCCCAGTTGATGGATCGATTGGTCGATGCCGATAGCGATTCAGTTGTGCGAGCCTATGAAAAACGCATTGGCGATCTTGAAACAGAGCGCATGGTGCTCCGTGAGCGGATCGAAAAATGCGGCACTCCGGCGAAGACCTACGAGGATACTTTCGAACACTCGATGATGTTTCTAGCAAACCCTTGGATTCTTTGGGAAAATGGAAGCATTGAGCATCGTCAAACTGTCCTAAAACTCGCATTTGCGGACCAGTTAGCATACTGCCGTGAATCAGGTTTTCGAACACCAGAAATATCCTTACCGTTCAAGGCGTTAGGGGATATTTGCAGTGGGAATTTGGAAATGGCGCGCTCGGCAGGACTCGAACCTGCAACCCTCGGCTTAGAAGGCCGATGCTCTATCCGGTTGAGCTACGAGCGCATACGGGCTGAAATTATAGCGCAGGTTCTCGTCCTGCCGCCCGGCAGGGACAGTCTCGCACCATCCCTGGTGCTCGCCCTGCGGGCGATGTTGCTGCGCCACATCGACCCGGTTGGCTCCAGGCCAACCGGTCGAACCTGCAACCCTCGGCTTGGACGGCCGATGCCCATGAGGATAACCTGTCCCGGTTGAGCTACGAGCGCATACGGGCTGAAATTATAGCGTCTCATCCTGCCGCCCGGCAGGGACAGTCTCGCACCATCCCTGGTGCTCGCCCTGCTGGCGATGTTGCTGCGCCACTTCGACCCGGTTGGCTCCAGGCCATCCGGTCGAACCTGCAACCCTCGGCTTGGACGGCCGATGCCCATGACGATAACCTGTCCCGGTTGAGCTGTGAGCGCATATGCTGGACAGGAATTATAGCCCATCTGTGATCTGTTTATGGGCAGGCTCAGGCCCAGGCTGTGATTGACCGGGTTCAGGCCGGCGGGTGTACGTTGCCGCACTGCGGGCAGTTGCGGTCGCTGGCATTGAAGCGCTCGAACACCGGCGGGAACTGCGTTTCGATGTTCTCCAGATGAAAGTATTCCTCGTACAGCAGCTGCTGGCAGGCCGGGCAGAACCACATCAGTCCGTCCAGTTCGTGCGGCCGGCGCTGGCGCTCCACCACCAGACCAATGCTGCCGGCCATGCGCTGCGGTGAGTGCGGCACGCGCGGTGGCAACAGAAACATCTCTCCGGCACGCAGCGGGATTTCCTCGCGCTGGCCCGCGCGCATGATGTCCAGCCGCATCTCGCCTTCCAGCTGATAGAACAGCTCGGCACCCTCGTCAAAATGGAAGTCGTTGCGCCGGTTGGGGCCGCCCACCACCATGACGATGAAGTCGTCGTCGTAGATCACCTTGTTGCCCACCGGCGGCTTGAGCAGGTGCCGGTTGGCCTCGATCCAGGTCTGTAGCGTGATGATGTCGGGCAGTTTCATCTGACGCAGGCGGCGTGCTCAGAAGCTGGCATTGCCCGGGACGCGCGGGAAAGGCGTGACGTCGCGGATGTTGCCGATGCCGGTGATGTAGCTGACCAGGCGTTCGAAGCCCAGACCGAAACCGGCATGCGGAACGGTGCCGTAACGGCGCAGATCCAGATACCAGTCGTAATGGCTGGCATCAATGTCCATATCTCGAATGCGCTGCTGCAGCACATCCAGGCGTTCCTCACGCTGGGCGCCACCGATGATCTCACCGATGCCCGGTGCCAGCACGTCCATTGCCGCCACGGTGGGCTCCGGCGTGCTCTGGTCGTCGTTGCGGCGCATGTAGAAGGCCTTGATCGCGGCCGGGTAGTCGGTCACCACCACCGGTGCCTGGAAATGCTGCTCGGTAAGAAAACGCTCGTGCTCGGTCTGCAGATCAATGCCCCATTCCGGCCTGAACTCGAACTTGCGCCCGGACTGCTGCAGGATCTGCACCGCATCGGTGTAGCTGACGCGCTGAAACGGCTGCTCGATGATCTGCTGCAGGCGGCTGATGGCGGTGGGTTCGATGCGTTCGGCGAAAAACGCCATGTCGTCGGCGCAGCGCTGCAGCACCTGGGCAAACACAAACTTGAGAAAATCCTCGGCCAGCGCGACCAGGTCATGCAGATCGGCAAAGGCGATCTCCGGCTCCACCATCCAGAACTCGGCCAGATGGCGGGTGGTGTTGGAGTTCTCGGCGCGGAAAGTCGGGCCAAACGTGTACACCTTGCTCATGGCCAGACAGAAGGCCTCGACATTGAGCTGGCCGGAGACGGTGAGAAAGGTCTCGCGGCCAAAGAAATCCTCGCGGAAATCAATGCCGCCATGCTCATTGCGCGGCAGGTTCAGCAGATCCAGCGTGCTGACGCGAAACATCTGCCCGGCACCTTCGGCGTCGCTGGCGGTGATCAGCGGCGTGTTGATCCAGTAATAGCCGTGCTGATCAAAATAATCGTGAATGGCTTTGGCGGCGGCATGGCGCACGCGCGTCATGGCACCAAACGTGTTGGTGCGCGGACGCAGATGGGCAACCTCACGCAAAAACTCAAAACTGTGCTGCTTGGGCTGGATCGGGTAGCTGTCCGGGTTTTCCACCGCGCCCACCAGCGTGATCTCACTGGCCTGAATCTCGTGGCTCTGGCCGCGGCCCTGCGATTCCACCAGGGTGCCGGTGCAACGAACCGCGCAGCCGGAGGTCATATGCAGCACTTCGCTGCTGTAGTTCGGCAGCTCATTGCCGGCCACCACCTGCAGATTGCCAAAGCAGGAGCCGTCGTTGATGTGCAAAAACGACAGCCCGGCCTTGGAATCGCGGCGGGTGCGCACCCAGCCTGCAATGGTGACCTGGCTGCCGGTCGGTACGGTGTCCTGCAGCAGTGCACGGATCGGCTGTATGCTGTCAGAGTCGGTGCTGGTAGGGTGGGTCGACATGGTTGTGTGGCTGGTGGCTTGAAAACAGCAGTTAATGATAAGATAGTCAGGCATTAAAAGCATGGAGTTTCGCAATATGAGCATCACACTCAGTGACCGCGCGGTGGCGCGGGTCAAGCAGTATCTGCAGCGCGAGAGCGGTGTCGGACTGCGCTTCGGAGTGCGACGTACCGGCTGCTCCGGCTGGGCCTATGATGTCGGCATCGCCACTGCGGTGAAGCCGGATGATCACCATTTCCGCGCCGGCGACATCGACATTTATGTCGACGACAAGAGCCTGGCCATGGTCGCTGGCACGCACATTGACTTTGCCCAGCAGGGATTGAACCAGAGCTTTGTCTTCGACAACCCCAACGTCAAGGCCGAGTGCGGTTGTGGCGAGAGTTTTACCACCACCGACATGCAGCCGACGCCTGCGGCGATGGCTCCGGCCAACCCGTTCTGACGCTGGATGCCCGATTTGCAGGCATTCAGACATGCAGTCATCCAGATTCGCAATCATGAACAGCTGTGACCTGGCTGTTCAGGTCCTGATGTGTTCTGCACATTGAACGCGACCTGTGAGACGGCCACAGCGTATCCAGTCAGTCATCGCAGCCTCTGCAGGAGCCTGCGCGCTGGCGCATCCATTCAGTCATGACCCCACCACTTCGCCTGCAGGCAGGCTCACCCCGCGCAGCGCTTGGCAGCGTTGAACCCATGCCACCCGTCAAGGCGCGAACCCATCGCGCAACCGGCGCAAGCATGACGTCTGCCACCGCACGGCCACGGCATGCTGGCATCGGGCTGTACCAGCATGTCAGCTAAAAACCAGCAGCGCCCGAGCGGCGGTTTTCGGCGCAAGCTGTTGGCAACGCTGTTTGGCATGTTGCTGGGGCTGTTGCTGCTGAGCATCGCGGTGACCCTGCCGCTGCGCTGGGTCGATCCGCCCACCAGTGCCTACATGTGGCTGGACGCGCAGCGTTTTCAGCGTGACATCCAGTACCGCTGGCGTGATTATGCCGAGATCAGTGATGAGCTGAAGCTGGCGGTCATCGCCGCCGAAGACCAGCGCTTTCCCCAGCATGCCGGATTTGACTGGAGCCAGATCCGTGCTGCGGTCGCACAGCACCAGCAGGGCGCGGCCTTGCGCGGTGCCAGCACCCTTAGCCAGCAGGTGGCGCGCAACCTGTATCTGTGGCAGGGCCGCAGCGCCGTCGACAAATGGCTGCGCAAGGGGCTGGAGGCCTGGCTCACGTTCTGGCTGGAGCTGACCCTGCCGAAGCAGCGCATTCTGACCATCTACCTGAACATTGCCGAACTGGCACCGGCCATTTATGGTGCCGAGGCGGCCAGCCAGCATTATTTTGGACGGTCGGCGACAAGCCTCAACCGCGAGCAGGCGGTGGCGCTGGCCGCCGTACTGCCCAACCCCGGCATCTACAGCCCGCTGCAGGTCACCGACTGGCAACGCCAGCGACGGCAGTGGATCAAAGGCCAGATGCAGCAGTTGGGCGGCGTCGACTGGCTGCATTCGGTCGGGCTTTAATGACCAACCGCTAAACTCTGCCGTCATTCCTGAATCGCGACAGCGATATCCGGAATCCATGCCTAAAATTGCCCGCAGGGACGCTGGTGCTGCAAAGCCGGTAAAGCCACAGGAACGATGGATTCCGGCTCTCCGCTGCGCTGCGGCCGAAATGACAGCTTTGTTTTGCGCACCGAACAGACGATGATGTCATGCCTACCAGCAAGCTCAAGCCCAGATGTAGGCCGGATAAGCGCAGCGCATCCGGCAAGCCTCAACGTTCACGATAATCGCCGGATGCGCGATGCTTATCCGGCCTACACAAAAAATGTCGTGACAGACTTGCTCTTGTTCCCCTTGCGATGGCAGCACGTATGCCAGCGGGGACGCTGGCGCTCCAAATCAATGACCAACCGCTAAACCCTGCCGTCATTCCGGAATCGCGGCAGCGATATCCGGAATCCATGCCTAAAATTGCCCGCTGGGACGCTGGTGCTGCAAAGCCGGTAAAGCCACAGGAACGATGGATTCCGGCTCTCCGCTGCGCTGCGGCCGGAATGACGGCCTTGTTAGGCGGATTTGTGAGGCGGCTTAGTCGTGCATCCTGAAAACACTGCAACGCCACAAACTGCCAGCAAGCTCAAACCCTGCCGTCATTCCGGAATCGCGGCAGCGATATCCGGAATCCATGCCTAAAATTGCCCGCTGGGACGCTGGTGCTGCAAAGCCGGTAAAGCCACAGGAACGATGGATTCCGGCTC
>JAHJTW010000121.1 GCA_018829565.1 bacterium | reverse complement strand
GGTGGACGAGTACCAGGACATCGAGCCGGCGCAGGCCCTGCTGATCGGGCTGCTGGCGGCCCCCCAGGATTCGCTGTTCTGCGTCGGCGACGAGGACCAGTGCATCTACGCCTGGCGCCGAGCCTCGGTGCAGCGGGTCATCGACCTCGACCGCACCTACCCCGGCCTGGAGCGCTATCCCCTGGTGCGCAACTACCGCTGCGGCCGACGGATCACGCTTGCCTCGCGCAGGCTCATCCGCCACAACCGGCAGCGATTCGACAAGCCGTTGCATCCGGGGATTCCCGAGCCGGGGACCATCGTCCTGCACCGGACGGCGGATCTCCACGAGGGAGCCGACCTCGTTGCCCGTCTGCTCGCCGACGCCGGACCCGGTTCCGCCGCGGTCCTGGCCCGTTCGGGAAGCCTGCTGGCCATGGTGGCGGCGGCGGGCCTGCCCGGGGGGATCGAGCCGGCGACCGTCCACGGGTCCAAGGGCCGGGAGTGGGACCGGGTGGTGCTGTTCGGGGCCGACGAGGGCCGCTTTCCCCTGGCCCGGGCGATCCGCACAGGGGTCATGGGAGGCGACGGTGGTGGGCTCGAGGACGAGCGGCGGCTGTTCTACGTGGCCTTGACCCGGGCGCGGTTGAGGCTGGACGTCGTCTGCAGCAGGGACAGGCCCAGCAGGTTTCTGAATGAGGCGGGGATCGGAACGAACCCGCTGCGCCTCCGGCTCCCCTGAGCATGGGCTTTCCTTCGCTTTTGCCCACTCGGGGATTATCTTTTCCCCATCCCCAGCGGAAGGGTGAACCATGTGCCTCGCCATCCCCGGCAAAGTGCTCTCCATCGAGCAGGAGAACGGCCTGCCCATGGCCGTCATCGACTACGCGGGCGCCCGCAACCGGGCTTGCCTGGCCTACACGCCCGAAGCTGAGATCGGCAGCTACGTCATCGTCCACGCGGGGTTCGCCCTGCAGGTGCTGAACGAGGAGGAGGCCCTGGCTTCCCTGACCGAGCTCACCCGCCTTTCGGCGTTGATGGAAGCTGATGCGGGCCGCGATGACCCGGAGCGGCGGTCGTGAAGTACCTCTCCGAGTTCCGGGATCCCTCCCTGGCCAGGAGCCTGCTGGAGCAGATCGCCCGGACGGTGACCCGCCCCTGGACCATCATGGAGATCTGCGGCGGCCAGACCCACGCCATCATGCGCCACGGGCTCGACCAGCTACTGCCGCCGGAGATCACCCTGGTCCACGGCCCCGGCTGCCCGGTGTGCGTCACACCCCTGGAAACCATCGACCGTGCCCTTGCCATCGCCGCCCGACCCGAGGTGATCTTCACCTCGTTCGGAGACATGCTGCGGGTCCCGGGCAGCAGCGATGATCTGTTCCGGGTCAAGAGCCGCGGCGGGGACGTCCGCATGGTCTACTCGCCGCTGGAAGCGGTGAAGCTGGCCCGGGAGAATCCCGCTCACCAGGTCGTCTTTTTGGCCGTGGGCTTCGAGACCACCGCCCCGGGCAACGCCATGGCGATCAAGCAGGCGGCGGCCGAGGGCCTCGCCAACTTCAGCGAGATCACCAGCCACGTGCTGGTGCCGCCGGCCATGGAGGCCATCCTGTCATCGCCCCAGAACCGCGTGCAGGGCTTCCTGGCCGCCGGCCACGTCTGCGCGGTGATGGGGACGGGCCAGTACGTTCCTATCGCCGAGAAGCACCGGGTTCCCATCGTTCCGGCCGGATTCGAACCGGTGGACATCCTTCAGGCGATCCTGCAGACCGTCCGCATGCTGGAAAGCGGCGAAGCCGGGGTGGTCAACGCCTACGGGCGCGTGGTGCGGGACGCGGGCAATCCCGCCGCCCGCGCGGTGATGGACGAGGTCTTCACCGTCTGCGACCGCAAGTGGCGCGGCATCGGGACGATCCCCGGCAGCGGCCTGCGTATCCGCGACGAGCTCGCCGCCTTCGACGCCGAGAAGACGTTCCCCGTCGGCGACATCACCACCAGCGAGTCGCCCGACTGCATCAGCGGGCTCATCCTGCAGGGACTAAGAAAACCCCACGAGTGCCCCGCCTTCGGCGCGTCCTGCACCCCCCTGCATCCCCTGGGGGCGACCATGGTCTCCAGCGAAGGGGCCTGCGCCGCCTACTTCAAGTACGCCCGACGAGGTACGTCGTGAACCCGAACCCCGACTTCGATCGCATGGCCTGCCCTTTGCCCCTGCTCGATCACGACACGGTGCAGCTGGCCCACGGCGCGGGCGGACGCCTGAGCGCCCAGCTGATCGAGAAGCTGATCCTGCCGCGGTTCACCAGCCGCGAGCTGGACCGCCTCGAGGACCAGGCGGTGCTCGATCTGCCGCCCGGCCGGATCGCCTTCAGCACCGACACCTTCGTGGTCGATCCGATCTTCTTTCCGGGAGGGGACATCGGCGATCTGGCTGTCAACGGCACGGTCAACGACGTGGCCATGAGCGGGGCCGAGGTCACGGCATTGAGCGTGGGCTTCGTGCTGGAGGAGGGATTCCCGCTGGCAGACTTCCACCGCATCCTGTGTTCGATGGAGGCCGCCGCGAAGACCGCCGGCGTGCGCATCGTCACCGGCGACACCAAGGTCGTGGGCCGCGGCGGGTGCGACAAGATCTTCATCAACACCTCGGGCATCGGCGTGATTCCAGGCGGGATAGCTCTCTCGGCCGCCTCCCTGCAGCCCGGCGACGCCATCCTGGTGTCCGGTACCCTGGCCGACCACGGCATGGCCATCATGAGCCGGCGCGAGGGCCTGAGCTTCACCGCCGACATCAGCAGCGACACCGCGGCGCTGAACGGCCTGGTCGGTGATCTGCTGGCCGCCTGCCCCGGCGTGCGCGCCCTGCGCGATCCCACCCGCGGCGGACTGGCCACGACCCTCAACGAGTTCGCGGCGGCCAGCCGGGTGGGCATCCTGCTGGAGGAAGAGGCGATCCCCGTGAGGCCGGAGGTCCTGGGCGCCTGCGAGATCCTGGGCATCGACCCCCTGTCCGTGGCCAACGAGGGCAAGCTCGTCGCGGTGGCGCCGGGGGATCAGGCCGACGCGGCCCTGGCGGCCCTGCAGGCCCACCCGCTCGGCCGGGACGCCCGGATCATCGGCCGGGTACGCGCCGAGCACCCCGGACTGGTGGGAATGCGGACGGCCCTCGGCTCGGAGCGCATCGTGGACATGCCCGTCGGCGAGCAGCTTCCGCGGATCTGCTGACGGGGCCCTTGCTGAAAGGTGTATCTCTGGATTGCATTTGCCACGCCCTTCTTTTTGAACTATCAGGCACCAGGCGGGTTCGCGCGAACCCGCCTGATTCATGATTCGTCATAATCTGGGGCAAGTTCCTGCTCGCGAAACTTTTTGGGATCGAGCTGCCGACGCGCGAAAATCTGGCCCGGCTGATCGCAATCGTCCGAAGATAACCTCGAACACGGATTGCCAACCCATCTGCTTGCAGCGTCCCCTTGACCGGGAACCAGAAATCCCGTAACATCCTGCCATGACCTCTTGCTAACGAATGGAACAAACAGGCTCGTTCGCGACCGCGGCGCCGGCAGTCGGCGCCATCCCCTGGGCGGCCTTGTCGTTCCTCGCAGCAAGGGGGTTTTTCATGTCCGCACCCTGCCTCCCCTCCCTTCTCCGGCTCCGCCGTTTCCTCCGGGGACCGTTCCTGGCCGTCTGGCTGCTCATCATCGGGCCCTGGTGGCTCTCCCACGAGGCCTGCGCCCAGGAAGTCGGCGGTCCGGCCAAGGCCCCCTCCGCCGACCTCTCCTGGACCGGCACCCTCGACCCCGAACTCGAGCTCGGCCTGCAGTGGCTCGTCCTCAGCGAGAGCGACATGGACGCCACCTACGGCGGATTGCCCCTGGCCCACCTGCGGATCTCCATGCAGGCCAGCCGGTCCGTCCGGTTCTACCTGGGCCTGGGGTACGGCCGGTCCGACGGGAATCCCTACTACGGGGTGCCCGCCTTCGAGGGCGAGGGCGACTCGGAACTGGTGGCGGTGCCCGTCCAGATGGGCATCCGGGGCAACGTGACCCCCGACGCCGCATTCCGGCTGAACCTGGGGTGCTTCTTCGAAGGGACCTGGATCCGGGAGACGCTCCCCTCCCGCTATCCCCTGGACCCCTCCTCCCCCATCCGCGAGGAGGGCTGGACCCGGGGCGTGGGATTCACCTTCGGCCCGGAGTGGCGCTCCCGTGACGGCGGCCGCGCGGCGGGTTTCGAGGGAGTCCTGACCGGCAACAGCGGCGGCATCGGAGAAGGCGCCAACCACGACGTCAACCTCTCGGGCATGGCCGCACGCTTCTACTTCACCACCCGGATCTGAGAAGGGAGGACCATCATGACCACGCGCATCATCCTCGTCGCCTGCCTGGCCGGCCTCCTGGGGGGATCGGCCGGCGACACCGCCCGGGCCGACGGCATGTACGTCGCGCCCTGGGGCTACGAGATCTACGAGCCCGCCCAGCTGGCCTTCATCCGGTACGATGCGGGCGCCGGGACCGAAGAGCTGAGCATCATGCCCAAGTTCCACGGCGATCCCACCGACTTCGCGTGGGTGGTGCCGATTCCCGCCCTGCCCGAGGTGTCCGAGGCCGATCCCCAGCTGTTCGGGGATCTGGCCGAGCTGTCCCGCCCCGCGTACCGGTCCCGGGATTCCTTCTGGAGTTGCGAGGAGGAGTACGACACCGCGGATTTGGTGGCCCCCGGTGGCCGCGACGGCGTCGAGATCATCGACGAGGATGTCGTCGGCATCTACCGCACCATGACCCTGGGCGCGGACGACGCCACCGCCCTGCTGGACTCCCTGACGGTCTGGGGCTTCCTGCACGAGGGCAACCGGGACGAGGTCGAGCCCATGATCCAGTCCTACGTGGACCGGGATTATTACTTCGTGACCATGGAGGTGGATTCGGCCTCCGTGGCGAACTGGTACTGGGGCTACGGCAAGGATGGTCCCCGGCCCGCCGGCAAGTCCGTCGCGCCGTACTACTATTATCCGTCCCTGCAGCCCATCACCTTCGGCTTCGCCTCGGATGACATCGTCTATCCCCTGCGGATCTCGGCAGTGAGCGCCTACGAGACCAGTTCCGTGATCCTCTACGTCGCCGCCGATCACCGCATGACCTTCGACGGCGCCTCGACCGGTTACGCCAACCGGGTGACAGCCGGCGAGCTGTCCGCCTTGCGCGATGCCTACCCGGCAGCCGGCCACCAGCTGCGGGCCGGGGATTTCCTGACGAAGCTGCAAAGGAGATACACGCCGCGTGAGATGGACGCGGACATCGTCCTGAGGCGGGCGGAGGACGACGCGGAATACCTGGCCGTCCACTATTCCGGATGGCCGCTGTGGAGCCTCGTGTTCGCCTCGGGAACCGCGGGCTGGATGATATGGCGGCGTTTCCGCCGCCGTCCCGTCACTCGGGCCAGCTGAAGGCCTGGCGCAGGCACTCGATGGTCTGGTCGCGGTCGAGGGTGTCGACCACCACCGAGATGCTGTTGATCGACGAGCAGACGGTCTGGGCCTCGATGCCCTCGAGACCCAGGGCGCAGAACACCTGGCTGGCCAGGGCCGGCCGGTCCAGGAAGTGCGGCCCGTAGAGGGTGAGAATCGCCACCGGCGCCCGCACTTCCAGCTTGTCGGGTGCGAACTCCGCCCGGATCTCCTCGAGGATGTGCCGGTTGCCGGCCAGATCGCCGGTCAAGACGCAGAAGGACATGTTCTTGTCCCCGTGGGGACCGTTGCCGATGCTCAGGTAGCTCAGGGTGATGCCCGCCTGCCCGAACTTGTCCAGCACGCCGCAGGCCTGGCCGGGCTTCCAGTCGTAACCCAGGACCTCGACCAGGCACAGATCGTTGCGCTCGATCAGCCCCCCGCAGGGGATCTTGACGTTCACGAACCCGCCTCCGCCGAAACGGAAGGTGAATCGGGCGGCGGCCCCTCCCCCGCACGCTCCCCTCCGGATAACTGAATGGGCAACTCGACCGTGAAGGTGGAACCCTTGCCCGGAACGCTGGCCAGGAGGACCTTCCCGCCCAGCTGCTTGACGAACTTCTTGACGATGGGCAGGCCCAGGCCGGTCCCCATGTTGGTCATCTCCTGGGCGGCCGGGGTCCGGTAGAACTCCTCGAAGATGCGGCCCTGGTCGGCGGGATCGACCCCGATCCCCTGGTCGGCGACCTCCAGCCGAAGGTTTCCATCCGCGGTCTTCAGGGCGATCCGGACCTGCCCCCCCTCCCGGTTGTAGCGGACGGCGTTGCTCGCCAGGTTCTGGATGATCTTCTCCAGCATGCTGCGGCTGCTGACCACCGTGACGGGGGACCGCGGCAGATCCAGTTCGAAGGTGATCCCGCGGCGCGAGGCCAGCTCCTGCAGGTCCTCGGCGATGCGGGCGACCAGCCTGTTCAGGTCCACCTCGCCCATGTTCTCGGCCCCGAGATCGCCCCCCCGCGTGAAGTCGGCCAGGTTCCGCACCATCTCGCCCGCGTGCTCGAGCCGGCCCACGGCGCGGCTGAGCATGTCCTCGACGGCCGGCGCCATGCGGGCCGCACCCAGCTCCAGCGCGGTTTCCACCGCGCTCTGGGCCGTGCTCACCGGACTCTTGATCTCGTGCGTCACGAAGCGGAAGAAGTCCATCTTGGCCCGGTCGGCGGCGATCAGGCCCTGC
>JAHJTW010000120.1 GCA_018829565.1 bacterium | reverse complement strand
CATCGTGGGCTTCGCCTACCCGATTCCCACCGCAGCGCACACCGTGATGGCCACCCTGGACATCTTCTACCTCGACATGGGCGTCACCATCAGGGCGACCTCGCGAGGGTCCATCCCCACGTCCAATCCGATCACGGGGCTGCCGATGATCCTGAAGGAGGACTTCTCGCTGCTCGAGGCGGGCATCCGGCCGCCGTTCGTGGATTTCGGGCCGGCTGGAACCTGCGCCGGGCCGTAGGGAGAGGCGCGGGGAAGCAGGAATCATCTCCGCGGAGCGATCAGGGGCCCCGGCCGAGCCGGGGCCCCGATTGCGTGCCCCCCTGCGCGGGGCCCCTTGCGCCCGGGCCCGGATCTTCGGATACTGAAAAGGAGAAAAACACTCCTTTTCCCAGAGGTTCGCCATGCATCCGCGCCTTGCCTCGACCGGTCTGCTCGTCCTGCTGGCCTGCCTGGTCCAGCCGGGAACGGGCCGGGCCCAGTTCGAAACCCTGCCCCGGCTGGGCCTGAGCGCCTCGCCGACCGCTTACGTCGACACCGTGGAAGTGGACCAGGGCAGGTCCTTCACCCTCTATGCCTGCGTGTTCGGACCGGAGGAGGGGGCGCCCATCGGCCACTCCCTGGTGACGGTGCCGTGGGTGATCCACCAGGTCTGCTGCGGGGCCTCCATCGACATCCTGAACGTCCAGTACAATCCGGAACTGACCCACGCCGGCAGCCCCCTGTCGGGGGTCTGGAGCACGTCGGCGGAATGCCTCGACCGGGAATTCCTCTGGCTGGCGACCCTCGAGGTGCGCATCAACGCCCCCGAGGCCGGCGACTACCTGTGGGCCAGCGGCCCCGCCGACGGGGTGGTCGAATGCGGGGGGGCGACGCCCTGGTTCCAGGGACTGCCGGTGATGATCAAGGCGAGGGGAGAGCTGGTCGCCGACGATGGCCAGTCCTTCGGGAGCATCAAGGCCATGTTCCGGTAGGATCGGCCGGGAGGTCCGGCCTTCGAGTGCGCTGCGGCCCGGGACCTGCGGTCCCGGGCCGTCGTGCGATGGGGGGATTGGCGTTACTTGACCAGGGTCACGGTGCGCTGGAAGGTCACCCCGCCGGCCGCCAGGTTGACCAGATAGGTTCCGCTGGGCTGCCGGACGCCGGCCTCGTCGGCGCCGTCCCAGACCGCTTCGCGGATGCCTCCTCCCGATTCGATACCTGCGACCAGCGTCCGCACCCTGCGACCCCGCAGGTCGAGGACTTCCAGGCGGACGGACACCGGTCCTGCGCCGTCCAGCTCATAGGGGATCCGCACCACCGGATTGAAGGGGTTGGGGTAGCCCGGCAGCAACCGGTGGCCGGCCAGGACGGCCGGGGGCGCCGGAGAGGCCAGGGCCGCCAGGCCGTCGTCGATGGCCGCCCGGATGGCCGCGTCGTCGTAGTTTCCCCGCCACAGGATGATCCCGTCCCCGCCGATGACGAACAGGTAGTCGTAGGGGCAGTTGTAGTCGGTCAGGATGCCGTTGGCCCCGCCGAACATGAGGATCGGATAGCTCACCCCGCTGTTGGTGGCGAAGATGTTCACCTGGGTGGGACCGCCGTCCCAGACGTCGATGGCCAGGGCCTGGAAGGGCTGATCCGAGTAGTCGTCGCTGATGGCCTCCGTACCGGGGCCCAGATTGATGCAGGTGACTCAGCCGTAGCCGATGATGAACAGCATGACGACTTCGCCCTGATGCTGGCTCAGGGTGTGGGTCTCGCCGCTGCCGAATTCGGGCAGGGAGAAGTCGGCGGCGGGGGTGCCGACATCACCCGGGGCGGCCTGGGCGAGGGCCGCGGCGGCCAGGAAACCGGCGGTCATGGTCAACGGGAGCATTCGGCCTGGACGCATCGGGAACACCTCCGGATGGGCCGCGCGAAGTCCTGCGCGGATAAACAAGATAAAGACAATCTTAATTAGCATAGGAAGGGGCCGGTCCTGCCGCAACGGGAAGGAACGCATTCCCCCTGCGGTAGTTCTTGGCCCGACGGGGGGCCTGCGGTTATGATGCCCCGATCGAAATGGAGGGAAGCCATGCAGATCCACGATCACGGCAACGACAGCCTGAGGTTCCTGCAGTTCCACCTGGGGGGCGATCGGAACTTCCACTACCTCATCGGCGACCCGCGCACCGGCGAAGCTGCGGCCGTCGATCCGGGGTTCGAGGCCGAGGCCTTCGCTGGACTCGCCGATTCGCAGGGACTGACCATCGAACGCATCCTGATCACCCACGGTCACGGCGACCACACGGGCGCTGCCGCCCGTCTGGCGGAACTGACCGGGGCCCGGATCCATGCCGGAGATCCCGCCGCCGTCCCCGGCGCGGTGCCTCTGGCGGACGACGAGCTGATCAAGGTGGGCTCGCTGATCGTCCGGGCGCTGGCCACCCCGGGCCACGCCCCCGATCATTTCTGCTTCCTCGTGGCTGACGCCCTGGTCACGGGCGATCTGCTGTTCTGCGGCAAGGTGGGCGGCACCGGCCCCTACTTTCCCGGTTCCAGCGCCGAGCAGGAGTATGAATCCCTGATGCGGATCCTCAAGCTGCCGCCCGCCACCCGGGTCTTTCCCGGGCACGACTACTACGGAGGGGAGGGCACCAGGCGCCATTCCACCATCGGCCACGAGCGGGACCACAACCCGTTCCTGACCGCCGGCAGCTTCGGGGCGTTCTGCAGCCTCAAGGAGAACTGGGCGGCCTACAAGAAGGAGAACGGGATCCGGTGAGAATCCTGCCCCGCCTGCCGATGGCCTCCCGGTCCGCCGATCCCTGGCGGATGATCCTCCTGAGCGTCCTTGCGGTCGTGCTCGCGGCGGCCGTCGTGTCGTTTCAGGCGGACCTGGGCCTGGTGCCCGCGGCCGCGACCGGGGCCGTGGCCGGCGGCCTGCTTGCGACCGCCTGGCTGCTGGCGATCCGCTTTCTGATGCTGGACACCTGGGGTCTGCGCCTGTGGATCGTGGTCCACCTGGCATCCCTCCTGTTCGTCCTGCTGCTGGGCAAAGGGGGGATGATCGTTGCGATCACCTTCGCCGGGTTCTTCCTGGCCCCGCGCCGTTACCGACCCTGGCGCCTGCTGACCGCACGCCGCCGGGCCATCGCCTTCGGCCTGGGACTCCTGACGGCCGGCGCCCTGGCCCTGGCCGCCCGCTTCTGGGGCGAGGACACCGGCTCGTGGCCCGTCGACCGGCTCCGCTACCTGGGCGGATGGTCCCTGGGCGGCCTGATCATGTTCTGGCTGTGGTCGCTGTTCCATCTCGCCCTGCACATGCGGCTGCACTTCATCCGGCTGCGCCCCAAGCTCGCCGTCAGCGCCGTCCTGATCGGCGTGATCCCCCTGTTGATGGTGATCGTGCTGGGCTCCCTGATCTTCTACACGGGGCTGGGCGGCAGCCGCGCCGAGCGCGCCCGCGAGACGCTGGAGTCCTGGCGGCTGATGACCGCCGCGGGGACGGACCTGTCGGGCGCCCTGTTCGACACGACCTTCGTCTGGCCGGACACACCCGCGTCCACCCGCATTCCGGGCCGCATCCCCGCCCCCGCGGAGATGGCCGATCTGGTCCGGGCCATGAAGGGGTCCCTGTTGCCGGGAAGACCCGACTCCACGGGAGCCGTGAGGGCGGCCGTCTCCGATTCCACCCACTGGTTCCTGCTGGACCGGAGCCTCTGGCTGATGCGCTGGCGGGGGCTGGACACGCCCGAGCCCCGGGTCGAGGCCTGGAAACTCGGGGTCACGCCCCTGAAGATGCTGTCGGGGATCCTCCGGGCGGGCATCGACATCGGTTCGGTCGACGCCCGGTCGGGCGACGGGGTGGTGGTCATCAGCTCGGCGGACGACGAGGAGGACGAGGGTGCCGTGCGCGGCATCCGCGTCAGCTACCGGGACATCCCGCCCGATTCCCCGTTCTGGGACCGGTTCGTGTACTTCGGGGTCACCATGTTCAGCTACCTGAGGACGGGCGAGTCCGGGATCCGCGAAGGGTCGGTCTTCATCAACCTGCGGGCTGGGTGGGCCGAAATGAAGGCCGACTTCTTCGAGGGCCAGACGAACCTGAACATCGCGGTGGCCGTGGTGCTGGCCGTCCTGGCCTTCTTCTTCCTGGTGCTCGAGATCTTCGCGGTCTTCTTCGGGATCCGCATCAGCGAGGGGATCGTCGCCGCCGTCCACGCCCTGCACCGGGGGAACAAGGCCCTGGCCGCCGGCGACCTGCAGACGCGGATCACCCTGCCCAACGAGGACGAGTTCGGCGACCTGGCCGCCAGCTTCAACGAGATGACCGCGGCGCTCCGGATGGGCCGTGAGATAGCCCTGGCCAATGACCGTCTCAAGCAGGAAATGGCGACCGCCCGCTCCATCCAGGAAAGGTTGCTGCCGCGCAGCGCTCCTTTGCTGGACGGGTTCGAGGTGGCCGGGGCCAGCATCCCCAGCCGCGAGATCGGCGGGGACTACTACGACTTCATCGCCCAGGGTGACGATCTGGTGGGCATCGCCATCGGGGACGTCTCGGGCAAGGGCATGCCCGCCGCCCTGCTCATGTCGAACCTGCAGGCCAGCCTGCACGGCCAGGTCCTGCACCCGGGCAGCGTGTCCGGCGTGGTCCAGCGGATCAACGACCTGATGGTGAAGTCCACCGATCCCCACATGTTCGCCTCGTTCTTCTACGGCCTGCTCGACACCCGCACCGGTACGTTCATATGCACCAACGCGGGGCACAACCCGCCCCTGGTGCTGAGGGCCGACGGCCGGCTGGAGGAACTGAAGACCGGCGGCCTGCTGCTGGGCATGCTCGGCGACCAGATCTACCAGCAGGCCACGGTCCAGCTGGATCCCGGCGACGTGATCGTCATGTACACCGACGGCATCACCGAGGCCGTGGGTCCGTCGGGCGACGAGGAGGATCCCGATTCGCTGTTCGGCGAGGATGCGCTGATCGAGGTCCTGCGCCGCAACGGCCACCTGCCCGCCTCGGGCATCAAGGACGCCGTCCTGGCGGCGGTGGCCGAACACACGGTGGGCCAGCCGCAATCGGACGACATCACCCTGGTGGTGATCCGGCGGCAGGGCTAGCCCAGGGCGTCCAGCAGGGGTTCGGCGGCGAAGCGCCGGAGGGTGGGCAAGGGGCCGGGGGCCGCCAGGGCGCCGGCGTGATCGGGGCCGAGGTCGAGGTCCCAGACCAGGAGTCCGGATCCGTCGGGCAGCTGGATGGGGAACGGATCACCGTCTGCGCCGCCGGGAACGAGCGGCACGCTGAAGCCGTCCAGGGGATGGGTCAATCCGGCGCCGAGGGCCTTGACGACCGCTTCCTTCCTCGTCCAGATCCTGAAGAAGGCCTCCCGGGCCGCGGGCCCTTGCAGGCGATCCATCGCTGCGGTCTCCGCGGGCGCGAACATCCTGCGGGCGATCTCCCCGATCCTCACGTCCCGCCCGGTCCATTCCACGTCGATGCCCACGGGCCGGTCCGCGGCCACGGCGATCACCGCCAGGGATCCCGCATGGCTGACGTTGAAGTGAAGGAGGCGGGGAGCGCTCCCGGGTTCGAGGCCGGGCTTGCCGTGGGGGCCCTGGACGAAGGCCAGCGATCCCGGCGCGACGCCGAGGCCGTTCCCGAGCGCCAGGCGCAGGCAGGCCCGCCCGGCGGTGAACCGGCGGGCGTCCTCGGGAAAGACGAAACGCGCGGCGGCCTCGCGTTCGGCGGGGGTCAGGACGCCGGCGAGCCGTTCAGCGGCCGGATCGCCCGGCCCGACGGGGCACCGCCACAGGCGGATCTCCCCAGGTGCCGGACCGGGGCCGGGGAGAAGGGGCAGCCAGGAATCGGCCCGGCCGGTCACCGCGGGGACCTCATGCGCCGTCCAGGTCGCGGGCGAGGGTGCGGGCGACCGCGGCGGCCACCTCGGCCGCGCTTTCCTGCACGAAGAAGTGGCCTCCGTCGAACATCGCGAAATCCACCGGCCGGGAGGTCATCTGCCGCCAGGCCTGGTACTGCCGGTCGTCCAGGCGGTGATCCTGCCGGCCGCCGAAGACGGCGATGGGGAAGTCCAGGGCCGGCCCCGGCCGGAAGGCGTAGGTCTCGAAGAGCTCGAGATCGGCCTGCAGGGGCGGCAGCAGCAGGGCCAGCAGGTCCGGTTCCGCCAGGATCTCCGCGGGGATGCCCGCGTAGCGGACCTGCATCTGGTGCACGAACTCGTCGGGCGGCAGGTGGTGGATGGGGGAGTAGGGGTCGGGCAACTGGGGCCCCCGGGCGCCCGAGGCGAACAGGCGCAGGGGGGAGGGAAGGCCGCGGTCCGGCAGCAGCCGGCACCACTCGAAGGCGATGACGGCCCCGAGGCTGTGGCCGAACACCGCGAACGGGCGGTCCAGGAAGGGGGTCAGGCCCGAGCAAAGACCGTCCAGCAGGGCGTCCATGCGGCGGATGGGGGGCTCCGTGAACCGGCTGCCCCGGCCCGGGAGGTTGACGGCGCAGACCTCCACGTCGGCGGGGAAGCGGTCCTGCCAGGCGCGATAGACGGCGCTGGTTCCGCCGGCGAACGGGAAGCAGAGGACGCGGGCCCGGGGAGCCGGCAGGGCCTTCATGCGGGTGAGCCAGGGGTTGGTCGCAGCAGACATCGGATGACCTCGGCAGGGGTTGATGATCCGGCCATGATAGCAGCATCCGCGGAAATGCCCAGCACCCATCGCACGCAGGTCCGCACAGGAGATTCCCGTTGGAATGCGCCACGTCGCAGGGTATTCTCCGGGTTCACCCGATACCCCCTTCAAGCCCGGGAGACGACCTCATGTTGGACTGGTACCGAGACTTCCACGCATCCCTGCCGGCCTGGCTCCAGGAATTCATGCCGGTGGTCCTCCTGCTGATCGTGGTGGCCTTCGTCTTCTACCGGCTGCCCTCGGTGGACGTCGGCCACACCAAGGCCTACGTGCGGCGGCGGATCCTGAACTGGCTGCCCCTGGGGCTGACCTACGCCCTGCTCTACATGGGCCGGTACAACCTGAAGGTCAGCCAGTACGCGTTCGAGGAGATTCCCGGGCCTGACGGCGGGCCGCTCATGGGCAACACCGGCTTCGGCATCGTCTTCATGGTGGGCACGATCATCTACGGGGTCTCCTTCCTGATCAACGGTCCGTTGACCGACCGGCTGGGCGGCCGCTTCTCCATGCTGACCGGCACCCTCGGCGCCATGGTCATGAACCTGATCATGGGCCTGGGGGCCCTGAGCCTGATGCACCAGGGACCGCTGTCGGGTTTCCTGGCCGCCAACTTCCTGGTCGTCTTCTCTGTGCTCTATGCGGCCAACATGTACTTCCAGAGCTTCGGCGCGGTGGCCATCGTGAAGGTGAACGCGCCCTGGTTCCACGTGCGCGAGCGGGGGGTGTTCGGGGCCATCTTCGGCATCCTGATCTCCCTGGGCATCTACTTCGCCTTCGACATCGGCTACATGGTCCTGGAGGGCATGGGGCTGGCATGGGTGTTCCTGGTGCCCGCCATCCTGCTGGGCCTGTTCTGGATCATCGACTGGTTCGTCGTGCGCAACAGCCCGGCCGAGGCGGGCCTGGTGGACTTCAACACGGGCGACGCCACCAGCGGCGACACGAGTCCGCGCCTGGGGGCGGGCAAGGTCTTCAAGATGATGCTCACCAATCCCATCATCATGACCATCGCCGGGGTGGAGTTCTGCAGCGGATTCCTGCGGCAGGCGATCATGCAGTGGTACCCCTCGTTCGCCAAGCAGACCGACGGGGTTCTGGGACTGCGCTCCGATTTCGTCTACGACAACTGGGGCCTGCTGCTGTGCATCGCCGGCATCCTGGGCGGGGTGTTCGCCGGCTCCATCAGCGACCACGTCTTCCAGTCCCGGCGCGGGCCGGTGGCCGGGTTCCTCTACGGGAT
>JAHJTW010000119.1 GCA_018829565.1 bacterium | reverse complement strand
GGTGTAATCCACGAAAAGGGTGTCGATGCGCCCGGCGATGCGGGCGGCGATGGTGCGGGTCCGGGTCTCGTCAGCCTGCACCTTGCCGATCAGGCGGACGGACCTGCCGGCCGAGGCGCGGGTCACCGCCGTCGTCCGGATCTCCGCCAGGGCTGCCGCGCCCTCGGAGAGCTCGAGGGTGCGGGGCCCCAGGTCGTCGTCGCCGCCGTTTTCCAGGGGGATCAGGTCCATGAAGCAGATGGGGCACTTGCCCTTTTCCGGCAGCTGGATCTGCGGGTGCATGGAACACGTCCAGACTTCCGGGGCGGAGCCGCCGTCCGGTTGGCCGGCCTCCCGGTGCCCGGCGTGGGGATCGGCGGCGGGGGAGTCCCCGGCCGTGCGTCCGCCCAGCATGAAGGCCAGGACCGCCACCAAGGCGATCAGGGCGGCCAGGCCCAGGGTCCGGAGGTTGAAGGTCCGCTTGGGCATGTCATTCGCCTTTCGGGTTCGGATCCGCAGGTCCCACGAGGGGACCGGCGATCAGGCCCTCGATCCGGGCCCGGTGGACGTTCAGGTCGGCGGCCGCCCTGGCCCGCGCCCGCTCGAAGGAGAGCAGGTCGCGCTGGGCGTCGATCAGGTCGAGGTAGCCGATCCGTCCGGCCTCGTAGGCGGAACGGGTCACCGCGAGCGCCTGCCTGGCCAGCGGCAGGAGAGTCGAATCGTGGAGCTGCAGGCTGCGGCGGGCGTTCCGGTAGGAGGCGCGTTCGCGCTCCAGGTCCCGCTGCAGATCCAGCAAGACGGCCTGCCGCCGGGCGGCCGCGCCCTGGAGGTTCCCGGCCGCTTCCTGCCGGGCGGCGTCCACCTTGCCGCGCCACAGGGGCAGGGTCATGCCGAAGGCCACGCCGAAGGCGTCGCGCCCGTTGTCCGCATCCATGGATTCGGGGCGGGGGTCGACCTGGAGGTACTGCAGACCCAGGGTGAAGCCGGGCAGGCCCTGCTTCGCGGCCAGGGTCCCGGCCGACCGGAAGCCGTCCATCCTGCTCGACCAGATCCGGAGCTGGGGATTCGAGGCCGCCAGCCGCGAGGTCAGGTCGAAGGTTGCGGTTTCCGCGACGGCGGCGGCCTCCGGGAAGGCAGGAGGATGGTCGCGGGGATCGACCGGGATTCCCACCGCCGCCTCGAGGGCCGCCAGGAGTGCGGGACGCCGGTCCTCAAGGGAAGCCAGGTCGTTGGCCAGCGTGCCCAGTTCCTTCTGGACCTTCAGGACGTCGGCCAGCCCCGCCTGCCCGGCTGCGAAACGGGCCTGGACCACGGCGTCGAGGTCGGCGACGAGGCGCTGGTGGTCCCGGGTGATGGCCATGGCGGTGTCGAGATAGGCGATTTCGTGGTACGTCTCCCGGGTGCGCGTCAGGATGCCGAGGGCGATCTGGTCCCGTTCCGCGCGGGCGCCGGCGACCGCTGCCCGTTTCATGTCGGCCATGGCGCCGAGGGTGCCGAACCAGGGGAAAGACTGGCTGAGGGTCACCGCACGGACCTGGGGACCCAGCCTGGTCTCGATGGGCTGCAGGTTCTCGCTGTAGCCCAGGCGGGGATCGGGGAGACTGCCGGCCGCTTCCGCTGCGGCGACGGCCGCAGCCAGCCGGGATTCGGCGGCCGCGAGCTCGGGGTTGCGTTCCAGGGCCAGGGCGAGCAGTGCGCGGGGAACTCCGTCCTCGGTGCCGCCGGCGTCTTCCGAACCCAGGAAGGAATCGAGGAAGCGGACAGAGGTCGCCTGAGGGGAATCGGTGTTCCCCAGGGCGGCGCCGGCCCAGAGGATCATCCCCAGGAACCCGATCATGGTGATTTGCCGGTGTTTCATGCCCTTGACGGTCCTTGGCGAAGGTCCACGTTCACTTCCTCCATGAGCATTGCAGGGCCCGTGCCATGGCCCTTGGCGGAAAAACCGTTGCGGAGCAAGGGATTATGGGTATCCTGGGCCTGGTGCGACCCCGGCTGGAGAATATTCTACAGCAATTTCGTAGTATTTTCCACAGCGGCGCCCCTTGACCCGCAATGGATGCCCGGAAAGGATGCCCACATGGAATTGATCTCCTGGAACGTCAACGGTTTGCGTTCGTGCATCGCCTCCGGCTTCGAATCGTTCGTGGCGGAGTGCGGTGCGGACGTCATCTGTCTGCAGGAAGTCCGGGCGTTGCCCGAGCAGGTCCGCCCGGAGGTTCCGGGGTATTCCATGTTCTGGAACCCGGCCCTGAAGCGGGGCTACAGCGGGACGGCGATCCTCACGCGGACCCCGCCGCTTGCCGTGTTCCCCGGCCTGGGCATCGCCGACCACGACACCGAGGGCCGGGTCCTGACCGCCGAGTTCGCCGATTTCTTCGTCGTGACGGTCTACACTCCCAACGTCCAGCGGGAACTGACGCGCCTGGAATACCGGGACCGGCGGTGGGATCCGGATTTCCTGAAGTTCCTCAAGAACCTCGAGAAGACCAAGCCCGTGGTCTTCTGCGGGGACCTCAACGTGTCCCACCGGGAGATCGACCTGGCCAATCCCCGGGCCAACCGGGGCAACGCCGGGTTCACCGACGAGGAACGCGCCGGTTTCGACCGCCTGCTGAAGGCCGGCTTCATCGACACCTTCCGCGAGTTCGAACCGGGCGGGGGCCATTACACCTGGTGGAGCAACCGCAAGGGGGTCCGCGAGCGGAACATCGGCTGGCGGATCGACTACTTCCTGATCTCCTCGAACCTGCGGCCCCGTTTGCGGGGGGCCGGCATCCTGCCTCAGGTCATGGGTTCGGACCACTGCCCCATCACCCTCTCCCTGGAATAACCCGGGATATTCCCCGATGAACCAAGGTCAAGCCCAGGTCGACCCGGGGCGCGCCGGGCGGTCCGCACGGCCCCGCCGGGGACCGGCACCCTCCTTGCAAATGCCGCGGTGAAGTCCGGTTCCACCGATCACGATGCACATTCCAAAGGGAGGCGGGGGGTGGGAGCCATGCAGTTTGCCCGAATCGTCGTCCTGCTCGTGATCCTGTCGGCGGCAGCGGGTCTGCCGGCGCTGCAGGCGCCCTCCGCCCTGGCCGGCATCGTCACAGCCGGCGCGGACACGCTCACCTACAAGGTCGAACCCGGCGACACCATCCTGGGCATCTGCGCCGCGGTCCGGGACCGGACCGGCCACTACGCGCTCGAGGATCTGCGCGAGGACATCCGCCTGGCCAACGGGCTCCGGAACCATCACCTGTCCGTGGGCCAGATCCTGGCCATCCCCGTGGCCGGTCCCGACCCGGGACCCCGGGTGGCCCTCCCCGTCGCAGGCGGGGCCGAGCCCAGGGGCATCTACATCTCCGGACCGGCGGCCGGGGTTTCGACCGTGCTGCAGCGGATCGACAGGTTCGTCGAGGCCGGCGGCAACGCCGTGGTCCTCGATGCCAAGGACATCGACGGCATCCTCACCTACAGGTCGGCCGCAGCGGCGCCCCGGAAAGGCCCGGGCCCGTACGTCCCGTCCCTGCCCCGATTGCTGGACCGGCTGGGCGAACAGGACCTCTACCGCATCGCCCGCCTCGCGGTGTTCCTGGACGGGGATCTGGGCGCCCGGCGCCCTGACCTGGCCCTCGCGGACCCCGCCGGGGAACCCTGGCGCGAACGCGGTTGCGTCTGGATGGACCCCGCCGAAGCGGAGGTGCGAAGCTACAATCTCGCCCTGGTCGCGGAACTGGCCCGCGCGGGATTCGAGGAGATCCAGCTGGACTACATCCGCTATCCCACGAACGGGTGGAGGGGGGACTGGACCGGGAGCCTCGAAGGGACGGCGGCGCTGCGCCGGGCCCACATCAGCCGCTTCGTGGCGGCGGCCAGGGACACGGCGGCCCGCTACGGGAGCCGCCTGTCCGTGGCGCTGTTCGGGGTGATGGCCTGGGGGAGAACGGCGGATCTGGCCCTGACCGGGCAGGACGTCCGCGTGCTGGCGGCCTGCGCCGACGTCATCTGTCCCATGGTTTATCCATCCCATTTCGGTCCGGGATTCGGCGGGTATGCGGATCCGGCGGAGAATCCGGAGGGCATCGTGGGTGAGGCGGTCCTGCGGTTCCGGGAACTGGCCGGCCCGGGGACGGAGATCCGCCCCTGGCTGCAGTCCTTCGCCTTCGGGGTCCGGGATTTCGGGCCGGAGTACGTGGGTCGCCAGGTGACGGCCTCGCGTCTGTCCGGGGGCGACGGCTGGTGCTTCTGGAATCCGGCCTGCAGGTACGAGGTCCTCGCCGAACATCTCCAGGGCAAAATCGCCATGGCATCCCCCTGATCCGTAGCTTAGATTTGCGGTCAGCCAACGAGGTCACGACCGCATCCTCGCAGGGGACGATGCCATGCCATTCAGCCAGATCGCACGATCCATCTCCGCTTCCGCCACGCTGAAACTCAACGCCCAGGCGGCCAGGATGCGCGCCGCCGGCGAACCGGTCATCCATCTGGGCGGCGGCGAGCCGAAGTCGCCGGCGCCTGCGTCCGCCATCGACGCCGGCGTGGCCATGCTGAAGACCGGCGAGATCCGCTACACGCCCGCAGCGGGAACCCCGGCCATGCGCGATGCGATCATCGCCTACACGGAGCGTTACTACGGCCGGAAGGTCGACCGCGCCAACGTCATGGCCTCTGCGGGCGCCAAGCAGGCCATCATGGTGGCGATGATGGCGCTGGTCGATCCGGGCGACGAGATCGTCTTCCCCGTGCCCTACTGGGTGAGCTATCCGGACATGACCCGCCTCGCCGGAGGCAGGCCCGTTCCCGTGCGGCCGGCCGACGGCTCGCTGGAGCCTGCGGTGGCCGAGATGGAGGCCGCGCTCACCGACCGCACCCGGGCGATCCTGCTCAACAGCCCCAACAATCCCTCGGGTCACGTCTACTCGGACGCCTTCATCCGGGCCATGGTGAAGCTCTGCGAGGATCGTGACATCTACCTGCTGATGGACGACATCTACCACCGCCTGGTCTTCGACGGCCGGAAGGCCCTGCACTGCTACGACTGCACCGACCGCAGCGTGGACGACGCGAAGATCGTGGTCCTCAACGGCGTGTCGAAGCAGTACGCCATGACCGGCTTCCGGATCGGCTGGGCCGTGGGGCCGCGCGAGCTGATCTCGGCCATGAGCAACATCCAGTCCCACCAGTCGGGCGGTCCCTGCAGCCTGAGCCAGGTCGCCGCCGCGGCGGCCATCGCGGGCCAGCAGGGGTCGGTCGCCCGCCTGCGCGAGGAGCTGGAGATCCGCCGCAACGAGCTGGTCGCGCTGCTGGGCGACGTGCCCGGAGTGAAGATCCACGTACCCGGGGGCACCTTCTACGGGTTCTGCGATTTCTCCGCCCACGACACCGATTCGGCCCGCCTGTCCGCCTACCTGCTGGACAAGGTGCAGGTCGTCACCGTGCCCGGCATCGAGTTCGGCCTGGACGGCTTCCTGCGCCTGAGCTTCTGCGGTCCGATCGAGGACGTGCGCGAAGGCGTGCGCCGCATCAAGTGGCTGCTGGATCCGGCCAGCCCCCCGGAACTCGCGGCAGGGGACCGGGTCTTCCGCAAGTGAGGCGCGCGCCCCGCAGCTTCTCCGCGGAGGATCTCGACCGGCTGTCCCGGCTTCACGCGGAGATCGACGAAAGGGCCGACGAGGTGGCGCGCCGGTTCGCCGGGCGGTTGGCCTGCCGCCGGGGTTGCTGTGACTGCTGCCAGGATGATCTGACGGTCCTGGAGATCGAGGCCGCCCTGATCCTGGCCAACCGGGATGGCTGGTCGGATCCCCGATCCGGCCCGGGAGCTCCCGGGGGTTGCTCCTTCCTCGCCGCGGACGGCTCCTGCCGCGTCTACCGGTGGCGCCCCTACATCTGCCGCACCCAGGGCCTGCCCCTGCGCTGGCTGACGCACGAGCCCCCGGGCGAAGGTCGCAGCATCTGCCCGCTCAACGACAGCCGGACCGCCCCGTCGGGGGTGGACCTCGACGAACTCGACTCGGGATCCATGTGGACGCTCGGGGAGTGGGAGGGCAGGCTGGCCTCGCTGCAGGCCGAGGCCTCGGGCGAGTTCGCCCTGGTCAGGATTCCTCTGCGTGACCTCTGGTAGGCGAGGCCGTCCTCAAGTGCGCTCGTCCTCGTCCTCGACCCCGTGCCTCACGATGATGCCTTCGACCGTGTAGATCGTATCCTCGGCGATGTTGGTGGCGTGGTCGGCCACCCTTTCGAGGCTCTTGGCAGCCAGCAGCCAGCAGTAGTGGCTCTCGGCCCGTTCCGGACTGCGGGAAAGTTCCTTGAGCATCAGCCGGGCCAGGTCGTGGTAGGCGGCGTCGACCTCGTCGTCCGCGGCGAGAACGGTGCGGGCCTTGGCGGCGTCCATCTCCATCAGGGCGTCCAGGCTGTTGCGGAGCATGCGGCTGGCCTTGGCGCCGAGTTCCCGGAACTTCTCGACCAGGGC
>JAHJTW010000118.1 GCA_018829565.1 bacterium | reverse complement strand
CTCCTGACGGACATCCATCATCCCGAGGAGGCTGCGGCGGTGGCGGAGGTCGCCGACGTGCTCCAGATCCCCGCGTTCATGTGCCGTCAGACGTCCCTGCTGGAGGCCGCCGGCCGGACCGGGCGCGTGGTCAACGTCAAGAAGGGACAGTTCCTCGCTCCCGAGGACATGGGCCACGTGGCAAGCAAGCTCGAGACCGCCGGCTGCGGCCGGGTGCTCTTCACCGAGCGCGGCACCTTCTTCGGCTACCGCGACCTGACCGTGGACTTCCGGGGCATCCAGACCATGCGGGCCCTGGGACGTCCGGTCGTCTTCGACGCCACCCATTCGGTCCAGACCCCCGGCAGCACCGGAGTGACCACGGGTGGCAAGCCGGCGCTCATCCCCCTGCTCGCCAGGTGCGGCATGGCGGCCGGGGCCGACGCTCTCTTCCTCGAAGTCCATCCGGAGCCCGCACGGGCCCTGAGCGACGCCGGCAGCCAGCTGCCGCTGGAATCCTTCGCCCCCCTGGCGGCGGGCCTGAAGGACTTCCGTGAACTCTACCTCCGGGAGCAGGAATGAGCGGCGCGCTGCCCTGGTACGACCGGACTCCCGCCCAGGAGAAGGCCGCAGCCCGCGATCTGCTGGGACCGGATCTGTCCGCGCTTTTCGGGTCCATCAAGCTGGTCGTCCTGGACGCCGACGGGATCATGACCACCGGGGCCATCAGCTACGGTCCCGGCGGCGAGGCCCTCAAGGAATTCAACAGCCGGGACGGGCTGGGACTGGTCCTGGCGCGGACCGTGGGCCTCAAGTGTGCGGTCCTGACCGGGCGCAACAGCGAAATCGTGGCCCGGCGGTGCCGGGAGCTGCGGTTCGACAGCATCAAGCTGGGGAGGTTCGACAAGGGGGACGCCCTGGCCGAGATCCTGGCCGAGACGGGGGTGCAGGCGGCCGAGACTCTCTACATGGGGGACGATCTGATCGACCTGCCCGTGCTGCACGCCGTGGGGCTGCCGGCGACGGTCCCCGAGGCGCCCGCCGAGGTCAGGGAACGCTGCCGGTACGTGACCACTGCGGGCGGGGGCCGGGGTGCGGTGCGGGAGGTCCTGGACCTGATCCTCAAGGCCTCGGGCCTCTTCGGGGAATCGCTGGCCCGGATCGGCCAGGAAGCCTGGCACCCCCGCCGGGAAGACCTCTCTTCCGATGAGAAGGGGTGAGCCGTGCAGGATATCATGCATCCGAAGACTCCTGATCCCGAATTCACCGACGCCGAACTGGTGGCCATCGGGGCTGCGGCTTTCGCGGAGGAAGCGGCGGCGGTCGCCGCGGTGGGAACCTCGCTCGACGACGGCTTCGCCCGGGCGGTCCGCACCCTCTACGCCTGCAAGGGCATGGTCCTGGTGACGGGACTGGGCAAGTCGGGGATCATCGCCCGCAAACTCGCCGCCACCCTGACCAGCACGGGGACGCCCAGCCACTTCATCCACCCGGTGGAGGCGGCCCACGGCGACCTGGGCGTCGTCCAGGGTTCCGACCTGCTGATCTCCATCAGCCGCAGCGGCAACAACCCCGAGGTCGTGGGCCTGGTGGCCCGGTGCAGGCAGTTCGGCATGACCACCCTGACCATCACCGGAAAGCCTGATTCGGAGCTGGCGCTGGCCAGCCACATCGTCCTGCACACGCCGGTGGAGAAGGAAGCCTGCCCTCTCAATCTGACCCCGACCTCCAGCGCCCTGGCGTCGATGGCGATGGGGGACGCCCTGGTGGTCGCCCTCATCCGCATGCGGGGATTCCGGTCCGAGGACTTCGCCCTGTTCCATCCCAGCGGGGTGCTGGGCCGGCGGCTGCTGATCAAGGTGGCCGAGCTCATGCACTCCGGTCCGGAACTGCCCGTGGTCGATCACACCCTGACCCTGCGGCAATCCCTGCCGGAGATCGTCGGCAAGCGACTGGGGGGCACCTGCGTCATCGACGGGGAGGGGAAGCTGGCGGGGATCTGCGTCGACGGGGACATCAAACGGTTCCTCCTGGCGCGGGAGGATGCCCTGGACCGGCCCATCAGCGAGGTCATGAACCCTCGGCCCACCACCATTCCCGCAGACATGCTGGCGCTGGCCGCCTTGCGGCTGATGGAGAACCGGGAGCAGGGACCGGTGACCCTGCTCATCGTCACGGACGAGGGGAACCGTCCCCTGGGGCTGCTCCACATCCACGACGTCCTGCGGGCCGGACTGTTCTGAACCCGGGCCGGGGTCGTCCATGGGGACACCTCCCTCGCGGGTCCGGTCTTCGCCGGCCATGGGCCCGGACATCCTGCCGGACTCATATGATTCCTCAATTCCCACCGATCATCCTGGCGACAACTTGGTTTTTTCATTAATCTTACATGGTTGGCACAATATGTGCTTGACGCGCGGCTTCCTGCCCGCCAAGCTTGGCTGCGGAGGAATCCCGGGAGGATCGGCCGAGGAGGGTCGGGTGGCTGGACATCCCGTTTCGCCGGCGCGCCGGTTGCGCCGGCGGGCCTACTGGCTCTTGACCCTGGTGTTCCTGGGCCTGGTCCGGGTCTCTCCCGTGTCCTGGGGGCGGTGCTGGGGGCGCTGGTGGGGCCGTCTTGCCCTGCGCTTGCGCAGGCGGGAGCGCCGCCTCGGCCTGGACAACCTGGCCCTGGTGTTTCCCGCGGTGACGACCGCGGATCGGGAGGCGATGCTCAGGCGTTCGGCCCTCGCCCTGGGCCGCAACTTCTTCGACATGATGGCGGCCGGGCGGCTGGCCGGGAAATCCGGTATGGTGAGGGAAGAGCCCTGCCTCGGGGAACCCCCGGAGACCTTCGGCCAGGTCGTGCGGCGGCTCCATCAGCGGGGGCGCGGGGTGCTGATCCTGACCGGGCACTTCGGGTGCTGGGAGTTGCTGGGCGCCTGGATCGCGCTCCGTCTCGCGGAGGAGGGATTGGGGCCGCTGGGCGTGGTGACCGGAACGATCCACAACCCTCCGGTCGACCGCCTTATCCAGGGGCGGCGGCGGGCCCTGGGAATGAAAGTCCTGCCCCGGGAGCAGGGCGCCCGCGGGCTGCTGGAGCACCTCCGTGGCGGAGGCGTGGCCGCCGTCCTGCTGGATCAGAATCTGGCCGGTGATGATCCGGCCGTCCCGTTCTGCGGGCATCCCGCCCCGACCCCCGCGGGTCCGGCCCGGATGGCGCTCAGGCTGGGCACCCCCGTCCTTCCGGTGGCGGTGGGTTGCGATACGGAGACGGGGGTTCACCTGGTGCGGCGCCAGGGGGTGATCGAACCCTGGTGGAACCCCGGCGATCCTGGCTCGGCCAGGCCGCTGGATGAATTCCTCGCCGCCTGGAACGTCGGCCTCGAGGCGTTCCTGCGCCGGAACCCCGCGGAGTGGGTCTGGTTTCATGACCGGTGGAATCTCCGGTCGCGGGTTTGAACAGTCGGAAGGAAGGATGAAACGTGCCTGTCCGGATGGTCATGACGGCGATCCTGCTCCTGGCGGCTCTGGGGGTCGGCGGCTGCCGGGATGCCAGCGAACCCGAGTCACCCGAACCGGGACCGAAGGGGCCGGTGCTCGAGCAGACCTTCTTCGATCAGAACATGATCGAGACCACCGGCGGGGTCCGCAGCTGGATCCTCAAGAGCGAACTGATGCACAAGTACAGCGGGATCGACGACGTGACCCTGGTGACGGTGACCATGGATTTCTACCGGGAGGGGAAGCCCTTCTCCACCTTGACCGCCGACAGCGGCCGGGCCAATCCCCATACCCATGCGGTCCACGTCTGGGGCGACGTCCACCTCGAGAACATCGAGGGGCGCAGCCTCGAGACCGAGGAGCTCTTCTACGACAACGAGACCGAACTGATCACCAACGAGGTCTTCGACCGGTTCGTCTGGGAAAGCGGCGTCGCCACGGGGATCGGGATGGAAGCGACGCCCGATCTGGAGTACTTTGAAATCAAGACCGATTTCGCCAGCGAGGTCGAGGACGCCCCTGCCGAGGAAGGAACTGCGAAGCGATGACCGACCGGCCCGGATCCATCCTCACCGTCCAGGGACTGCGCAAGGTGTACCGGGGCCGGGCCGTGGTCGACGGGATCGACCTCGAGCTCAACCAGGGTGAAATCGTCGGTCTGCTGGGGCCCAACGGGGCGGGGAAGACGACGTCCTTCTACATGATCGTCGGCTTCATCACCCCCGACGAGGGGCTCGTCCATCTCGACGGCAGGGACATCAGCCGGCTGCCCATGTACAAGCGGGCTAGGCTGGGGATCGGGTATCTGCCCCAGGAATCCTCCATCTTCCGCAAGCTGACGGTGGAGGAGAACATCCTGGCCATCCTGCAGACCACGCGCGCCCCGCGGGCCGAGCAGTCGCGGCGGCTGGAAGAGCTGCTCGAGATGATGGGTGTCGGCCACGTCCGCAAGAGCCGGGGCTACCAGCTTTCGGGCGGGGAGCGGCGCCGGGTGGAGATCGCCAGGGCGCTGGTCACCGAACCCAAGTTCATGCTTCTCGACGAGCCCTTCGCCGGCATCGATCCCATCGCCGTCGCCGACCTGCAATCGGTGGTGGTGCAGCTGAGGGACAACGGGCTGGGAGTTCTGATCACCGACCATAACGTCCGGGAGACGCTGAGCATCACGGACCGTTCCTACATCCTGTTCGACGGGAAGATCGAACTGGCGGGTTCGGCTGCGGAGATCGTGGGCTCGGAGAAGGCCAGGGCCATCTACCTGGGCGAGAAGTTCCAATTATAGAGGGCCGGGCGGCCCCACCCCGCCGGGAACGGATCCCCGGGGGGACGACCAAAGGACGGATGCGATGGGTCCGAACATCGGCTTGAGACAGAGCATGCAGCTGCGCCAGCAGCTGGTCATGACCCAGCGGCTGCAGCAGGCCTTGAAGCTGCTCCAGGTTCCCACCCTGGAACTGGAGCAGATCCTGCGCACCGAGCTCCAGGGCAACCCCCTGCTGGAGGAAGTGGAGCCGGAGGAGGAACTGGAGGAGGAGACCAGGCTGGACAACGAGGTCTCGGAACTGGAGGAGACCGGAAGGGACCAGGAACGGGAGCCTCAGGACGAGAACCGGGACTGGGGGGACAGCTGGGACGAGGGCTTCCGCGGCGTTTCCAACGAAATCGGCTACGAGGAGGAGGACGAGCTCGAACGGCCCCAGAAGTACGTCCCCTCCGGCCAGGAAGCCCTGGCCGATCAGCTCCAGCTGGCCGTCCCCGAAGGTCTCGAGCGGCGGATCGGCGAATACATCATCGGCTGCCTCAACGGTGACGGCATGCTGGCCTGTCCGGTGGCGGAGATCGCGGCCTACTTCGAGGTCGACGAGGCGGCCGTGGAGGCGGTGCTGCGGATCATCCAGGGCTTCGATCCGCCTGGCGTCGCCGCCAGGGACCTCCAGGAATGCCTGCTGCTGCAGCTGGAGGCCAAGGGCCTGGAGGAGTCGGACGAAGCCCACGTCATCCGCCACCACTTCGAGTCCCTGAAGAACCGCAAGTTCGGCGACATCGCCCGCGAGATGAAGATCACCCCGCACGAGGTCCAGGACATCGCCAAGCGGATCGGCGAACTGGATCCCCGGCCCGGAATGGCGGCCGAGAGCGAGGGGGCGCGGGTCATCGTTCCCGATCTCGAGGTGGTCCGGGTCGACGAGGGCAGCGACGAATACGTCGTGTACCTCAACGACGGCAACCTGCCCCAGCTCCGCGTCAGCCAGGCCTACGAGCAGAGCGGCGTCAGCAGCGAGGACACGGTCAAGTTCATCGACGAGAAGCGGCGTCACGCCGAATGGGTCATCAAGACCATCGAGCAGCGCCGGCGGACCATGATCAAGGTGATGGAGGCCATCGTCGAGGAACAGCGGGATTTCTTCGAGAAGGGCGCGATCGCGCTAAAGCCCTTGACCCTGCAGCAGGTCGCATCGAAGATCGGGATGCACGAATCCACCGTGTCGCGGGTCACCCGCCAGAAGTACGTCCAGACTCCCCGGGGTGTCTTCCCCTTGAAGTTCTTCTTCAGTGCGGGGCTGGATTCCCGATCCGGGGTGGAGGTCGCCGCCAAGGCGGTGAAGATCATGATCCAGGAGATCATCGAGAAGGAAAACCCGGCGAAGCCGTTGTCCGACAAGAAGATCGTCGATATGCTCCAGGAGCGCGGGCTGCAGATCGCCAGGCGCACCGTCGCCAAGTACCGGGAGCAGATGGGAATTCTCAGTGCAAGGATGCGAAAGCAGTTCTGACCCCGTGGGGCATCCGCCCCGATGAAGGAGGACGCCATGCAGATGGAAATCATCGCCCGCCATTTCACCCTCGGCGAGGAACAGCGGGAAGAGATCGAGAGCTCCCTCGAGAAGCTGGAACGGTTCAGTCCCCGGCCGGTGCAGAACATCAAGATCACCCTGGTCCACGAGGCGGGGATGTTCAGCGCCGATGCGGCCCTTTTCCTCAAGAACAACGAGTTCCGGGCCAAGGCCGAGGGAGCCGAGCCCGAATTCGCCGTCAACGATCTGGTGGAGAACCTGAGGGTCCAGCTGTCCAAGTTCAAGGGCAAGATCAGCGGCAAGCAGAAGGGCGAGGAGGGCGGCCTCGGCAGGGCGATGCTGGCCGACGGTCCCCTGGGTTCCGGCGACAGCCGGCCCGAGGGCTTCGTCCTGCGGGACATGGACGTCGAGTCCGCGAAGGAGGCCTTTCTGGCGGGGAGCCTGCCCTTCCTGGTCTTCCGCAACATCGAGACCTCGGGGGTGGGTGTGATCTACCGGAACGAGGACGGCGGGATCGCTCACATGGAGGCCGTTGGAGCTTGAGGGGCCGGCACGTTGCACAGGGAGACACCATGCCCGAGGTCACGGTGCAGAAGCTCTACCAGGAGCTGAGGGTCCCGTTGCTGCTCGACCTTCTGGGGGAGATGCCTGACG
>JAHJTW010000117.1 GCA_018829565.1 bacterium | reverse complement strand
GGAAGCAGAGGCGGCATGAACTGAAGTACGCGTACTAGAGAGAACCCCCTGGCGGGATAGACCGCCAGGGGGATCCAAATAGACACAATTTCGACGGCACAACCTATTTGATGAGGGTCATCTTGCGCTTCAGGTCCCCCTGCCGGGTCTTCAGGACGTAATGGTACACCCCGCTGGCGACCGGAGTCCCGCCATCGTCCACCCCATCCCAGCGCAGGTGATGGGCCCCGGCCTGCAACACGCCTTCATCGACCAGCGTGCGGACCAGGCGACCGCGCTCGTCGTAGATGCGCAGGGTGGCCGGACCGGCCTCGGGCAATGTGAAATCGATCCAGGTGTGCGGGTTGAAGGGGTTGGGGTAGTTCTGGGCCAGGGTCGTCACCCGCGGGACGGCGTCCCCGTCCGGCGCGCCGGTCACGTCGAGCAGGGCCGTCTGCTGGGCCATGACCACGGGCGTGCTCTTGCCGTTGTTCGCCCAGGCGTCGTAGAGGTCCTGCCCGAGGGTGCTGACGTTGTTGTTGTCCCGCAGGAACTCGATGTACTCCTTGCTGGTGGTCTGGTAGTAGAGGGTGACGTCGACCGAACGGGCGCTGCCGGGCAGCCTGTAGACGGTGTCGTCCCAGTACTGGCCGTCGGCGTAGACGTAGCCGACCGGGGGGGACTGCACCTGGATGAACGCGGCGTTGGTGAAGCCGCGGGGCGGGATCCGGTTGTCGGAGAAGACCGTGTCGTTCAGGGCGAAGTGGAAGGACGGTCCCATGGGCAGCCCCGTGATGGCCGCCATGCGGGACGACATGCCGGGCTTGATCTCGTAGATCTTGGCGTCCTCGTCGTGGCCGAGGATGCCGGTGGCGAGGTCGTAGGCCCCGGACTCGTAGACCAGGTTGTCCTGGGCGTCGAAGGCCTTGACGTTGAGCCACGCCCGCCGTCCCTCGGGATAACCACTGGGCAGCTTGTGGGCGGTCTCGTTGGTGATCCGCACGGTGACGGCCGGCTGGCCTTCCACCGGAGTGGCGGTCAGTTCCATGGTGGCAGCCAGCGAGAGCATGGCCGTCGCCCGGGTCTTCCCGTCCTGCAGGGCGGCCACGTCGACGTCGGGATAGAAGATGGGCAGGATGTCGGGGATGAAGGTGTTGCCGCCGGTGAAGTCATGGATGCCAAGGTCGGTCCGGGTGGGCGATCCGGGCACGTTGGAACCCAACCCTGTGACGTCGCGCATGTGGCAGTCCTGGCAGGTGGACACGATGCCGTCGGGCTTGTCGCCGGCGAACTGGGGCTGGTAGACGCCGCCGGAGGCGTAGGCGCTCACGCTCCACTCGCTGAAGGTCCGCTCGACGGGGAACATGTTCCGCTTGTCGCCGTCCGGATGCGGCGCGTCCAGGGCCTGGACCTCGTACACGCCGGGTTCGGCGCCCGCCACGAAGGCCGGATTGCTCACGTCGTGGCAGGTGGCGCACATGTTCGAACTCAGGGTGAACTCGGAGTGGAGCCACTGGTGGCTGGCCTGGGCGTCGTCATAGGGCCCTCGTTTCACGGGCGAGGGATCCGTCACGAACTGCCCGTTGGCGGGTTCCAGCGGAATGGATCCCAGCCCGTTCAGGATCTCCAGGTCGACGGCCGGGCTGACGCCCTCGACGTAGACCGGATCGACCAGGCGGTGGCAGTAGTCGCACTGGATCGCCTGGTAGTCCTTTTCGATGAGCATGCCGCCGAGAGTGTCGGTCGACCGACCTTCCTGCCATCCTCCGGGCGTGTGGCAGCGCAGGCACAGGTCGCCCACTCCCGGGACGGCCGATTCCGCCACTTCCAGCGTGGCCCGGTACAGCGGATCGCGCATGGCCTGGGCCATCATGCTCCCCTGCCAGTTGTGCCAGGGCTCGACCGCGGGATCGTATTCCCCGTGACAGGTGATGCAGGTCACGGAAGGATCGTCCAGGATCCCACCCTCGAAAGGCTGTGTCCCGGCGAGTTCGAAGTCCCGCAGGGAGGTCGGCACGATGCCCGTCGTCACCGGATTGATGGTGAAGGAACCCGGGCTGTCGTCCCAGCCGGGGTTGTTGGCATTGTCGTAGGCCTCGATGCGCATGATGGTGCTGCCGGGAAGATTGGGGATGTAGAGGTCGTGGGAGCCCGTCGGCGGCAGATCCGCTGCGAACTTCTTCCAGTGGGACCCGCCGTCGTCCGACAGCAGGATGTCGACGTGGCTGATCCCCCCGGCATCCGTGGCTGTCCACTGGACCGTCTCGTGGGTGGCGGGGTCGAAGATCTCGCCTCCCACCGGGTACAGGATGGTCACCACCGGGGGCGTGGTGTCGCTCGAGCCGGCGGGCGCGAGATATCCCGTCAGATCGGCCGGATCGACGTTCACCACGGTCCCGAGGTTCCCGCTCTGCAGTCCCGGGAAGGTCGGAGTGTTGGACCAGTTCACCACGTCGGTGATCTCGACGTGGTTGCTGAAACCGTCCCCGTCGGAATCCAGCAGATCGATGGCGGCAATCGCCTCGGCTTCCGACATCCCGACCGCCAGCCGGACCTCGATGTCCAGCCCGTAGGGATTGCGCGTCCCGCCCCCGTCGAAGTCGAAGTGGCAGACCCCGCAATGCGCGGCATTGCTCGGGACGTCGTCGAGCATGGATCCGGTGGCGCCGGGATAGTGATCGAAGAAGGCGCGGCGGTAGGGGTTGCGGGCTTCGGCCGTTGACGGGGCGAAAATTGCGGTCAGGACGAAGACGGCGGCGAGAATGCAGGCGAAACGTGGCATGGAACCCCTCCCCGGTAGGCGATAATCCGGGGCGCGGACCGTCCCGGAAATCCGAATTTCATTTCCGGGGGAAATCATCCCAAATACGCAACAATTGGTCAATAAAAATGTGAATTATTGAATTCATTAATCAAATTCAAAGACAAAACAATACTATTTTACTATGGATTGTGTCGATCCACCTCTCCCGTCAGCGTTGAGGGCTCAGGGATTCGAGGATCCCCGCATCCACCCACCAGATGTCCAGACCGCCACCCCCTCGACCGGTCTGGAGATCCTGGAGGCCCTCCCAGGTCAAGGGAACGGCGACATCGACCTCGCTGCGCCTGCTGAAGAACAGGAACCGCCCGTCCGGCGACACGGAGGCGGAAGCGGCCTGCCGGCCGGGACCGTTGAACGTCGGCCCCAGGTTGACCACGGGATCCCAATCACCCTGCGGGTTCCGGAAACTGATCCAGTAGTCGGCCGGCCCCAGGTTGTCCCGATGCCCCTGGATGCACACGATGAGCCATCGTTCGTCGGGGTGGACCGAGGCGTTGTAGGCGCTCGTCCCGCAGTTCACGCCTTCCCCCAGCCGCCGGGGTTGACCGTAACCCTCGCCGTCAGGCTCGGCCGCCCAGACGGCGCCGGCGCCGGTGGAATCCTCCCGCGTGAAGTAGAGCGTCCCGTCCCGGGCCAGGCTCGGGAAGTATTCCGCCGCGTCGGTGGTCACCGGGGCGGGCAGCGCGCGCGGCGTCGACCATCCGGTCCCATCGCCTTCGCTGACGAAGATGTTCTGGTTCGCCCAGCCCGCACCCTGGGTCTGGCCGGGCGCCGCCTGGTTGGACAGGAACAGCATCCGCGTGCCGTCGGGCGACAGGGCGGGTTCGAAGCAGGCGAAGGACGGGTCGGGATGGAATCCCGCGCTGACGGGTTCGGACCAGCCGGAATCCGTCAAGTGCGTGGTCATGACGGTGACGGTTCCCCGGTCCATCAGGCCGTACCAGAGCCGGCGGCCGTCCGGGGCGAAGAGCACGTCCCGCTCGTTCAGACCGGTGGACAGGACACCCGGGGCGAAGAGCCGGGGCTCCACCCCCGGCTGCTCCTGCCCCAGGTAGGGTCCCTCCAGGCGGGGAAATGCGACGGTGGGCACGGGCATGGCCTGGGGTGCATCGGCAGGGACGATACCCGATCCCGGATCGTCCAGAAGGGCGGCACTGACCAGCCAGATATTGCCGTTGCCGGTCCCCGCGGCGTGCTGCTCGCACTGGCGCACCGACCAGCGCAACGGCCAGGAATCCTCGCCGGCGATCCGCCTGCCGGACATGAAGAAGAAGGTCTTCCCATCGGGACTGAGATAGGGTGACCAGCCGCGGCCGAGGCCCTCGTTGACCGCCGGGCCCAGATCGAACGGCCCGGTCCAGGTTCCGTCCGCAGCGCGGCGGGCCTGGTAGTAGCGGATGCCCGGAGAACCGGGAACGCCTGCGGCCGTGAAGATCAGGCGGCTCTCCTCCGGATCGATGGTCGCGTTGAACCGGTTGGTCCCGCAGTTGACGGCTTCTGGCAAGGGTTCGGGCGTCAGGAAGGCCCGGCCGTCCCAGATCGCCTTGAAGATGCGATGGACTCCCGAGGCGTCCGAACGGCAGAAGTAGAGGTGGCCCTCCCGGGTCACGGCAGGAAAGTACTCGGGGTCGGGCGTGTTCACGGGAGCGCCCAGATTCCGGGGCTCCGACCAGCCGCCGGGCACGCGGTCCATGACCCAGACGTCCGGATCGCCGGTCTCCTCCCCGACGGCGGGACGGTTGGACATGAAGAAGAAGCGCCGGCCGTCGGGCGAGATGAAGGGTTCCAGATCCATCCAGCGGGAATCGCCGCTGAACGGGGCGATCTGCGGACCGGTCCAGGCGCCGTCCTCCCAGCGCACCACGCAGATCGCGGATTGGGCGTATCCCGCCGTGGCCACGCAGAAGTAGATCTCGGACTGGTCGGGGGTCATGGCCACGTCCCGGGTGATCAGGCCGGTGTTGATCAGGCCGGGCGCCCAGAGCCTGGGCTGCAGGCCGGGTTCCACGTCCCCGGGCAAGGGAGGCTGCGCGATCGCGGACAGGGCCAGCAGACCGGCGAGAAAGGACAGGACCAGCGTCCCGCGAAGCGGGGATGCGACCATGATCACGGCTCCTGGGGAACCTGGGCCTCGTCCGCCCCCTTCCAGCGGCGGTGGACCCAGAACCACTGTTCGGGGTGGAGGCGGATGAAGGCCTCGAGGCTGTCGGAGATCAACTGGGTATACGCGGCGGGATGGGCCGCGGTTGCAGGGAGATCGCGGGGATCCAGGGGAGCGCCCCAGACCAGTTCGTGACCACGATCCGGAAGTCTGATCAGGCAGACGGGCAGCACGGGACAATCCAGCTGGAGGGAGAGCCGCGCCGCACCGGGCCAGGTTGAGGCCGGACGACCGAAGAAGCGGGTCCGGACCCCGGCGGCGCCGGCGTCCTGGTCCAGCAGCAGGGACACCACCCCGCCCTGCTTGAGGCGCCTCATCACCGCCGGCCCCGCGCCGTCCACCGGAACGGTGTCGATGCCCGCGGCCCTGCGCATCCTGTCCAGGTCGCGGTCGAACCAGCGGTTGCGCTGGGGCTTGACGACGTCGAGCAGGCGGTGGCGGGAGGCGATGAGCCGGCCGCACCATTCGAAGTTGCCCAGGTGGGCGGACGCCAGGATCAGGCCCCTGCCGGAGGCCAGGCCTTCCTCCAGGGGGTCCCACCCTCGGGGAACGCGGCACCTGGTGAGGACTTCCTTCCGGTCTCTCCCCCAGACCTCCTCCGCCATGAGGGCGAGGTGATCGAACATCCCCTTCACCGTGGCGTCGATCCGCTCCGGTTCCCAATCAGGAAAGGCGGCCGCCACTTGCACCCGGGCCAGTTCCGCGCGGAACCAGCCCCGCCGCCGGACGAGCCGGCCGGCCGCCCGCAGTCCCGCCAGGGAAACGGACCCGGGCAGGATCCCCAGGCTTGTGGTCAGTCCCCGGAACAGGGCGTATTCGGCAAGGTCGGGTATGTGCATGGCCTCACGATACGTCCCGGGTGCCTGCTTGCCAACCCTCCGGGAAAGCTGTTGGCCGGGAATCCCTTCCCCCTTGCTGTTATTTTTCCGTCATGATGAAACGGAAAAAGGAAAGGGGCGGATTCCGGGCCGCGCGGAAAGGCTCTGACTTATAGTGATCATGATCAATTTTATTCGGATATTTTTGTCTTTATATCTCCAATACTGGGAACAACATCATTCAGTCCCCGCCCCGAACCCGGGAACCGACTCTCGTGACACCTGTTTTCCTATTTTATTACTGGGATATCACCAGGATGCAAATACCTCTCCCTCCACCGTCTCCCCTGCCGGAAAACCGGTTTGCATACCCCCCTCCCCAGGGCCCAGGATGGTCTTCAGAGAATCCCGATCCCTGGACCGCGGACAAGGAGCCCGATCATGAAACGTGTCCTGTTTACCCTGACCCTGGTCATGCTGCTGAGCGCCGGGGCCGCCCTGGCCGCCGACCCCGACAGCGTGGCGGGCAAGTGCATGACCTGCCACAAGGAGAAGTCGCTGGGGCTGTACAACCAGTGGTACATGAGCGAGCACGCCAAGCACAACGTCACCTGCCTGGACTGCCACCAGGCAGCCCAGGGCGAGTCGGACGCCTTCATGCACGAGGGCGCCCTCATCGCCACCCTCGTGACGCCCAAGGATTGCGGCGTGTGCCACAAGAGGGAGACGGAGGAGGTCATGGCCTCCTACCATGCCCACGCCGGCGAGATCCTCGACAGCAACGACGCCTACCTGGCCCACGCCGCCGGCGGCGCCCCCGTCGCCATCGCCGGCTGCGAGAGCTGCCATGGCACCAAGGTCAAGATCGACCCGGACAACCCCAACAAGCTGTCCCGCCTGAGCTGGCCGAACAGCGGCATCGGCCGGCTGAACCCCGACGGCAGCAAGGGCTCCTGCACCGCCTGCCACACCCGCCACGCCTTCAGCGTCGAGCAGGCCCGGCAGCCCGAGGCCTGCGGCAAGTGCCACCTGGGCCCGGACCATCCGCAGAAGGAGGTGTACGAGGAGTCCAAGCACGGCAACGCCTACTACACCCACATCGACGACATGAACCTGGACGCCCACCCGTGGATCGTCGGGGTGGACTACTTCGAGGCTCCCACCTGCGCCACCTGCCACATGAGCGCCACCAGCACCCAGGCCGTCACCCACGACGTGGGCCAGCGGATCAGCTGGACCCTGCGTCCGCCGATCTCGGTGACCAAGGACAACTGGGAGATCAAGCGGGAGAACATGAAGGACGTCTGCCGGAACTGCCACGGCCAGGGCTTCGTGGACGGCCACTACGCCCAGCTGGACGGTCTGGTGCACCTGTACAACGAGAAGTTCGCCAAGCCCGGCCTGGCCCTTTTCAAGAAGGCCCAGGAGCTGAAGCTCGGCGAGGGCGAGGCCAGCTTCTCCAACAAGTACGAGTGGACCTGGTGGGAGATCTGGCACCACGAGGGCCGCCGCGCCCGCCACGGCGCCGCCATGATGGGCCCGGACTACACCTGGTGGCACGGCATCTACGAAGTGGCCCAGCACTTCTACTTCAAGTACCTGCCCGAGCTGAGGGAATTCCACAATCCCGAAATCGACGCCATGATCGACAACCTCCTGAAGGACGAATTCCACGCCTGGCTGGGCCGGCCCACCGCCGACATCAAGGCCGACATCAAGTCGGGCAAGATGGCCGAGCTCTACGGGAACATGTACCAGGTCGAATTCAAGTAGAAGGGCCGAACGATGAAGCGATTCCAGCTCTTTATCCGCGGCGTCGCGACCAACTGGATCGGCACGGCGGGGGTCGCGTTGACGACCTCCGCCTTCGTGCTCTTCGTGTTCTTCGAGTTGATGCACGTCGCAGGCCTGGTGACCAACGCCTACGTCGGGATGATCAGCTACATGGCCTTGCCGGCGCTGTTCATCCTGGGTCTGATCCTCGTGCCGGTAGGCTGGGGAATCTATCGTCGGCAGGTGGGAAGGCCGACCAGCGAACTGCTCACCCGGCGGTTCCCCGACGACATGACCCGGGCCAAGCGGCTCGGGTCGTCCCTGGTCGGGATGATCGCCCTGCTCACCGTGGTGAACATCCTGTTCCTCGGGGTCGGCGGAGCGCGCATGCTCCACTTCATGGACACGCCGGAGTTCTGCGGAACCGCCTGCCATCCCATCATGGAACCCGAGTGGACGGCCTACCGGAATTCCCCCCACGCCAGCGTCCGCTGCGTGGACTGCCACGTCGGCGAAGGGGCCGGTGCCCTGGTCAACGCCAAGCTGAACGGATTGTGGCAGGTCATCTCGGCGACCTTCGACCTCTACGAGAAACCCGTCCCCACCCCCGTCCACCAGCTGCGTCCCGCCCGGGAGACCTGCGAGAAGTGCCACTGGCCCGAGAAATTCTACGGCGACCGCATCAAGACCGTCGCCCACTTCGCCCGGGACGAGCACAACACCCCGAGCTTCACCACCCTGGCCCTGAAGGTGGGCAGCGGCAGCGGCAAGGAGGAAGGCACCATCCACTGGCACGTCGCCGCCGCCAACGAGGTCCGTTACCGCACGGCGGACGACAAGCGGCTGGTGATGGAATGGGTCGAGGTCAGGCGGGGGGACGCATTCCACCGTTTCACCAACCGGAACCTGCCCCCCCTTCCCGAACCCGAAGGCGATCATCCCCTCGAGCCGCGGTCCATGGACTGCGTGGACTGCCACAACCGGGCCACCCACATCTTCAGGGACCCCGAGGCCGCCCTGGACCTGGCTCTGGCCACCGGCGACATCGACACCACCCTGCCCTTCGCCAAGAAGATCGGCCTGCAGGCCCTGCTCGGGGACCATCCCGACAAGGAGGCCGCCCTCGCCGGCATCGATCGGTCCGTGCGCGGAACCTACCGGAGAATGGCAGGCCACCAAAGGCTGGCCACCGACCCGCGCACCGACCGCCTGGTCGCCGCCTTGCAGGAGATCTTCGCCGACAACATCTTCTTCCCCATGAACGTGGGGTGGAACCCGTATCCCGACCACCTGGGCCATCGGGGGCAAGGGGGGTGCTTCCGTTGCCACAATCCCGACCTGGTGGACGAAGCCGGCGAGGCGATCCCCTACGACTGCACCCTGTGCCATTCCATCCTGGCCATGGACGCGCCGAGCCGGTTCCAGTACCTTCTACCGGTGGCCGAGAAGGACCCCGACCGGAAGCTGCATCACTTCCTGCAGCAGGAGTTCCTGGGCCTCGTGCCCTGATTCCTGGGGATGCATGGAGGGGGCGCCATGGCGCCCCCTCGGTTTTTCCGGAACGTCCGCCCTTCACGGACGTAGGATTATAATCGACACGGAAACTGCAGGCCCGGGAGGACCGATGGCCCCCGCCACTCTCCGCAAAGGACGCTGGAAACCGGGGCCGAGCGCCGTCTTGATGGCACTGCTCGTTCTCCTGGCTGCCTTCACCGCCGCCGCCGAGCCCGGCGACTTCCCGGATGTCTCGCCATCGGAGGGGATCCAGGAGGTCCATCCGGATCTCAGATCCACCCTGGCCACCGCCGAGCAGGACCGCCTCCTGCGGGTCACCCTGTTCTCCCGCGTCCAGATCGAAGGCCACCCCTACCTGGTCCGGGCCGACACCCTGCTGCTCCTTTCCCCTGACGGTTACCAGGAGTTCCTGGGTACGGGCCGACCAACCGACCTCATCCCTGCGCCGCTCGCGGAAATAGCCCGCATCCAGCAACGCCGGTCCGGAGCCGCGCGGGGCGGGAACTGGGGCCTGACGGCCGGGGGACTGGCGGGCGGCACCCTGGGCGTCCTGCTCGGCCTCGTCGTTACCGGGTTGAACGACAGCCAGGACAGCGACGTCCAGCCCGTGATCGCCTTCGGCCTGGTCGGGGGTGGAATCGGGGCTGCGGTCGGAGGCGGCATCGGGGCCGGCATCGGTGCACTGACCTATTCCTGGTACACCATCCATCCCGAAAGCGATTCCCACGCACCGGAACCCCAGATCGAGCCCTCGGCCCCCACCAACCTCGACGTCCAGGTCGGCTACGCCATGGGGAAGAGCCAGGGATACCAGCTCTCCGGGCTGTCCCTGCGGAGCGGACTCATGCGGCGCATCGGCGCCAAGGCGACCCTGGGGCCCGCCATCGGCTATCACCATCTGACCGGAACGCGCACGTTCTCCACACCGGACTACCAGGGGAGCTCCACTTTCGGGGATCCCGTGGTGACCGTCGGCCTGGACCTGAGGATCGGCGCCATCGGCGGCGGTTTGCGGCCCTACCTGGATCTCGGCGCCGGCGCGAACATCGCCAGCGACCTCTACCCCGGCGCCCACGTCGGGGGGGGGCTCCTCCATGCGGGGGCCGGCAGGACGGCGGGGTATCTGGGGGTCACGTACCACTTCAATCTCCACGGCGAGTTCGACGGCGGGATCTCGGATTTCTGGGTCATCGGAGCCGGTCTCGCCTTCGGATCCGGGCAGGATCGGTAAAGGACACCGCGATGAATGAAAATCCCCGGCGCATCCCCCTCCCCCTGCGTCCCGCCCGGGACGCGGCCGGCATGCTCGCCGCAGCCGTGGCCTTCCGCGATGCCCTGACCACGCGGCGGAGCGTGCGTGATTTCTCGGACCGACCCGTGCCGGTGGAGATCGTCCGCGCCTGCATCGAAGCCGCGGCCCAGGCGCCCAGCGGCGCCAACAAGCAGCCCTGGCACTTCGAACTGGTGGGGAACCCGGAGGTCAAGCGCCGCATCCGGCTGGCCGCCGAGGAGGAGGAAAGCCGGTTCTACGCCGGGCGCGCACCGGAAGACTGGCTGGCGGATCTCGAACCCCTGGGCACCGATGCCGAGAAACCCTTCCTCGAGATCGCCCCCTGGCTCATCGCCGTCTTCGAACAGCGACACGGGACAGGGCCCGGCGGCGAGAAGATCAAGCACTACTACACCAAGGAATCGGTGGGTCTGGCCTGCGGCTTCCTCATCGCCGCCCTGCACGAGGCCGGCCTCTGCACCCTGACCCACACGCCCAGCCCCATGGGATTCCTCAACGAGATCCTCGAGCGCCCCGCCAACGAGAAGCCGTTCCTGCTACTGGTCGTGGGGCACCCCGCCCCGGGGGCGACCGTGCCGGACATCCGGCGCAAGGACCCCGCCGCCTATCTGAACATCCGGGATTGAAAAAGGGCTCCCCCTGGCCGGGGGAGCCCGCATGCCGCCGGACAAGGGATCATTCCCCGGCCAGGACCTCGTCGACCGCAGCGATGGCCCGATCCAGGGCGTCCCGGTCGGGCAGGCCGGCCTGGGCGGTGTTCGGCTTGCCTCCACCCCTGCCCCCGGCCCTGGCCGCCAGGGCCTTGACCAGGTTGCCGGCGTGCGCGGCGCCCGATGCCACAAGATCAGCGGTGACGGTGACCAGCAGGGTGGCCTTGCCGTCCAGCTCGGCGCCGAGGACCACGACCCCGCCTTCGCCCAGGCGGTCCCGCACGTGATCGCCGAGCTTCAGCAACCCGTCCCTGGTCTCGGCCGGCACCAACGAACTGACCACCCGGAAACTCCCGACCTGACGCGGTTCGGCGAGCACGTCGTCCAGGGAGGCCTGGGCCCGGTCCTGCTGGAGGCGCGCCAGCTCCCTGCGCAAGTCGTCCCGCTCACGGATCAACGCGGCCGTCTGCTCGTCCAGGGGGGGGCCGTCGTGGCGGAGGTGGCCCGTGATCTTCCGCAGCTGTTCGCGCTCGGCGTCGATGACGGCCTGGGCCGACGGACCGGCGACGGCCTCGATGCGCCGCACGCCGGCGGCCACGCTGCCCTCGCTCACGATGCGGAAAGGTCCGATATCTCCGGTGCGCAGACAGTGCGTGCCGCCGCAGAGCTCGAGGGAGAAGACCGGGCCCGAATCCTCGGGCGCCGCGGCGGTCAGCAGGGGCCCGCCGTGGATCTCGATCATGCGGACGGTGTCCCCGTACTTCTCGCCGAACAGGGCCATGGCGCCCCGCTGCTTGGCCTCGGCGATCGGCACGGAGTCGAAGCGTCGCACCGCCCGGTTGGCGATGACCTCCTCGTTCACCAGATGTTCGACCCGGGCCAGCTCATCGCGACCGAGGGCCTTGTCATGACGGAAATCGAACCGCAGACGCTCGGGCTCGACCACGCTGCCGGCCTGCTCCACGTGATCGCCCAGGACCCGCCGCAGGGCCGCATGCAGCAGGTGGGTGGCCGTGTGGTGGCGCATGCTGCCCGCCCGTCTCCCGGCGTCGACTTCCAGGCGGCAGGCAGGATCCTTCTGCAGGCTCGCCAGGATGCCGGCCGCATCCCCGGCGACCACGCAGGCCGCCCCCTCCTCGGCCCCCACGGTCCCCAGCACCGCCAGTTCCCGGCCGTCGCTCAGGCGGATGGTTCCGGTGTCCCCCACCTGGCCCCCCGATTCGGCGTAGAAGGGCGACGGATCGGCCAGCACGTGGCAGAGGGCCTGTCCGTCGGCCTGCTCGCCGGCCTCCCGGACGGCGACGATCCGGCCGTCGCATGACAGCTGGTCGTAACCGACGAAGCGGGCCTTGTAGCCGCCGAGGCCCTGACCTCCGGCGACCGCCTGCCAGGGGCCGATCCCCGCCATGAAGGTGTTCTCCCGGCGGCTCTGGGCCCGCTGGGTCTGCATGCAGGCCTTGAACCCGTCCAGATCCACGCCGAACCCGTCCTCTCCCGCGACGATGGCCGTCAGGTCGACGGGGAAGCCGAACGTGTCGTGGAGCTTGAAGGCGTCCTCGCCGCTGAGCTCGGTGCGGCCGGCGGCCTTCATCGCATCCCTGATCTCCCCGTAGACGTGCAGCCCCGCCGTGAGCGTCCGGCCGAAACGCTCCTCCTCCTGGCGGATGGTCTGCAGGATGCGGTCGCGTCGCTCGACGAGTTCGGGATAGGCGTCTCCCATCTCGGTGATCACGACCTCGGCGATCCGGTACAGGAAGGGCTCCTCGACGCCCAGCAGGTGGCCGTGGCGGGCGGCCCGGCGCAGGATGCGGCGCACGACGTAGCCCCTGCCGTCGTTGCTGGGAACGGCCCCGTCGGCGACCGTGAAGGCGCAGGCGCGGGCATGGTCGGCGATGACCTGCATGCTGATGCGATCCTCGCCCTCGGGCTCGCGGCCGCAGATGCCGGCCATGCAGTCGATCAGGGGGGTGAACAGGTCGGTCGCGTAGTTGCTCTGCTTGCCCTGCATCACCGAGACCAGCCGCTCGAAACCGAGGCCGGTGTCCACGCTCTTCATGGGCAGGGGCTCGAGGGTGCCGTCGGCCTGGCGGTTGAATTCCATGAACACGTGGTTCCACAGTTCGAGCCAGCGGTCGCAGTCGCAGACCCCCACCGCGCAGCCGGCGGGATGGGAGCACTTCACGGCCTCGCCCTGATCGATGTGGATCTCCGTGCAGGGTCCGCAGGGCCCGGTGTCGGCCATGGACCAGAAGTTCTCCTCGTCACCCTTCTCGATGTCGCCCAGGCGGACGATCCGGGCGGGGGGAATCCCCACCTCGTCCTTCCAGATCCCGTAGGACTCGTCGTCGTCCTTGTAGACCGAGACCCAGAGCCTGGCCGGATCCAGCCCCATGACCCGGGTCAGGAACTCCCAGCCCCAGATGATGGACTCCCGCTTGTAGTAATCGCCGAACGACCAGTTGCCCAGCATCTCGAAGAAGGTGTGGTGGCGGGCGTCCTTGCCCACCTCCTCCAGGTCGTTGTGCTTGCCGCTGACCCGCATGCACTTCTGGACCGAGACGGCCCGGTTGTAGGAGTGGTGCTCCAGGCCGAGGAAGACCCCCTTGAACTGGTTCATCCCGGCGTTGGTGAACAGCAGGGTGGGGTCGTCGTGGGGAACCAGCGTGGACGAGGCCACGACCTCATGCCCCCGGTCGGCGAAGAACTGGAGGAAACTGGAGCGTATCTCCTTGGCTTTCAAAGCGGCTCCTGACATCGGGTGGGAATTCTCTACATGGAAACCCGTCCCTGCCGAAAAAAGCGGTGACGGGTTCGCCGGTACCTCTGGTTCGGGCTGCCCGGGACGGCCGGAAGATGGCCTCCGGGAGCTTGATATTGTAAAAGCAGCAGGGTTCCCGGTCAACCTGCCCCCGGACGGCCCCCTTGAAGGCCATCGCCCCGAGGCCCGGGTCCGCCCGGCCGCCGACCCAAGGAGTGTGGTGAGGTGCGGGATTTCTGGCATTACCTGGCATCGATCCTGATGTGGATCCTCTTCGGCTACTACTGGTACGTGGTGAGCGGCAGGCAGATCTCCCTGGCCGGCTTCCAGGCCCTGGGTGTGCTGTCCGGGATCGCGGGCCTGGGCCTGATCGCCACCCTGCTGTGGGTGAGGCACAACCTGAACCTCGCCGCCCGCAACCGCCGCCGGGAACGTCCGGCTCCCGGCCCCGAGATCCTGGATCGCGACACCCTGGGCCGACCGGTGATCGGACCGGACCTGGCGGCCCTCAAGAAGGCCCCCGTGATCGGGATCAGCCTGGACGGCGACGACCGGAAGGTCTACACCGCCGGCTGGGGAAAGGGGTCCTGATGGACGTCTACGGCGCCGTCGTCGCCTTCCAGTCCACCCCGGTCTACCTGGCCCTGCTGCTGTACTTCGCCTGGTACCCCCTGATCACCAGCGTCATGTGGATCTTCACCTCCCTCATCTTCTTCAGACGCCGGGAGGCCCTGGGCCCCGAACGGCTCGCCGCCTTCTACTCCCGGGATCATTCCCCCCTCGTGTCGTTCCTCATCCCGGCCTACAACGAGGAGGCGAACATCGCGGCGACCCTCGACGGGGTCCTGCGGGTGGACTACCCCCGCTACGAGGTCGTCGTGGTGGACGACTGCTCCACCGACCGCACCCTCCTGGAGATCGAACCGTTCCTGGCGGATCCGCGGGTGCGCCTGGTGCGCAAGTCCGTCAACGAGGGCAAGGCCATGGCCCTCAACGACGCCATCCCCCTGACCAACGGGGACCTGGTGTTCGTCATGGACGCCGACGCGGTCCCGGCGCCCGACATCCTCGACCGGATGGTGCCCCACTTCCGGTCGCCCCGGTGCGCGGCCGTCACCGGCAATCCCCGCGTCGTCAACCGGGACAGTTTCCTGGCCAAGCTCCAGGCCATCGAATTCGCCTCCATCATCTCCCTCATGCGACGCGCCCAGCGGGTCTGGGGCCGCATCATGACCATGAGCGGGGTCGTCGGCATCTTCCGGCGCGAAGCCCTGTACGACGTCGGCCTCTACTCGCCCGAGATGGCCACCGAGGACATCGACCTGACCTGGCGTCTGCAGCTGCGGCACTGGGACGTGCGCTACGAATCCCGCGCGGTGATGTGGATGCGCGTCCCCCAGTCCCTCGAGGGCCTGTGGCGCCAGCGCCGCCGCTGGGCCCTGGGCCTCAGCCAGGTGCTGGTCAGGCACGGCCGCACCCTCCTGGACCGCAAGCACCGGCGCTTCTGGCCCGTGGTCGTCGAGGCCCACCTGTCGGTGGCCTGGGCCTACACCTACGTCATCCTGACGGTCGTCTGGTTCGTCAGTTTCGCCGTGGGCTATCCCCCCGTGGGGGCGTCCCCCATTCCCAACTTCTGGGGGATGCTCATCGCCTCGGTCTGCCTGGTCCAGCTGCTGACCGGGGTGGCCCTGGACAGGCACTACGACGACAAGCTGCCGCGCTACTACCTGGTGGCCGTGTTCTATCCCCTGGTCTACTGGATCCTGATGGCCGTCATCACCGTCATCACCGCCCCCCGGGGTTTCCTGGTCAACCGCCAGAAGAAGAGGATCACGCTGTGGAAACCCATCCGGGAATGAGGAAGGCCCCAGGGCGGTTCCCCAGGTTCCCCTCCGCGTGGACGGCGGTCCTGCTGGCCCTGGCCTGGGCGACCTGCCCCGGCCCCGCCTTCGCCACCGGCGCTCCGGGCGATCTGCGCAGCGCCGCCTTCACGAGCCTGTGGAACGAGGATTCCGACCGGGCCTACGCGCTGTTCACCGCCTACCTGGACGCCCCCGGGGCCCGGCGGGACCGGGAGACCCTGCTGGGCCTCGCCCTGGCCTGCAGCTGGAGCGGCCGGCAAGCGCGCGCCGTGGACCTTTACCGGGAGCTTGCGACCTCGGAACCCGACGATCCCGCCGCCCGCATCGGCCTGGGCCGGAGCCTGGTCTGGGCCAACCGCTACCGCGAGGGCTGGGGGGTTCTGGAGGACGTGGAGTCCCGCTTCGGCCCGGCATCGGCGGGCGGCCGGGACGCCCGGAAGTTCCGGCTCAAGGTGCTGGACGAGTACACCCCCCTGGCCCTCATCGGCTGGGAATCCAGCTGGGACTCCGACGACCTGGACATCGCCCGCTTCCGGATCCAGGGGGCCGTCCCGGTGGCCGGCATCCTCCTGCATACCGGCCCGCGGGTCAGCCTCTACCGCCAGCCGGGCCGGCCCGACCTCACCGCCCTGCGCTGGGAGGCCGGTGCGGGCTTCCCCCTGCGCAGGAACCTGTCCCTCCACGCCGCCGGCTGGCTGGAGTCGTTCCGCAGCGACGAACCCCTCGAAGGCGAAGCGGAGAAGCTGGACTGGAACCGGCCCGGCGGAGACTTCTGGTTCACCTGGCTGCCCCGGGACCGGGTCCGCCTGGACGCGGGCGCCGGCTACCAGGCCGTCGAGACCTTCCTCGCCTTCGGGCGCAGACTGGCCCTGCGGCAGACGAACCTCTCGGCCGACCTTCGCCTCACCCGGCGCATCGGCCTGACCGCGGTCGGCCGCCTGGGCGAGTTCACCGACGGCAACCAGCGACGGCAAGGCCGGCTCGCGGCCACCTGGAAGCACGAGGGTCCCGTGGATCTCCAGCTGGCTGCGGCCTTCACGGTCCTCGATCACAGCCGTCCCTATCCCGGGGGATACTGGGCTCCGGACCACGTGGCCCACGGAGGACTCGAAGCCGCGGCGGTCCTGTGGCGGAGCCGGTTCGTCCTGAGGGCGGCCGGATCGCTGGGGCGGGAGAAGGAAACCGGAGCGGACGCCATCACCGTGGGCGGAGGGTCCGTCCACCTGGGCCTGCGCCTTTCCGGGGACTGGCTGGTCGCCGTCGATGCGGGCCATTCCCGGAGCGCCATCAGCACGGACAGCGGGTACCGGCGGACGTCGGCGGGGCTGTCCCTGCGGGGGATCTTCTGATGACCGGATCCGACGAGCACACCCGGACCCGATCCGCGACGTTCCCGGCCGTGGTCATCCTGCTGGTCTGCTGCCTGGCCGCCGCCGGATGCCGGGACCAGGCGCCGGACGCGGCCCACGACTTCCTGGACCCACCCCAGACCGCCGCGGGCCGGGTCGCCCCCGACGTCCCGGGACGTTCCGGGATCCCCGTCCTGTGCTACCACTATTTCCGGGCGGACGTCGATCCGGCCTACCTGGCCAAGGTCGGGGGCAGCCTCCTGTTCGGCCTGCCCGCCCTGGGGACCGAGGAGTTCTGGACCACCCCCATCGGGGAGTTCGCCTGGCAACTGGAATACCTGGCCGAATCCGGCGTCGAGGTCCTGACCCTGGACGAGGTGACTGCCCTCGCCGCCCACGGGGATCCCCTGCCGGAACGGGCGGTCGTCCTGACGGTCGACGACGCCGAGCGCAGCTTCCACCGCCTGGCCTTCCCCCTCCTCAGGGAGTACGGGGTCCGCGCCCACCTCTTCGTGCCCACGTCCTTCGCCGGCGGGACCTTCAGCGGCCTGGACATCTGCTCCTGGGACGAGCTGAGGGAAATGCAGGACAGCGGTCTGGTGATCCTCGGGTCCCACACCAACCGGCTCCATTACAAGGTGGACGGGCAGGCCGGCCGGGTCCCGGTGACCTGGGAACCGGAATATACCCGCGAGACCGACCGCCTGCTGAACCTGAAGGAACTGGCCGCCCTGGCCGGGGCCGAGGCGCAGGATCCGGCCAGGGGATCCTGGCAGGCCCTGCGGGGAGGGAGATTCGGACCGGTCACCGACGACCTCCTGGTCAGCCGGGCCGCTCTGGTGCGCAACACCGGGGCGCCGGCCCGCTGGCTGGCGTGGCCCTTCGGTTTCGGGAACGGGGACCTGGACAGCGTGGCGAACTCGGTGGGTTTCGCCGGCACCGTCAGCCTCCACCGACGGACCTTCGACCCCGGACACGGGCCCTGGCACGTGGGCCGGTACACGGTGACGGCCCACACGACCAGGGAGGAATTCAAGCAGCTGATCGAGCGACTGCCCGGGGGATCACGTCCCCTGGCCCACCTGGCTCACCCATAGCCGGCGGCGGCGTGGGCCGTCGAACTCGCAGAACCAGATCGTCTGCCAGGTTCCCAGCCTCGCCGCCCCGTCCTGAACGGGAACCAGGACCGAACTACCGACCAGGGACGCCTTGATGTGGGCGGCGGCGTTGCCCTCGGCGTGCCGGTATCCGTCCTGCCACGGTACCATCCGGTCGAACGCCCCCAGCATGTCCCTCACCACGTCCGGGTCCGCACCCTCGTTGATGGTCACCCCCGCGGTGGTGTGGGGGTTGAAGACCAGGACCGCCCCTCCGGTCACCCCGAGCCGCCGGACGGCGCCCTCCACCTGCGCCGTGACGTCCACGAACTGGTCCCGTGATTCGGTCGTGATCCCGATCTCCACCATGGCGCCGCCTCCCTCGATCAGGGTCGGCCAGCCCGCAGCCCTGCCGCGCCTGGCGCCCGACCATCCTGCCTAGAAATCGAAGTACATCGTGAACTCGTAGGGATGCGGGCGGCCGTTGATGGCCTGGATCTCGGTCCGCTTGACGTCCAGCCAGCGCCGGATCAGCGCCTCGGGGAACACGTCCTCCCTCAAGAGGAAGGCGTGGTCGTTCTCCAGGGCGTCCAGGGCGTCCGCCAGGCTGCGGGGCAGGAAGTCCACCTGCCGGCCCGTGGAGGAAGGCGCATCCTCGGGCGCGAAACCGGCGGCGACCGGGTCGATGCCGTTGATGATCCCGTCCAGCCCGGCCATCAGGATGGCGGCGCAGCAAAGATAGGGATTGCAGGTCAGATCCGGAGGACGGTACTCGATGCGCCTCAACTGACCGTCGGAGACGTAGCTGGGGATGCGGATGGCCGCGCCGCGGTTCGAGCGGCCGAAGGTGCGGACCGTCGGGGCCTCGAATCCGGGCACGAGGCGCTTGTAGCTGTTGGTGCTGGGGTTGGTCAGGGCGCTGAGGGCGTCGGCGTGGGTGAGGATGCCCCCGATGTAGTGCAGAGCCGTCGGGCTGAGTCCGGCGTATCCGTCCCCGTCGTCGAAGATGTTCCTGCCGCCCTTCAGCAGGAACTGGTGCAGGTGCCACCCGCTGCCGGCGTTGTCGAACAGGGGCTTGGGCATGAAGGTGACCTTCAGGCCGTGGCGCTCGGCGAGGTTGAACAGGATGTACTTGGTCAGGACGGCATGGTCACCGGTGGTGGTCATGTCGGCGAACCAGCCCTCGATCTCCTGCTGGCCCTGCCCCCCCACCTCGTGGTGGTGGTAGCGGACGGGGATGCCGAAGTCCGCCATCACGGCGCAGACCTCGTCGCGGAAATCGTCGTACCGGTCGAAGGGGTTGCAGGCGTGGTAGGCGTTCTGGTAGAAGAACTCGCCACTGCGCACCCCGAAGGCGGAATCGTTGGAGGCGGTGTTGAACCGGGCCTCCTCGAAGATGTGGAACTCGTACTCGGGCCCCCACTGGGACACGTCCGCCACTCCCAGGGACTTCAGGGCGGCCTCGGCCCGCGTCGCGATGACGCGTGCATCCTGGGCGAAGGGCGTCCGCCCGGCGTCGGTGAGGTGGGCCGCCGCGAACATGGTCAAGGTCCTGCGCGCCCGGAAGGGGTCGATGGCCGCGGTGTCCAGGTCGGGGATCAGCACCATGTCGCTGTTCTCGACCTTGAGGAACCCGTAGCTCGACCCGTCGAACCCGATCCCGCTGGTGCAGACGTCCTCGGTCAGCCGGTCCAGGGGGAACGACAGGTGATGCAGGCGTCCGGTCAGGTCGAGCATCTTCAGGTCGACGAACTCCACCCCTTGCTCCCTGGCCTTCTTGACGACTTCGCTGATGGTGACCTTGGACATCCCACACCTCGCAATCGGGAATCGCGGAACGGCTGGCCCGGACCGGTGTCATCCCCGGCCGGGAAAATCTGCTTTCAAATATATGCCCCGGAGGCTCCCGGGAAAGTCCCGACTTCAGGGTCGCCGAGCCCGACACCGTCCTTGCCGCAGGTCCTGGCGGAACCTATTTTCGGTACCTCAGCCGGGCGGCCGACCCGCCCGGTCCCGGGGTGAATCCGCCCGCGAAAGGATGGTGCCTTGGATAAGGACCTGGTGCAGATCCGCTTCGAAGGGAAGACCCTCGACTGTCGCCCGGACACCACGGTGGCCGTCGCCCTGTGGGAGAACGGGGTCCGCGTCCTCTCCCATTCCCCCAAGTACGGTTCCCCCCGCGGGGTGACCTGCGCCCGCGGCCAGTGCACGGCCTGCCTCATGCGGGTGGACGGAGTCCCCAACGTCCGCGTCTGCGAACTGCCCGTGCGCGGGGGCATGGAGGTCGCGCGGCAGGACACCGGCGCCTTCTACGGCCCGGCGATGCAGAAGTCCCTGAGCCTGGGCAGCGCCCTGTTCCCCGTCGGGTTCTACTACAAGTGGTTCACGAAACCCGCCTGGGTCAGCCGCTACTTCCTGAAGACCATCCGCCCCCTGACCGGTGTCGGCAGGCTGCCGGCCGCCCGGGCCCTGCCCTCCGCTCCGGCGACCGAGGCGGCAACGCGGGATCTTGGCAGCGTGGAGACCGTGGTCATCGGCGGCGGGCCCAGCGGCCTGGAGGCGGCCGCCCGGGCCGGGGGCCGCGTGCTGGTGCTCGACGAGAACACCTTGCCCGGCGGACAGCGGGCCGCCGCCCTGCAGGCCGTGGCGCAGGAGACGCGGGGAGGATTGGGCCGGTTCCCCGTCCTGGCAGCCGCGCACGAGCGTCTCGACCGGGCCCTCGCGGACTTCGCCGCCGGCGGGGCGGAATTCCGGCCCGGATCCCGGGTCATCGCCGGCTACCACCCCGACGGGCTGCTGCTGAGGGAAGGCGGCGATCTGCTCACCCTGCGGTTCGGCTCGGTCGTCTGGGCCGCCGGCGCCCTCGACGTCCTGGGGTTGTTCCCCGGCAACGACGCGCCCGGGATGATCGGTCCCCGGGCCCTCTACCGGATGGTCCTGCGGGACGGCCTGGATCTGGGCGGCCGCCGGGTCATCGTCATCGGCGGTGGGCTCGACTTCTGGTTGAGCGCCACACTGCTGGCCTGCCGGGGCGCCCACCTGAGCCTCGTGGTCACCGAAACCGGCTGGCAGACCGAAGTGTCCGCGGCCGTGGACCACAAGTGGCCCCTGCACACGGGACTGGTCCTGGCCGGGATGAGCGCCGTGGGCGGCACGAGCATCCAGGCCACCCTGGCTCCCCGCCGGTCCTCTCCCGGACCCAAGCTGTCCGAGCTGCGCATGGAGGGGGATCTGGCCGTCATCTGCAACCCCGGCAAGCCGGCATACGACGTCCTCTACCAGCTGGGCTCGGAACTGGTCCTGCAACCCGAGCGCGGGGGTTATCTGCCCGCCGGGGCGGACGGGTCCGACCTGGGCGGAATCCTGCCCGGAGGACGCCCCTTCCGGGTGGTCGGCGAGGCCGCCGGCATCCGGCCCGGCTCCCCGGACTCCAGTCTCCCGGAGGTCAGGCACCCATGAGCAAGCCCAAGGTCTACCTCTGCCGCTGCGAGGACGTGACGGTCCACGAGTTCCGGGAAGCCTACCGGGAAGGATTCACCGAGATCGAATCCCTGAAGCGGTACACCGGGGTGGGAACAGGCTTCTGCCAGGGCAAGGGCTGCCTGAGCGAATCCGCCGGCCTGCTCGCCGAGTTGCGGGGGTGTCCGCCGCAGGACATCCGGCCCACGACCATCCGGCCCCCGGCCGAGCCGATGACCTTCGCCCAGCTCGCTGCCCTGGACGTCCCCGCCGCCGAGGAGGACCACCCATGATCCCCCTGAACCGGGACCCGGTCCCCGCCACCGCCGACGCGGTCGTGGTCGGGGCGGGCATCAACGGTCTGACCACGGCCTACGAGCTGGCCCGCCTGGGAGTCCGCGACATCGTGGTGATCGAGAAGAGCTACATCGGCAGCGGGTCCACCGGGCGTTGCGGGGGCGGCATCCGCCAGCAATGGACCACCGAGGAGAACATCCGCCTGGCCCAGGAAAGCGTGGGCATGTACGAGAACATGTCCGCCGAGCTCGGCTACCAGGTGTTCTTCCGCCAGGGCGGTTACCTGATGATCACCGAGAACGAGGCGGACCTGCCGGCCATGCGCAGAGCCGTCGAACTGCAGAACCGCTGCAACGTTCCGACCAGCTTCCTCGAGCCGTCCGAGTGCCTGAAGATCGTGCCCGACCTGAACATCAGCCGGCTCAAGGGAGCCACCTTCTGTCCCAAGGACGGCACCGCCTATCCCTTCGCCGTGGTGTGGGGTTACGCCAGGGCGTGCCACCGCCTGGGCGTGAAGATCTCCATCCGGACCGCCGTGACCGGAATCACGGTCGCCGACGGGCGCATCGCGAGGGTGGACACCGACCGCGGATCCATCGCCACCCCCATCCTGGTCAACTGCGCCGGTCCCTGGTCCCGCAGCCTCGCCGCCTCGGTGGGCGTGAACCTGCCCAACCGGCAGGAGCGGCACGAGATCATGGTCAGCGAATCCCTGAAGCCCTTCCTCGATCCCATGGTGATCTCCATCACCAACGGGATCTACTTCAGCCAGAGCATGCGGGGCGAGATCGTCGGCGGCATCGGCGATCCCGCCGAGCCCCACTGGACCGAGCCCGGGCAGTTCGACACGCGCAGCCAGCTGCGGTTCGCCGTCCGCTTCGCGCGGGCCCTGACGGATCTCTATCCGCGGGCCGGCGACGTCAGGATGATGCGCCAGTGGGCCGGGATGTACGACGTCACCCCCGACCACCGGCCCATCCTGGGCGGGGTGCCGGGACTCGACGGGTACTACCACATCTGCGGGTTCAGCGGCCACGGTTTCATGCTCGGCCCCATGACCGGCAGGCGCATGGCGAAGCACATCACCACCGGGGCCGAGGATCCCATCATCGCCAGCCTGTCGCTGGATCGCTTCGATAAGGGCGACATCCAGCCGGACGCCTTCGTGGTGGGCTGAGCCGGACCTTCCGGCCGATCAGGTCGGGGAGTCCGGCCGGTTCCCCAGGACGTCGGCCAGCGCCGCCTCCAGCTCGGGGAACCTGAATCTGAACCCGTGGGTCTTCAGGACGTTGGGAAGCGCCCGCTGGCCGAACAGGAGCAGGTCCGCCTGCCGCCCCAGGAGCAGCCGCAGGGCGAACGCCGGCGCCGGCAGGACCGCCGGTTTGCCCAGGGCCCGGCCCAGGGCCCGCGCGAATTCCTTCTGCCTCGGTGGCGAGGGCACCACCGCGTTGACCGGCCCCTCGATCCGCGGTTCGTCGATGATGAACAGGATGGCCTCCACGAGATCCCGGATGTGGATCCAGGGGAAGTACTGCCTGCCCGAGCCCAGCGGCCCTCCCAGCCCCAGCCGGAACAGGGGGATCATGCGTTCGAGCGCGCCGCCCTCGGGGGCCAGGACGACACCGATCCGCAACAACGCCACCCGCACGCCATCCCTCTCGGCCTGCAGGGCCGAGTGCTCCCACTCCACCGCCAGCCGGGCCAGGAAGTCCTGGCCGGGCTGGGCGTCCTCGCCCAGGGCCCGGTCCCTCGCGTCGCCGTAGTAACCCACGGCCGAGGCGTTGACCAGGACCACGGGCTGGGAGGCCTGGGCCACGGCCTCGGCGACGTGGGCGGTCGTGGCCAGCCGGGACCGTCGCAACCGCATCCGGCGCCCGCTGGTCCACCGGCCCGATCCCACCGATTCGCCGGCCAGGTTGACCACTGCGTCGCACAGGGCCGCCCGGTCCTGCCACACGCCGGGCAGGTTGGGGTCCCCGCCGACGATCTCCACACCGGCGGGCAGGACGGCACGCGCGGAGGCGGGATCCCGGCTGAGGCACAGGACCGTCGCTCCCCTCTGCATCAGCAGGGGGATGAGCTGACGGCCGATGAGGCCGGTGCCGCCGGTGAGGAAAACGCGCATGCCCATCCTTCCGTGATCGCAGGAAGCCCGGATCGGGAGCCGGGCCGGGGAAGGGCCCCGTGACCGGGACCCCCGGACCCGGGATTCTAGCCCAGCTGTCGGGTCCTGTCCACGGGACGGGTTTGCCTTTGCCGGGTTTGCCTGGGCCCCCGAATGGAGTACTTTTGGGGCACGTGCCGGACCGGGGTCCGGCGCACCCGGCCTTCCGGCCTCCTTCAACCCGGGATGGAACCATGGAATACCAGAACTTCGATTGCGAGATCGCCGAGGGCTGCGCGACCATCCGGCTGATCGGACCCGGCGCCCCGAACATCGAGGATCTCTGTGACGAGTTCCTGGATCTGACCCTGCGACTCCAGGAGGACCGCGCCGTCCGGGCCCTCGTGTTCACCGACGGCGACCACGCCTTCGACTTCCATCACGATCTCGACAACCTCTCCGCGTCCCACCTGCGCAACGAAGGGGTCGAAAGGCTCGAGATCGCCATGGAACTGGGGCGCAAGATCGTCACCATGATGGCCGACCTGACCAAGCCGGTCCTGGCCGCGACCCGGGGGGACATCCGCGACCTCGGTTTCGCCTTCTTCCTGGCCGCGGACGTTCGGCTGGCGACCCCGACGGCTTCCTTCACGCCCCCGGACCTCGTGGGCGGACTGCTGCCGGGCTGGGGATTGAGCCACCACCTGCCGCGCCTGATCGGCCCCGGCCGCACCCTCGAACTCCTGCTGTCGGGCCGCACCCTGGGTGCCGCCGAAGCCCATGCCATCGGCCTGATCGACCGCCTGGTCCCCGAGGAATCCTGGGAACAGGAACTGGACAACCTGACCGGGCGCCTGCGGACCCTGCCCCAACCCGCCGTGCGCCTGCTCAAGCTGGCCGTGCAGAACGCCGCCGGCCTCGACATGACCTCCATGCTCTCCCTGGAATGGGAGTCCCAGCAGCAATGCTGGGATTCACTGGAAACGACCGAAGGGCTGCGGGCCTGGCAGGAAGGCCGGGAACCTCAGCTGGGATTCGCCCCACCGGACGAGGAGGACTGACGTGGGAAGGACCATCATCGAGAAGATCATCGCCGGTCACAGCGACCGTCCCGCCAGGCCCGGGGAGATCGCCAACGTCGTCATCGACGTCAGGGCGGCCAGGGATTTCGGCGGCGCCAACGTCGTGAAGAACCTGCAGCAAGCCGGCCTGGGTATCGACGATCCCGGCAAGACCCTCTTCACCTTCGACACCAACCCCGGCGGCAGCGACCAGGGTTACGCGGCGAACCAGCACTTCTGCCGCCTCTTCGCCCGGGAGTACGGCATCGGTCTGAGGGACGTCACGCAGGGCATCGGCACCCATCTGGCCCTCGAGGAAGGCCTGGTGGGACCAGGCTCGACCTTCGTCAGCACCGACAGCCACGCCAACATCATGGGCGCCGTCGGGGCCTTCGGCCAGGGCATGGGCGATCAGGACATCGCCGCGGCCTGGGCCGAGGGCAAGGTCTGGTTCAAGGTCCCCCCTACGGTCAAGATCATCCTCAATGGCGTTCCCGGACCCCACGCCCGCGCCAAGGACATCGTCCTGTGCATGGCCCGGAACCTGGGCGCCGACGGCCTGCTGGGCTGCGCCGCCGAGATCTACGGCGACGTGGTCGAGAACCTGGACCTCGAGAGCCGCATCACCATCGCCAGCATGGCCACCGAGATGGGAGGGATCATCGCCCTGTTCGAGCCCAGCGAGGGCATCCTGAAGGAGCTCGAGGACCTCAGCGGGATCCGCTTCCCGGCCATCGCCGCCGACCCCGACGCCGAGTACATCCGCACGGTCGAGATCGACATCGCCGGGCTGGAGCCCATGGCCGCCCGGCCCGGGCACCCCGAGGACGCGGTCCCGGTGAGCGAGGCGGCGGGCCGCCCCATCGACTCGGTCTTCATCGGATCCTGCACCAACGGCCGCATCAGCGACCTGCGGATCGCCGCCCGCATCCTCAAGGGGCGCAAGGTGGCCCCCCACGTGGTCCTGAAGGTCGTCCCGGCCACGCGCCGCATCTGGGAGCAGGCGATGGCCGAGGGCCTCATCGCCGACCTCATGGCGGCCGGCGCCCTGGTCGGCAATGCCGGCTGCGCCGGCTGCGCGGCCGGCCAGATCGGCCAGAACGGGCCCGGGGAAGTCACCGTCTCGACGGGCAACCGCAACTTCGCCGGCAAGCAGGGCAAGGGCGAAGTCTACCTCGCCAGCCCGGCCACCGCCGCCGCCAGCGCCATCAGCGGGATCCTCACCACCGAGGACGCCATCACCGAGCCCCGGCCGATCCGGCCCGCCGCCGGCAAGCCCGCGGCCAAGGCCCCGGTCGCCGCCGGTGCGACCGCCCCCAAACCGACGGTCCTCGAAGGCCGGGTGTGGCTGGTGAACGAGGCCAACATCGACACCGACATGATCTTCCACAATCGCCACCTGGCCGTGACCGATCCGGCCGAGATGGGACGTTACGCCTTCGGCAATCTTCCCGGCTGGGAGGACTTCCCCGCGAAGGCCGCCCCCGGCGACTTCGTTGTCGTGGGGCCGAACTTCGGCTGCGGCAGCAGCCGCCAGCAGGCCGTCGACTGCTTCCTGACCCTGGGTGTCGCCGCGCTCATCGCTCCCAGCTACGGGGCCATCTACGAACGGAACGCCATCAACGCCGGGCTGCCGGTCCTGGTGGCCGACCTGCGGGATGCCGGCTTGCAGAACGGCCAGGGGATCAGGGTCGACCTGAACACCGGCGCGATCACCTGGGAAGGGGGCGGCCTCAAGGCCGAACCGTTCAGCCGGGTGCAGATGGACATCTATCAGCGGGGAGGGTTGCTGGCCCGGTGAGGGCCCCTGCGATCTTGACCGGAATGAAGACGGCCGCCGGAAACGGCGGCCGTCTTCATAGAGCGAGCACGTGGCCGGAGGCCACCGGTGCGATCTACCGGAACAGAGCCTTCACGCCGCCGAAGCTGGCGTCTTCGTTGTCCACCGGGCCGCAGTCGCCGTTGACGATCAGCACGGGGTCGAAGATCCCGCCCAGGCTGGGCAGCATGGGCTTGACCAGCTCGGGGTCGTTGCCGTCCAGGTAGGCGGGCAGGTTGTTCTGGAGGCTGTCGAAGTAGACCGGGCCGACGAAGCCGTAGCCCGGGCCGCCGGTGGCGTACAGGGTGAAGTCGGCCAGGACCACGGAGCCGTTGACGGCGACCAGGGGCTGACCCAGACCGACGATGAACTCGTTGGGGCGGGTGGCCGCGTTGATGGTCAGACCGTACAGGGCCGCGGCGGTCTGCGTGACGCCGCCTTCGAAGGTGACCTTGGCTTCCCAGCCGCCGACGCTGGGGCTGGTGCAGTGGGTGAGAACCAGGAAGGCGTGGGTGAAGCCGATGGGGGCGGTGCCGCAATAGGAGGTGGCGCCCTCATCGAAGTACAGGCCGATGTTGTCTTCCCAATTCAGCTGGGCGAATGCGGAGCCGCCAATGGCCATGGCGACGAGTGCGGTGGCGAGGATCAACTTCTTCATTGTTGTCGCTCCTATGAAGTGTGAAAGGTCATGGGCGAAGCCCGGCGAAGGGTGATTGACTGATTGAAATTATAACATAAATCAAGTCCCGAGACACAAAAAAATGCCATGTCGTGCTTTTTTTTACCCGAAAAACCGATCAAAACAGTTCAAAATTCACATAAGTCGCTCCAATCATGTCAATTATAACAAATAAGCAATTTTCCTGGCGGATCCCCCCCCAAAAAGATCCCCCGTGCCTTGGCACACGGGGGATCGATCACCGGACCAGCGAGAACCTAGCGGAACAAGGACTTGACCGTCCCGAAGCTGGTGTTCTCGTCGTCGACCACGCAACCGTTGTTCAGACTGATGACCCAGTCATCGACGCTGCCGAGGCTGGGATACATGGGCTTGACAAGCTCCAGGTCGGCGCCGTCCAGGTAGGCCGGCAGCTCCTCCGGAAGGGAGTGGAAGTAGATGGGCCCCACGTATCCGTAGGAGGGAATGAACCCGTCCGTGTTGTAGAGGCGGATGTCCATCAGGACGAGCGCGCCGCCGATGGTCGCCTGAGGCGTGCCGAGACCGACGATGTACTCGTTGGGACGGGTGGCTGCGTTGATGTGATCGTAGCGCGGCGTGAAGGAAACAGGGAACCAGGCGCCTTCGAAGGTCAGCTTGGCCTCCCATCCCATCACGGTCGCGCTGGTGGCGTGAGTGAGGACCAGGTACACGTCCACGAAGGTTCCCGGAGGAGCCCCGCAGCAGTAGTTGGTGCCGTCCTCGTTGTAGTACATCCCGATGTTGTCCTCCCAGTAGGCCTGCCCGAAGGCGGAGCCTGCCAGGGTGACCAGTGCCAGAGCAATGACCAAGGTTTTCATGTCTACCCCCCGAGGCGATATTATGGATAAATCACTTTCGAGACTCTTCCGGCCAAGGACGTGAGTCCCTTCGAATGGTTGCATCCTGCCATATTCCGCCGTTTTTGGCAACCTTAACCTGATTTTTTTTGCCCCATTAACCGGACCCTTCACTGAAAACATCCTCAAAATGGAACAACGACAACAAAATCAATAATTTGAAACAATTTTGACAAAAAAATTCATCCCTGAATAAAGGAAATCTTGCATCCCGGTCCGCCCCGCGGGAAAGTCCAGGATCCGCCCCCTGGGAGTGCGGGCGCCGTTGCCCCGGCCTCCCTCGATCCCGGCCCCCGAACCCGGAGGTGAACCGCCGTGAAAGTCCTGCCCCGGTTCCTGATCCTGCTGGTTCCCGCCCTGGCCTGCGTCCTGGCGATCCCTGCCCCGGCCCAGGTGAGGGATCACGACATCCAGCCGGAGGATTACTTCGACCTGACCACCCTGGGCAACCTGGCGGTCTCCCCCGATGGCCTGTGGATCGCCTTCACGGAAAGCCGCTGGGGAAACGGCAAGGAAGGCCGGAGCTCCGACCTCTGGATCGTAGGGACCAGGGAGGGTGCTGCCCGACGGCTCACCTTCGACGGGTTCGGCGGGGGCTCCTGCGTCTGGTCGCCCGACGGCCGGTCGCTCTACTGCCTGGGCAGGGACCGGGCGGGTCGGGAGGCCCCGCCCCACGACGGATCGACCCAGGTCTGGCGCATCGACCCGGTTGCGGGCACCCGGCAGGCGGTCACCCGGCTCGACGGCGGCGTCGAATCCTTCGTCCTGGCCCCGGGAGGCGACGCGGTCCTCTTCACGGCCACGGAGGAAACGACCGATGAATCCTGGTCCGCCTTGCGCAAGGAATTCCCGGACCTGAGGTACGGCCACGGCGTCCGGGACCTGACCCGCATCACCCGCCTCGACCTGGGATCGTGGCGGGAGAAGACCCTCCTGGATCCCGACCGGGTCGTGTGGGACATGGCCCTGTCCCCCGACGGGCGGAAGCTCGCCCTCATCACCACCACCGACAACGAGCTGATCTTCAAGGAAGGCTGGTCCCGCGTCGAGGTCCTGGACCTGGAGACCGGCGCCACCCTGACCGTGGCCGATGAGTCCTGGCGCCGGGACCACAAGTCGCCCTACGGCTGGATCGAGGATCTCGCCTGGGCCGGCGACTCCCGGGCCCTGGCCTTCTCCATCTCCTATGACGGCTACGCCTCCCAGATCTGGGTGGCCGAGGAGGCGGCGGACCGGTGGGACCTCCAGCGGGTCGAGCGGCCCGGCCTGGCGACCTACGCCGGCGCCCTGCGCTGGCGGGGCGAAGGCCGGACCCTCTGCTACCTCGGCGAGGAGATGGGCCGCGTGCGGTTGCTGGGAACCCGGGACGTGGGCTCGGGAGCCCAGGGGCCGACCGACATCCTGACCGAGGGTGACTGGGTCGTCGGCGCCTACGCTTTCGACCGTCGGGGCAAGATGCTCGCCGTCATCGCCGAGACGGTGACCGGAGCCAACGACGTCTACGCCGTGGAAGGCCCCCGCAAGCTCGTGCGCCGCACCGACTCCAATCCCCAGGTGGCCACCTGGAAACTGCCCCGGATCGAGCACGTCAGCTGGACCGGCGGCGACGGGGAGACCTGCTGGGGCATCCTCGAACTTCCCCCCGGCTATCGTGACGGGGACGGCCCCCTGCCCGCCGTCGTGGAACTCCACGGAGGCCCGACCTCCAGCACCAAGTACCGCCTGCGGCTCTGGATCTACGGCCGGGCCCTGATGGCGAGCAGGGGCTACGCCCTGCTCAGCCCCAACTACCACGGGTCGACCGGCTACGGGGATGCTTTCCTCGAGAAGCTCATCGGCCGGGAGAACGACATCGAGGTGGCCGACATCGCCGCCGGCACGCGCTGGCTGATCGACCAGGGCATCGCCGACCCCGACCGGATCGGCGTCATGGGCTGGAGCAACGGCGGCTACCTGACCAACTGCATGATCGTGGCCGAGCCCGACCTGTACGCCGCGGCCAGCAGCGGGGCCGGAGTGCTCGACATGGTGATCCAGTGGGGCACCGAGGACACGCCCGGACACGTGATCAACTTCGTCGAAGGGCTGCCCTGGGAGGTCGCGGATCATTACCGGCAGGCTTCCCCCCTGTACGGTCTGGACCGGGTCCGGACGCCCACCCTGATCCACGTCGGGGGCAGCGATCCGCGAGTGCCGCCCGCCCACAGCAAGGCCCTGTACCGGGCTCTGCACCACTACCTGGGCGTCCCGACCGAGCTGGTGATCTATCCCGGCGAACCCCACGGCCTGACCACCCACGAGAACCGCCTGGCCAAGATGAAGTGGGATCTGGCCTGGTTCGAGAGGTACCTGCTGGGCAAGGATCCGGATTGACCCGGGCAAACCGGGAACGCCACGGGAGGCCGGCCCGACCGGCCTCTCAGCTTCCGATCAGTGCGACCGCGCGGTCCAGCCGGTCGCAGGCTTCGGACAGGAGGGAACGGGAGCAGCCGAAGTTCAGGCGCAGGTGACCCGGCGCACCGAAATCGGCGCCGTCGGAGAAACCGAGCCCGTGCTTCAGGAAGGTGGCGTGGGGATCGTCCAGGCCCAGGGCGCGGACGTCGAGCCAGGCCAGGTAGGTGGCCTCGACGGGGGCCATGGTGACGCCGGACAGGCCGGCGACGCGCCCGGCCAGGAGATCCCGGTTCCCCCGCAGGTAATCCAGGAGTTCCGCCAGCCAACCTCCGCCTGCGGACCAGGCCGCGGCGGCGGCGTGCATGCCCAGGACGTTGGGATCGGGGACGATCCCCGCGCGGGCCCGGTCGAAGCGGCGACGCAGCGTGGGCTCGGGAATCACCGCCAGGGAACAGCCCAGACCGGCGATGTTGAAGGTCTTGCTCGGGGCCAGCAGGGTGATGGTCCGGCGGGCGATCTCCGGATCCAGGGTGGCCAGGGGGCGGTGCCGCAGGCCCGGTTCGAGGACGAGCTGGTTGTGGATCTCGTCGCTGCAGATGACCGCATCGCGGGCCAGGCAGAGGGCGGCGAAATCCTCGAGCTCGGATTCCGTCCACACCCTGCCCACCGGGTTGTGGGGATGGCACAGGAGGAAGAGCCGGACGTCCGGATCCCAGTTCGCTTCCAGCAGATCGGTGTCCAGGCGCCAGCCCTGGACGTTGTCCCCCGCCAGCGGCATCCGGACCGTCTTGCGGTCCATGAGCGGCGGCACGCGCAGGAACGGGGGATAGACGGGCGCCGCCACACCGATCCCCAGGCCGGGTTCGCCGGTCGCCCTGCAGGCCACGCTCAGGCCGCTGACCAGCCCGGGCAACCAGACGATCCAGTCCGGTTCGATCCGCCACCCGAAGGCTTCGTCCATGGCCCCGGTCACCGCCTCCACCAGATCCGGGACGGGTTCGCCGTAACCGAAAACGCCGTGAGCCGCGCGCTCCTGGAGGGCTGCGACCACCGCGGGCGGGGACGCGAAGTCCATGTCGGCGACCCACAGGGGCAGCACGTCGTCCTGGGCGTACTTCCGCCACTTGAGGGAGTCGGTCCCCCGCCTGTCGGGAGGGTGGTCGAACCCGGAGGTCACGCGGGCTCCCGGCCCAGCTCGGCGAGGTAGGCCGCCACCTGGTCGGCCGCCTCGGCGGGCGTGGACGCCAGGCTCCAGCGGCCGGGAACCCCGCCGGCGGCGCAGGAATCGAGGAAATCCCGCCCGGGATCGAAATCGAGCAGGACCACCGGCCGGGCGAAGCGCAAGGCCAGGGCGATCTCGCTCAGGGTGCCTCCGTTGCCCCGGCAGGCCACCACCACGTCGCTGGCCAGGACGTTCACCACGTTCCGGGCGGCCCCCATCCCCGTGGGGATGACGATGTCCAGGCCCTCGGCCGCCCCCTCGCGGTCGTCGTCGAACAGGACGCCGACGGTCAGGCCGCCGGCCCGGCGGGCCCCGGTGACGCTGGCCTGCATCACCCCCGTGGGACGCCCGCCCGAGAGCAGCACCCACCCCCGTCCGGCGATGAGGCGGCCCATGTCCTCGGCCAGTTCCAGGGTGCGCGGATCGGCCTGGGATCCGCCCATGATGCCGATGACGGTCCTTCTCATGATCCGGACCTTTCCGCCGTGGGCAACGCGCCCTCGATCCGCGAGGTGTCCACCTGGGGCCGGAATTCCTTGCTGTCGAGGAATTCGAATTCCACGCGCCAGGCGCCCAGTCCCTGGGCGAGCATCGTCAGGGTGCGGGCCGCCGACTTCTGGGCCTCGCCGGTGGCCTTCAGGACGAGATCGCCCGCGAACCGGCTGGCCTGTACGCGGGTCTCGTTGATGAGCTTGTTCTTGGCCTCGACGCTGAATCCCCCCGTGAAGAAGCGGCCCAGCAGGTCGGGCATCAGCCAGGGCAGCAGTTCGGTCTTGTCCTCGCTGTGGATGCGCATGTCCCGGATCAACACCTCGTGCCGGCAGGCCGGCAGGGTGATGCGGAACCCGCCGTCTCCCAGGGAATCGACGGTGAAGGCGGGGTCGGTCAGGTCGTACCGGAAGTCGACGTCGAACTCGATGACCAGGGTCATCCGGTGCGAGGACAGGAGCCAGTGCAGGTACTTCTTGCCGAACTCGCCGAACCAGTGGTCGCTGGCGGTGATGACCTCCTTGGTCATGATGCGGAAG
>JAHJTW010000116.1 GCA_018829565.1 bacterium | reverse complement strand
GACGGTGAAGTCGTCGACCTTCTCCTGCTCGGTCCCCATGGCGTGGTTGATGGTGACCTTGGCCTTGCCGCCGTTCTCGAAGAGGTCGTCACCCACCGGGCCGCCGTCCTCGGCCGCCACGGCGATCTCGACGGGCAGGTCCTTCAGCGCCGCCTCGAGGGCCCGGAAATCGTCCAGGCCGTCCTCGGGGATGCGGGACACGTGCAGTTCGTACTCCGCCAGGACCGGCTTGATGGCCAGGCGGACCTGCTTGAAGGCGTCGAAGGCGGCGTCCTCGGCCTGCATGGCCTTCAGCTCGGCCTTGTAGTCGGTGGTCCCGATCTCGGCCGTGCCCTTGAACGCCATGTGTTCGAGGATGTGGGACAGGCCGGTGATGCCCCGGGTCTCGTTCGCGCTGCCGACGTTGACGAAGGTGCGGAAGGAGAAGACCGGAACGTCATGCTTCTCCAGGACCAGGAAGCGGACCCCGTTGTCCAGGGTGAACTCCTGGACCTGGTCCTGCAGGTCGAGGTAGGACTGGGCCGGGGCCTGGCCCGCAGCCAGGAGCAGCAGGGCCGCCGACAGGACGGTGAGGTGACGGATTCTCGCGGGCATGGACGCCTCCGATGGCAATGCTCCCGGATGGCGGAGCGACACGGACAAGCCTGGAATCCCCTCCGGGTTCCAGGCGGACGAAATTCGCGGCAACGGGCGGGATCGCCGGCTGCGGTGTCGTGCGGGGGATCCCCGGAAAACTATCGGCAAGAGGCGTTTTTGTCAATCCGTCAGGCAGGGGCTGCCCGCGGCGACGAAGCGGTAGGGAAGGTCCACGGCCTTGCGGATCCCGATGCGCGGAGTCCGCTCCACCCTGACCCCGTTTCCCGAAACGCTGCGCACCGCCAGCCTGGGCGCGGACGATCCCAGCGGAACCCCGTTCCAGGAGAGGTCGATCCCCAGGGCCTGGCACAGCCGTCCGGGACCCGAGGCGATGTCCTGATCCCGGCATGCGGCGGGGTCCAGGCCCCGGCGACGGGCCATGATCTCGCGGCCGGAAACCGGCACCAGGGCCCGGATCAATACGGCGCCGGGAGTGCCCTCGGGTTCGGTCACGAAGTTGAGGCAGTGGTGCATGCCGTAGATCATGTAGACGTAGGCCACAGCAGGCGGACCGAACATGATCGCGCTGCGCGGCGTCCACCCCCGCCCCGCATGGGAGGCGGGATCGGCCTGACCCAGGTAAGCCTCCGCCTCGACGATCCTCCCGGCGACGGCATCCGGGCCGGTGCCGGCGATGATCTCGGCGCCGATCAGGTCGTGAGCGACGGTCAGTGTGTCCCTGGCGAAGAATTCCGGCGTGAGCATGATGTCCCGGCTGGATGCGGATTCCTGGGGCCCTGCCGGGGCCCCTGCGGCCTCACCCCCCAATGATGGCCGAAAATCTCCGGAATTGCAATCGGCATGTGAACTCCGCGCCCTACTTCTCGATCTCCTTGTTCCTCAGCAGCCACACCCCGACCACGACCGCGATCGCGGTCACCGCAACGAGCACCGCGACGGACTGCAGCGGGGGGACGGGCTCCCGCTGGAAGGCCGTGCTGAGGATCGCACCGAGCAGACCGGGCAGGTCCTCGGGCACGGCCTGCGGCCGCTCGACGAGGTTGCGCAGGTGGAACTGAAGGCTCAGCTCCTGGACGCGGGCGGGGATGTTGGCCACCAGGTTCTCCCAGCCGAAGGCGAACAGGATGGCCGGCAGGACGGGCTTCTTGAAGAAGGTGCCCATGGCCGCGAACAGGGCGGCGTAGGCGAAGGCCCCCACGGCGATGATCATGAAGGTCTGGATGTAGAGCTTCAGGAAGTCCCAGGTGATGACCGACAGGCCCGCCGAGACCATGACCAGGAAGCACAGGATGAGCGAAACCGACAGCAGCACGGTGGCCACCGTCTGGGCGGCCGCCAGCCGGCCCAGGTAGATGGCGCGCCGCCTGATGGGCCGCGTCCAGGTGTAGACGATGGTGCCCTCCTCCACCTGCTCGCCGATCGCCGACACCCCGACCGCGAGGGCGACGATGGGGATGAGGAAGGGGATGAACGTGTCGTGGGTCAGGCTCGTCAGCTGCAGCTGGGCGGTGATGCCCTGGTCGGGGAACCAGATCCGCACGGCCAGGACCACCATGACCGGCAGGAGGTTGATCAGGCCCAGGGAGACCAGGCGCCTCCGCCGCGCCATCTCGCGGACCGAGAACCAGGCGATCCACAGGACCGCGCCCAGGCTGGGCAGGGGCTGGGGATAGACCGGGCCGCCGGGGCCGGGACGGGAGGCCGTCGTGTCTTGGCTGCCGCTCATGGGATCACCGTTCCGTCAGGTACTGGAAGACGGCCTCGAGGCTGTCGTCCAAGGTCAGGATCTCGTCCACCGCCAGCTGGTTGTCCAGGATCCAGCGGGGCAGGGCCCGGTAGAACATCACGGCGTGGTCGGTGCGGACCACGACCTTGCCGGTCCCGTCCACCTGGACCCCCGCCACGTGCTCCCGGCCGATGAGGAAGGCCGCCAGGGCGCGCGGGTCGGGGGATTCCAGGGCCACCGTGGTGGGATGCTCGGGGATCTTGTCCCGGATCTCGGCCACGCTGCCCTCGGCCAGGACCTTGCCGCGGTCGATGAGGATGATCTGGCTGGTCATCGACTCGACCTCGGGCAGGATGTGGCTGGAGACCAGAACGGTCCGGCCGGCCCGGCCCAGTTCCCGTACCAGGTCGATGGACTGCTTCCGCGAGACCGGATCCATGCCGTTGAGGGGCTCGTCCAGGAAGACGACGTCCGGGTCGTGGGCCAGGGCCTGGGCCAGCTTCAGCTTCTGGCGCATGCCCTTGGAGTAGCCGCCGCAGCGCCGGTTCGCGGCGTCCTTGAGCTCGAAACGGTCCAGCCAGTAATCGACCCGCCGCGTCACCTCGGCCTTGTCGTAACCCATCAGGCGCAGCATCAGGGACAGGAATTCCCGCCCGGTCATCCAGTCGGGCAGGGCGTCGCTCTCGGGGCAGAATCCGACCCGGCGGAACCAGCCGACCTGATCGCGCAGCTTGCCGCCGAAGACCCGGACCTCGCCGTGGCTGGGCTCGATCAGGCCCGCCAGCATCTTGAACAGGGTGGACTTGCCGGCGCCGTTGGCGCCCAGCAGCCCCACCACGCCCGAGCCGACGCTCAGGGTGCAGTTGTTGACCGCGATGACCTCGCCGAACCACTTGCCGACCCGGTCGGCCGTGATCCGGGCCTGGTCGGATCCCACGCCCGCGCCCATCATCATGACACGACCTCCACGGGACGGATCTTCATCCTCAGCACCCAGAGAGCCAGGGCGGTCCAGAGAAGGGTCATGCCCACGCTGACGGGGACCGGGACGTCGAGCCGCGCTCCGGTGG
>JAHJTW010000115.1 GCA_018829565.1 bacterium | reverse complement strand
TGGCCGGACCGTCCCAGCCCCCGCCCATGATCGCGTCGGTCTGGGTGCTGTAGGGCAGGTTCCCGTACAGGTCGCCGGCGGGAGTGCGGTGCTCGAGGATCCAGTCGGCGTACTGCCGCGCGCGGGCCAGCCCTTCGGGGTCGCCCGACCACCGCCGCCAGTCCAGGAAGGCGTCGATGGCCACGCAGGCGGTGTAGGCCGGGTAGCTGACCGACAGGTAGCCTGGGTAGCCCGTCAGGCTGCTCCACAGCCCGTTCCCGTCCCGGATGGCGTAGTGGTAGAAGTAGGGCGGCACCGGATAGCCCGCCGGATCGTCGTCGTTGGTGCGGATCCCGTCGATGCCCACGTCCGAGACCAGGAAGGCCATCACCTCGGCCACGACATCGGCGTAGGGCTTGGCGGGGGCCACGTCGGCGTGGGCGCACCACGGCACGAGGCACACGGCGAGGATGATCCAGGCTGTACGGGGCATGTCCGGCGATTCCCATCGGTTGGGGGATGTGGCGACCATCCGTCATTATACATCATTTTTCGTCCCGAATCATCCCTATGGGGGCGCGGCGGGGGGCGGCGGGGGCTTCCAGGGGATTCCCATGCGCCCGACCATGGGTTATCATCCCGCCCGGGTTCCTTGACTTGAACAGCCGTTCACATCATCGTTGTTGCATAGATTTTTATCAGCCCGGGGACCGGCGCCGTTCCGCGCCCGGCCCGCCTCCGTTCGCTCCTTAACGCCGAGGGAAAGACATGGCCTCTTCCAAGATCATCTGGACCAAGATCGATGAAGCTCCCGCCCTGGCCACCTACGCCCTGCTGCCCATCGTGGAGGCCTTCACCCGGGGCACGGGGGTCGAGGTCGAGATCCGGGACATCTCCCTGGCGGGCCGCATCATCGCCAACTTCCCCGACCGGCTGACCGACGAGCAGAAGATCCCCGACCATCTGGCCGCGCTCGGCGACCTGGCCAAACAGCCCGAGGCCAACATCCTCAAGCTGCCGAACGTCAGCGCTTCGATTCCCCAGCTGCAGGCGGCCATCAAGGAGCTGCAGGACCACGGCTACGACATCCCCGACTACCCCGAGGAACCGAAGACGGACGAGGACAGGGCCCTGCAGGCCCGCTTCGCCAAGGTGCTCGGGTCGGCCGTGAATCCCGTGCTGCGCGAGGGGAACGCCGACCGGCGCGCCGCGGCGTCGGTCAAGAAGTTCGCCCAGAAGAACCCCCACAAGATGATGAAGCCCTGGCCCGAGGGCGGCTCGAAGTGCCGCGTGGCCCACATGACCGGCAAGGACTTCTTCGGCACCGAGACCTCCACCACCGTCGAGCGGCCCACCGAGGTGCGGATCGAGTTCCAGGGCGCCGACGGCAAGACCGCCGTCATGAAGGACAAGCTGGGGCTCCTCGCCGGCGAGGTCATCGACTCGAGCGTCATGAACGTGGCCGCGCTGCGGGAGTTCTACGCCGAGACCATCGCCGCGGCGAAACAGGAGGGCACGTTGCTGTCCCTCCATCTGAAGGCCACGATGATGAAGGTCTCCGACCCCGTCATGTTCGGCCACTGCGTGTCGGTCTTCTTCGAGGACGCCCTCGAGAAGCACGCCGGCGTGCTGAAGGAGATCGGCGCCAACGTGAACAACGGCCTGGCCGGCGTGATCGAGAAGCTGGACAAGCTGCCCGCCGACAAGAAGGCCGAGATCGAGGCCGACATCCAGGCCTGCTACGCCAAGGGCCCCGCCCTGGCCATGGTCGACTCGCGCAAGGGCATCACCAACCTGCACGTGCCCAACAACATCATCATCGACGCCTCGATGCCCAACGTCGTGCGCGACGGCGGCAGGATGTGGAACACGGCCGACGAGCTGCAGGACACCGTCGCGATGATCCCCGACCGCTGCTACGCCACCATGTACCAGGCCATCATCGAGGACTGCAAGAAGCACGGGCAGTTCGATCCGTCCACCATGGGCAACGTCGCCAACGTGGGCCTGATGGCCCAGAAGGCCGAGGAGTACGGCTCCCACGACAAGACCTTCATCGCCCCGGGCGACGGTGTGTTCAAGATCATCGACGCGGCCGGCGAGGTCCTGCTCGAGCAGGCCGTCGAACCCGGCGACATCTTCCGCATGTGCCAGGCCAAGGACGTGCCCATCGCCGACTGGGTGAAGCTCGCGGTGAGCCGCGCCCGGGCCACCGGCAACCCCACGGTCTTCTGGCTGGACGAGGAACGCGGCCACGACGCCCAGATCATCAGGAAGGTCCGGCAGTACCTGCCCCAGCACGACACGTCCGGGCTGGAGATCCACATCATGAAGCCCGTGGACGCGATGAACTTCACGGTCGAGCGCATCCGCCGCGGCCTGGACACCATCTCGGTCACCGGCAACGTGCTGCGCGACTACCTGACCGACCTGTTCCCCATCCTCGAGCTGGGCACCAGCGCGCGGATGCTGTCCATCGTGCCCCTGCTCAACGGCGGCGGCCTGTTCGAGACCGGCGCCGGCGGCTCGGCTCCCAAGCACGTCGAGCAGTTCCTGCGCGAGGGGCACCTGCGCTGGGACTCCCTCGGCGAGTACTGCGCCCTGGTCCCCTCGTTCGAGCTGATCGCCGAGCAGACCGGCAGCGCCAAGGCCGCCCTGCTGGCCGAGACCCTGGACCAGGCCATCGGCGGCTACCTGGAGAACGGCCGCTATCCCTCGCGCAAGGTGAACGAGATCGACAACCGCGGCAGCACCTTCTACCTGGCGCTGTACTGGGCCCAGGCCCTGGCCGCCCAGGACAAGGACCCCGAGCTGAAGGCCCGCTTCGCCCCCGTCGCCGCGGCGTTGACCGCGAACGAGGAGAAGATCGCGGCCGAACTGCTGGCGGCCCAGGGCAAGCCTGTGGATGTCGGCGGGTACTTCCACCCCGACGACGCCAAGGCCGACCGGGCCATGCGGCCCAGCCCGACCTTCAACGCGGTGATCGACGCGCTGTAGGCGCCGGGATCATCCCCCGGAAGGAAACGGCCTCCCCCGGCAAGGGGGAGGCCGCTCGTTTCATCCCGGATCGGCGTCGCCGGCGATCAATCGCCCGGGTCGGCCGCCCCCTCCTCCAGCGCATCCAGCACCGGAGGAAGGTCGAGGTCTCCGGGAGAACGCTCCAGGATGCGGGCGAACTTATCCAGGTCCGGAGTGATGGTCTTGTCGATGTACTTGCCGAGCATCAGCCGGACCAGGGCCCCGTAAGCCGGGCGGAACTTGATGGTGTCGCCGACCCGCAGGCCCGCGGGGTTGTCGGCGACGTTGACGACCGAGAGGTCGCTGCTGGCCCCCACGATGCGGTAGCGGGGATCCAGGGGCGTCAAACCGCGTATGTCCGTATCCAGCTGGCCGACGGTCACCACCGCCCGGTATCCCCGCTGGCCGGGCTCGTGCTCCCCGGAGTCCAGGTCCTCGAAGGGAGCCATGTCCCCCGTCTCCCCCAGGGGGATCAAGCTCTTCTCCTTGATCTCCACCACCTCGACCTCCAGGGTCATGGCATCGTCCCGCAGTCCCAGCAGGGTGCCTCCCCCCACCAGGTCCGTCCCGAGAAAGACCGATTCCCCCACCCGGAAATGGTTGATGCTGCGGGGGACCTTCCCGTCCCGCAGCAGGGGCAGCACGGCGCTCGTCCCCCCCGAGATCATGGGCAGGCGGCGCTTGAACTTCAGCTCCAGCAACTCGTGGTAGAGGGCCAGCTGGCTGAACTGGTCGATGCTCGGAACCATGCCCGAGAGGCAGCCGAGATTGCTCCCGATGCCCTGGACGTGGACGTGACTCAGATCGAAGACCTTTTCGTAGAAGGCGATCAGCCCGCTCGGCAGCACCCCCTCCCGGAGGTCCCCCAGCTCGATCATCACGATGATCCGGTGGATCCGCTCCCGGCGCCGCGCCGCCTCGTTGAGGGCGAGGATCACCTCGGTCTCGCTGTTCAACGAGACGTCGCTGAGGGCCACGATATTGTCGATCTGCGGCAGGTGGGGCAGGCGCAGGTACCAGGTCTCGATGTCCCCGTCCAGGGCGGCCACCTCCCCGAGGTTGGCCAGCCGGGAGTCGGCCATGGACCGGACCCCCATGGTCTTGAGGGCGGACAGCGTCTCCCGGTGTCCG
>JAHJTW010000114.1 GCA_018829565.1 bacterium | reverse complement strand
GGCGTCGCCGGCATGGGCGAGTCCGGGCAGGAGCGGGACGAACTTGCAGGAGACCGACTGTTCGATGACCACTTCGGATCCCTGCCGCTGGTACCGGTAGAGGATCTGTTCGCGCCCCTTGTTCACGGGGATGAGCAGGTGGCCGCCGTCCCGCAGCTGCCCCACCAGGTGGGGCGGCAGGCTGGGTGCGCAGGCCGTGACCATGATCGCGTCGAAGGGAGCGAAGTCGGCCAGGCCGCAGATGCCGTCGTGGGCCAGGACCGAGATGTTGCCGTGGCCGAGCTCGGCGAGGACGGTGCGGGCCCGGTGGGCCAGGGGAGCGATGCGCTCCACGCTGACCACCTGGGCGGCGAGCCGCGCCAGGATGGCGCCCTGGTAGCCGCTGCCGGTGCCGATCTCCAGGACCCGCTCGTGACCCTGGAGTTCGAGCAGGGCCGTCATCAGACCCACCGTGAAGGGTTTGCTGATCGTCTGGCCGAACCCGATGGGCAGGGCGCTGGCCTGGTGCGCCCGGTGGCGCAGCAGCCTGGGCACGAAGAGGTGGCGTGGCGTCTGCTCCATGGCCTTGAGCACCCGGCGGTCGGTGATGCCCGCGGCCGCGATCTGTTCCCGGACCATGCGACGCCTGGCGACGGCGAAATCATTCATCGGGCAATCCGTCCCTTTCCAGATGCTTCATCTCCTGGTGCAGACCGTAGTGGGTCAGATCCACGACCAGGGGGGTGATGCTGACGTAGCCCGCCTCGCAGCTGCAGTAGTCGGTCCCCGTCTCCCTCTCCCAGGTGGGTCCCTTGCCGCCGATCCAGAGATACGGCCGCCCGTGGGGATCCACCTGGTCCGTGATCACGTTCTGGTAGACCCGGCTGCCGAGGCGGGTGACGCGGACCCCGAGGATGTTCTCCGGCGGACCGTCGGGAATGTTGACGTTGAGCAGGGACCCCTTGCGCAAGGGGAACTCCAGGATGCTGGGCAGGTAGCGCCGGATGAACGCCGCGGCTCCCGAGAAGTCCGTGGGGTGCCAGGCCGCCAGGCTGAGAGCGTAGCTGGGCAGCCCGCACATCGTCCCCTCCATGGCGGCGGCCACGGTGCCCGAGTAGATGACGTCCTCCCCCATGTTGGGGCCGTGGTTGATCCCGCTCAGCACGATGTCGGGAGGGTCGCTGCGCAGGATCTTCTCGATGGCCACCAGGACGGTGTCCGTCGGGGTCCCGGTGACCGCGTACCGGCCCGGACCCCGTTCGATGATGCGCAGGGGCGAGGTGAGGGTCAGACTGTGGCTCGAGGCGCTCTGCTGGTCGCTGGGGGCGACCACGGTCACCCTGAACCCCTCCATGCCCCGGATGGTCTCCTCGAGGACCTGGAGCCCGTGGGCGTCGATGCCGTCGTCGTTGGAGATCAGGACGTGCTTCAGCTTCTGGCCGGAACCGCCGGGGTTCATGGTGTCTCCTCAATCGCGGGTGAAGATGAGCCGGGCGACGAGCCGGAAGAAGCGGCCGGTATCGACGAGCGGGTTGATGGAACTCTTCTCGTCGCCGTACACCGTGGTCACCGGAGCCGAACCGATACGGTAACCCCGGCGGGCCAGCCTCACCAGGATTTCCGACTCGGCGTCGTAGCGGGTGGCCTTGATGCGGACGTCCTCGAGACAGGCGACCCGGTACAGGCGGAAGCCGTTCTGGGAGTCGGGGATCCTGCACCCCGCCAGCCGGCTGACGACCCAGCTGGTGAACAGGTTGGTCATCTTGCGGACCCAGGGCATGTCGGCCGTGCGGTCCATCCGGGATCCGACCACCACGTCCAGGCTCCCCCCCGCGACCGCGTCGAGGAAGCCCTTCATGTCCTGCGTCAGGTGCTGGCCGTCGGCATCCATGGTGAAGACCCATTCCAGGCCGGTCTGGACGGCCCAGTGGTATCCGGTCATCAGGGCGGCGCCCTTGCCCAGGTTGCGGGGATGGGTGATGACCTCGGCGCCGGCCTGCCGGGCGGCGGCCGCTGTCCCGTCGGAACTGCCGTCGTCCACCACCAGGACCCGGATGCCGGGCTGGGCGGCGCGGAGGTCCGCGACCACCGCAGGCAGGTGGCGGGCGGCGTTGAGAGCGGGGAGGATGACGCCAAGATTCATGGGTGGATGTCAGTCCTGGGGATCGGATGGCACAAGGTGGCACCTGGGTGATGAGAATATCGATGGGCACCGGCCCCCAGCAACCAAAAAAAAGAGCCCCGCCTCGGCGTGACTCCATTCGCATCCGGAAAATTGGTCGGGACGGCGAGATTTGAACTCGCGACCCCTTGCCCCCCATGCAAGTGCGCTACCGGGCTGCGCCACGTCCCGACCGAGATCGAAGTGCCGGCGTCCGCCGACCGGGGGATCAGGTGGCGGACAATTTAATACACCGGACAGCCGGGGACAAGGAACAATAGCCCTGGACTGCAACTTGTCTTCAGGCCTTGCCTTCCTTCTCGGCCGCCCCTCGCGTGGCGGCCTTCAGGGACCGGACCAGAGCCAGGATCTCGGTGAGACCTTCCTTGACGGCTGCCAGTTGCTGGGTGCTGTCCAGCTCGGTGAAGGAGAGCGTCATCTGGGGCGGAGCGGCCGTTCCGGTGGTCGAGTGGGCCTGGCGCCGCATCTTCTTGGCCCCCGCGATCTTGAATCCCTCGTCGTAGAGCAGCTTCTTGATGGCGAGGATCTCGTCGATGTCGGGCTGGCGGTAGCGGCGGCTGCCGGTGCGGGTCTTGCGCGGGTGCAGGGTGGGGAACTCCGACTCCCAGTAGCGAAGGACGTGCGCCTTGACGCCCGTCAGCTTGGCCACCTCGCTGATCGAGTAGTAGAGCTTTTCGGGTTGGACCTGTGACATGCGCCGCTCCCTGGGCCGGTCCCTCAATCCAGTTCCGTGCGAAGCTCCCGTTCCATCAGTTCGCGCATGGCCTGGCGGGGAGGTTTCCCGGAGAATAACACATCGTGAACCTGTTTGGTAATGGGAAGTTCAACCCCGAACTTCTCGCTCAACTTCAAGGCGGCCTGCGCCATGTGGACGCCCTCGACGACCTGCACCGAGTCGGCCAGCACCTGCTGGGGGGAGCGGTCGCCGCGGGTGACCGCCTCGCCGAAGTTGCGGTTCCGGGAATGGCGGCTGATGCAGGTGGTGATCATGTCGCCGATCCCGGCCAGCCCGAAGAAGGTGTCCGTGCGGCCGCCGAGAACGGAACCCAGGCGGGCAAGCTCGCTCATGCCGCGGGTCATGAGGGTGCCGCGGGTGTTGTCCCCCGCCCCCAGGCCGTCGGCCATGCCCACCGCCAGGGCGATGATGTTCTTGAAGCCGGAGGCGATCTCGACCCCGGCGGTGTCGTCGTTGGTGTAGACCCGGAAGAATGGCCCGGAAATCAGGCCCTGCCAACGACTCCAGTCGGTCTTGGCGCAGCCGCTGAGCACCACGGCGGTCGGCTGTTCGCGGGCGACCTCCTCGGCGTGGCTGGGGCCCAGCAGGACCGCCACGGGATGGTCGGCCAGCCGTCCAACAGCCTCCAGTTCCTCGGTGATGACCTCGCTGAGGCGCTTCAGGGTGCTCACCTCGAAGCCCTTGGCCAGGCTGATCAGGGGCGCCCCCGGCTTCAGGGCCGCGCTGGCGGCCGCCTGCTTGGCCACCGCCCGGACGGCCTGGCTCGGAACCACCACGAAAACCGCGTCCGCCCGGTGGAGGGCGTCGTCGAGGTCCAGCGTCGCGCGCACGTTGGGAGGCAGGGTGATGTCGCCGAGGAAGGCCGGGTTGGTTCCGGTCTTGTTGATGCTGTCGATCTGGGCGGCCTCGATGCCCCACAGCACGACCCGCTCCCACTTGTGGGTCAGGTGCTTGCCGAAAGCCGAAGCCCAGCTCCCGGTGCCCAGGATGGCGGCCTTCATTTGTCGTTCCCGGATGGTTCGTCCGTGGGATGATCGCTACCCTCGGCGGGGGCGGTCCTGGAACCGCTATTTGACCCGGACCTGGCCCCTATCCTGGTTTCGGTCCCGTTCTGCAGGCGGACGATGTTGGAACGGTGCCTGAAGATGACCCAGGCGCAGGTCAGGAAGACGAACGCGATGATGGTCAGGCTGGGCCGGCCCCGGGTCAGTTCGAAGAACAGGACGGCGACCGGCAGGACCGAAGCGGCCGTGATGCTGGCCAGGGAGACGAGGCGCGTGGAGGCGAGGACGGAGAGGAACGCGACGGTGGCCAGGATGACCGGGTAGGGAGCCAGGACCGCGAAGGCTCCCCCGGTGGTGGCGACGCCTTTGCCCCCGTGGAATCCGACGAAGGGACTGAAGGTGTGGCCCATGGCGGCCAGGAAGCCCGCGAAGATGCGGAACAGGTCGGGGGTGATGCGGAACGGTGTCGGTTCGCCCTCGGGCCAGGTGCTCACGAGCCAGGTCATCAAACCCACGGCGGCGGCGCCCTTGGCGAGATCGAGCAGCAGGCACAGCCCGCCCCACCATGGGCCCAGGGTCCGGAAGACGTTGGTCGCCCCCAGATTGCCGCTCCCGTGCTGGCGGAGGTCGATGCCCTTGACCCGCTTGGCGATCAGGAAGCTGAAGGGGACGGCTCCCAGGGCGAAGGCGATGATGAGAAAGATGATCAGCAGCATGGGCGCCTCTCGGTCCGCGTCCTTATCCAGGATCTCCTAGTGCTTCTTCAGTTTGACAAAGATGCGGCTCCCGGTAAAGCCGTATTCCTTGCGCAACTGGTTGTTGAGGAATCGCAGGTAATTCCTGGCGAAGAACCGGGGTTCGTTCACCGACAGCATGAAGGTCGGGGGCTCCTTGTCCACCTGGGTGCCGTAGTAGATCTTCCCCAACCCGCCCCCGTGGGACCTGGGCTGCTGAAGCTGGGCGGTCTTCTCCAGGAAGTCGTTCAGCTTGCTGGTGGAGATGCGCTTGCTGCGCTCCTCGTGGACCTGCCAGACCGTTTCCAGGATCTTGCCGGTCCTCTGCCGGGTCAGCGCGCTGAGGGTGAACCAGGGCGCGTAGGACAGGAATGGCACCTCGCGCAGGAATTCCTCCCAGTGGTCCTTGTGGGTGTTCGTCTCCTTGTCGGGGATCAGGTCCCACTTGTTGAACGCGACCACGACCCCCTTGCCCGCATCGTGGATCAGGCCGGCGATCTTGGAGTCCTGGGTGACCACTCCGGTGGAAGCGTCCACCATGAAGACCACGACGTCGGCCATTTCCAGGGATCTGATGGTGCGCATGTTGCTGAACACCTCGACGGCTTCCTGGACCTTGGACTTGCGTCTGAGCCCGGCCGTGTCGATGAGCCGGATGGTCTTGCCGTGCCACTTCAGATCGGTGTGGATGGAATCCCGCGTGGTGCCGGGGATCTCGCTGACCAGGGCGTCGTTGCGGCCGGTCAGGATGTTGAGCATGGATGACTTGCCCACGTTGGGACGCCCGAGGATGGCCACTTTGCAGTCGCAGGGCGTCTCCACCTCGTGGCTGGGGAACCCCTCGACGATCAGGTCAAGAAGGTCGCCCACCCCCTGCCCGTGCAGGGCGCTGATGGGATGGGGGTCGCCCAGGCCCAGGGCGTGGAACTCGTGGACCGCAAGTTCCTCCGCCGGCTTTTCGATCTTGTTGACGGCCAGGACGACCGCCTTGCCGGTCCGGCGCAGGTCGCGGGCGATGGACTCGTCCCAGGCCATGGGCCCGACCTTGCCGTCCACCAGGAACACGACCACGTCGGACTCGTCGATGGCGTTCCGGGCGATCTCGGTCACCACGGCGTCGAACTCGCTGACGGTTTCCCCGAACGGGATGATGCCGCCGGTGTCCAGGAGGATGAAGGGATGGCCGGCCCAGTCGGTGGTCTCGGCGACCCGGTCGCGGGTCACCCCGGCGGTCTCGTGCACGACGCTCCGCCGTTCACCGATGATGCGGTTGAACAGGGTCGATTTTCCCACGTTGGGGCGGCCGACGATGGCCACGGTGCGCAGTGCCAAGATGGATCTCCCGGGAAGAAGGAACCGACGGATGGGTGTCACCCGGCCAGAAGCTAGCCCAGACGGCTCCAGAAATCAACAAAGCCGTCCTCCTCGGCCACCAGGATCTCGTGGGGAAGCCCCCTCCCCAGGTCCTCGAGCGTCAGGCCGTCGAGGGTGAGCCCGTCGCTGTTGAAGACACGAGGGGAGAGCAGGACGGTGCGTGCCGGTTCGCCGGGCAGGGAGCGCAGAGCCCGGCGCAGGTCGTCGCCACCGAGCAATCCGGCGACGGTGACGGTGTGGCCGTAGAGCGTGTTGCGGACCCCGACGACCTCGACCGCCGGGCAACCGGCCGCCTCGAGCACGGGAGTGAATTCCCGCGACCAGGCCCGGGCGGCGAGTTCGCCGGTCAGCACGGTCACCGGTCGGGTGGGAAGATCGCCGTCCTCGGCGGCCCACTCCAGTTCCTCGGTCCACAGGTCGCGTAGCCGGGGCGTCAGCCCGATGGCGTTGTCCACCTGGTAGAAACCGTCATAGGATCCGGTCGGGGGGAAGGGGACTCCGGCCTGGAGATAGAACTCGTCGCTGAGGTAGACGAAGTTGTAGCCCACCGTCCGGGTGGCCT
>JAHJTW010000113.1 GCA_018829565.1 bacterium | reverse complement strand
TGATCGTCCGAGAGGTGGCGCGACTCACGCTCCCCGTCCTGGAATCCGTTGTCGCAGAGGCGGGCGGTGACCTTCAGCCGGTCGGGGTCGGGTCCCCAGAGGTAGCCGGCCGCATCCACGCCGTAGCCCGCCTCGCGGTAGGTGCGGCGGACGAGGGACGGGATGTCCAGGGTGCGGTGCCGCTCGGGGGTGGTGGCGATGCGCCCGGTCAGGTGGATCTCGTCGAAGACGGCGCAGGCCTCCAGGCCGCACTGGCCGCCGGGATCGGCGGGGTTGGACTCGTCGCCGCTGCGGATGAACTCCACGACGGCGTCCACGGCGGCGTCGCACAGCTTGTCGGGATGGCCGGGCAGGACGTGCTCGGCGGTTTCGATCCTGGTCGCGTTCATCGGGAACCTCCTAGGGTGGAAAGGTCGGGCAGCGTGGTGGCCCGGGCGTTCAGTTCATGGGCGAATGCATCCATTCCGCCGTCGGTGAGGACGGCCTCCAGGGCGACCCTCCGCTTGCGCAGCTGCGCCAGGTGGCCAGGGGGGATGGGCCCCACGAAGCCGTCGGTGATGATCACGGCGCGGCGCACCCCGTGATCGATGAGGTGGCCGGTGACGCAGGCGATGTCCGTGCCCCCGTCCGTCAGGACCGCACCCGAGGCCAGGCGGGCGGACGTGACGTCGCGCACCCCGGTGCTGAACAGGTGGACCTTTTCGTGGATGCGGTCCTGCAGGGGCAGCAGGGAGCCGTAGATCAACGGCAGCACCTGGTTCATGCTGCCGCTGACGTCGAGGTAGAGGTGGACCCGGGAGAGCCGGTCCGTCGAGGTGGTCAGGATCCGGGTCCCGTACAGGAGCTGGGTGACGCCGAAGGCGGCGCGCACCTCGGCCCGGCGGTCGGGACGGGTGCGGTAGGGCAGGACGCCGGGAGCCATCGCGGCCGAGGGCAGGAGCGGACCGTCCGCGCCGGCCGCCCGGTCGGCGACCCGCATCAGGGCTGCGCGGATGATCTGCACCGCCTGCGCGCGCGCCTGGCCGGGGGTCAACCGGAACTCGGACGGATCGACGCCCTGGTCGCGGCCCGAACAGGTCTCCAGCGCCGGCCACTGCGCCACGATCTGGCGGACGGCGGCCAGGACGTCGGGATCGGCCTCGAGGTCGGCGTCCCGGTCGCCATGAGGATCGCCGGTCCGGTCGCCGTGGTTCCCCAGCAGACGGCTCTGGTCGAAGTCGAGCCCTCCGCCCTGGCCTTCCGCCCCCGGCAGTCCCGGGGCCCCCTCCTGCACGGCCTTCTCCAGCAGCTCGAAGAGCTCGGCGTAGGTGGCGGACAGGTCTTCGCGCCTGTTCCCGGATCTCGATCCGTACAGGGCCTGATGCGCCTCCAGGGCGGCGCCCGTCAGCGCCCAGGTTTCCTGGCCGGCCCGCCAGTTCTCGGGGGGACGCAGGATGGCCTCGGGGAACACGTCGGCCCGGTAGAGCCGCCGGAACAGGGCGGTGCATTCGGGGGACGGCATCGACCGGCACAGGTGCGCGTTGATCACGGCGTCGAAGACGAAGTTGCGGGCCGGGGTCGGCGTCTCGTAGATGCGCGTGTGGCCCAGCAGGACGTGGTTCAGCTCGTGCAGGACGAGCATCACCAGGTCCTGGTCGTCGGGACACATCTTTTCCACGAAGCCGGGGTTGAGCAGCAGGCGCGACCGGGTGCCGACGGTCACGCTGGCCGTCCGGACCTCGTCGGTCAGCTCGATCTCGAGCAGGCCCAGCAGCTTCAGGAAGGCCAGCTGGGTGATGGGGATGGCGTCGTAGATGCGGTCGGCCAGCCGTGCGGCCGACAGGGCGGTGGCGGTCATGGTTGCCCTCCTTGCGGGGAACCGGTCGGGGCCCCGTAGAACAGGTAGACGTGGTCGTCGCGGATCAGATGGGAGACGCGCGGGGAGCGCCGGGCGATGAACACCTTGCCCGCGGTGCGGGTCAGCAGGACCAGGGCCAGGGCGGGATCGGTGATGACTGGCCCGGCCTGGGCCCGGTCGCGCTTGACCTTGCGGACCAGCCCGAAGGCCGGCAGCCCCAGGGCCACCGGATCGAGCAGAGCTGCGTTGGCCCGCAGTTCGTCCATCAGGAGGTCGTTGCCCTCGCCGTAGAGGGTGAGGACCTCGCCCGGCCCGATCCCTGCGGCCAGCCGCGACAGGTAGACCAGGGCGGCGATCCGCTGCTTGGCTTTCGGAACGGAAAGTTTCCGGGGATGCGGAATGCCCTGGCGGCACAGCCTGGCAAGATCGACCTGGCCGATGGGGACCAGGCCAAGGGAACCAAGGGCGGCCGGGGAGGCCGCCGCCGCGGCAGCCGCCGGTCCGGCCGGGACCGGCCGCACGAACGGCTTGATCTTGATCTCCATGCGCGGGGGCGCGCTCATGTTGGCGTAGGCCGCGCGGCCGCAGGGGACGGCGGGTTCGTCCTGGACCATGCCGGGCCGCATCACGCGGCCTCCTCGGCGCCGGCGCCAGCGCCGGCGCGGGTGCGGCGGAACAGGGAGCGCCACTGGCGGTATCGGCCGATGACCTCGTCCGGATCGAACGCCCCCAGCTCCGCCGCGAACAGGGCGAACAGCAGGTTGCCCGTCTCGGCCAGGTCGGGGGCGCCCGACTTCTCCAGGCGGGTGACCGCGGCGAGGACGCGGTCCCACTCCCCCGCCCGGTTGCGGTGGGCCAGGATGGTCTGCTCGCCGGCCTCGGTGAACTCCAGCACCGG
>JAHJTW010000341.1 GCA_018829565.1 bacterium | reverse complement strand
GGGTGGGGCACCTATGTCCTGGGCCGTCCCGTAGGTGCCCGGTTCGGGGGCCTGATAGAGCTTGAGGCCCATCGACCGGAGCGTCGATCGACGCGGTACGCCCGACGGCGCCACGAGGGCTGGACAAAACCGCGGTCTGGCGGTATGTTGGAGTGGGTTGGGAGTTTGGGTGCTGGAGGCGTCCTAAGCCTGCGGAGCGTGGATGGATTCGACGGAGGGTGCCCTGCGTGTGGCCGGTCGAAGTTTCACCCCGACGGAGTTGCAGGTGGTGACCCAATTGGTCGCCGACGGACAGGGGGTGAGCCGCACGCAGTTGATGGATCGGGTGTGCCGGCGCCTGGAGTGGCGGCGTGCGACCGGGTCGTTGAAGATTCGAGAATGCCGCGATCTGCTGGAGCGTCTCGAGCGCGACGGCGGGCTGCAGTTGCCGCCCAAGCGTCGCACCGGTCGACCGCCCGGGTCGCGCACCCGGGTGCCGCGCACGGCACGCGGCGAGCCCGGCGCGCCGCTGGTGGGCACGGTCGGCCAGTTCGGCCGGCTCACCCTCGAGCCGGTGGAGGACGACGCCGACCATGGCTGGTTTCGCGAGTTGGTGGGCCGCTACCACTACCTGGGCTACCGGGTACCCTTTGGCGCCCACCTTCGCTACCTGGCCTTCGTGTCGCAGCCGCGGCGCGTGGTGGTGGCGGCGCTGCAAGTCTCCTCGCCGGCCTGGCGCCTGGCGGTGCGCGATCACTGGATCGGCTGGGACGAGGCCACCCGTCGGCGCCAGCTGCAGCAGGTGGTCAACCACAGTCGTTTCGTGGTCCTGCCCTGGGTACGGGTGCGCAACCTGGCCAGCCGCCTGTTGTCGATACTGGCCCGGCAGTTGCCGGTCGACTGGCAGGCGGGTTACGGCGTGACGCCGTTGTTGCTGGAGACGATGGTAGACGCGTCGCGCTTCCGGGGCACGTGCTACCGGGCGGCCAACTGGCTGGCGCTGGGAGAGACGACGGGCCGGGGACGGATGGATCGCCATCACCGGCGCCACGGTGCGGCGCCCAAGCAGGTGCTGGTGTATCCTTTGGTCGCCGACGCCGCGCGCCGCTTGCGGGACGGGTGAGCGATGAGCGCACCACCGGCCCTGCAGGTGACGGTGTCCGATCCCTTCGCGCCGGGGCGCGAACCATTCGAGGATCTGTTGGCCCATCTGGGCAGTGAGACGGCACAGGGTATGAGCCACAGCGACATGGAGCGCGATCTGGGACAGCGCGGCCAGGAGCTGCTGCGCCAGCTGTACCAGGGCTGGCTGGACCAGCAGGCCGAGAGCGAGACCGACACCGAGGTGGTCGACGCCGAGGGGACAGAGCGCCCCCGCAAACGGGAGCATGACCGCGCGCTGCAGACCGTGTTCGGCACCGTCCGGGTGAAGCGCACCGGCTATGGAGCTGAGGGCAAGGCCAGCCTGCACCCGCTCGACGGCCAGCTGAATCTTCCCGACGAGGTGTATTCCCACCAATTGCGCCGCCGCGTCGCCGAGGAGGCCAGCAAGAGCTCCTTCGACGAGGCCGTCGAGACCATCAAGCAGTACACCGGTGCGGCGATCCCGAAGCGGCAGGTCGAAGAGTTGGTGCAGCGCGCGGCGCAGGACTTCGACGCCTTCTACCAGACCCGCCGCCGCGAGGCGGCCGGGGTGCGCCAAGGACGCGGCTCGCTGCTGGTGGTGACCGTCGACGCCAAAGGTGTGGTCGTGCTCCAACAGGACCTGCGCCCGGCGACGCGCCAGAAGGCCCAGCAGCAGCGCCCCAAGCTCACCACCCGGTTGACCAAGGGGGAGAAACCCAACCGCAAGCGCATGGCGACGATCACCGCCGTCTACACCGTGGCTCCCCATGTGCGCACCCCCGAGCAGGTGTTTGGTGACCTGGCCCGTCAGCCGATCTGCGACCAGCGCCTGCCGCGTCCCCGCCCGGAGGCCAAACGGGTGGCCGCCAGCCTCGTGCAGACCCCCGAGGAGATGCTGGAGGAAGCCTTTCAGGAAGGCATGGACCGGGATCCACAGCGCCAGAAGACGTGGGCCGCCGTCGTCGACGGCAACGACACCCAACTGCGCCTGCTCAAGAAGCTGGCCAAGAAGCACCAGATCGAGTTGACCATCGTACTCGATGTCATCCACGTGCTCGACTACGTCTGGAAGGCCGGCCACGCTTTCCACGCCGACGCCAGCCAGGAACTGGAGCACTGGGTCCT
>JAHJTW010000112.1 GCA_018829565.1 bacterium | reverse complement strand
CGGGTTGACCATCCTGCGCGACGGGACCGGGCTGCGCCGCAACCTGCTGCTGGACAAGGTCTACACCATCAATTACGCAGACTTCGAACTGGCCGAGGCAGGCATGGACTTCATCTGGACGCGCCTGGCCGCAGGACCCGACGGCACCGTGTACTGCGCCCCTGACCGCGACCTCTACGAGATCCACGCCTTCGGAGGGACCGGGGAACCGGCCCGCATCATCACCCGGCCCTTCGTCAACGTTCCCCGAACCGCGGCCCAGAAGACCATCGCCCGGCAGATCCTCGAAGGCGTCGGCGCCAACTATCCCGCACCCCTGCGCCGGACCCCCATCGAGGAGACCAACCAGGTCGTCGCCGGGATGTGGGCGACCGACCGCGGCGATCTCTGGGTCCAGACCAGCGAGGGGATCACCCCTCCGCCCGAAGGCTGCTGGGTCGCCCTGGACGTCTTCGACGCCGCGGGGACCTGGATCCGCCAGGTCGGCCTGCCCGGCGATTTCGACGCCGACAAGGACGGGTTGACCATCCTGCGCGACGGGACCGTGGTGGTCACCGTGGGCGCCCTGGACGCCTTCTTGAGCCAGCAGGCCGTCGGTGCGGAGGAATCCGCCTCGGCCGCCGACCCCCTGGAAGTCATCGTATACGGAATCTCCTTCTGATCGTGACCGGAAGCTGGAAAGGCTGATCATGGAACTGAATCTGAACGTCCCCGGAACCCCCCTCCACCGCCGCTGCGGGGCGATCCTCCTGGTGCTGCTGCTTGCCGTTTCCCTTCCGGCCCTGCCCTTGCTGTCCGGGTGTTCCGGAGGCGGGGGTGCGGATGAGGGGACGGACGCGGGCGCCGCAGCGGACAGCCTCGAGACCGCCGACGCCTCCGGCGAGGACGACGAGGAGGGGGAGGATGAAGCCAAGAAGGAAAAATCCATCTCCGTGAACACGGGACGGATCCGCCTCGGCGACCTCGTGCTGCCGGTGTATGCGGACGGCGCGGTCCGCACCCCGCAGAGCGTCGAGATCAAGACCAAGGTCGGGGGCGAACTGCTGACGGTCCTGGTGCGCGACGGAGATCGCGTGCGCAAGGGCCAGGTGCTGGCCCGGATCGATTCCCGCGAGTACGAGATCGCCCTGCAGGAGAGCCGCTACCGGCACCTGGAGGCCCTCAGCCAGATGGCCGCCGAGGCCGACACCTTCACCGTCAACCACGCCGCGGTCCGGCAATTCACCACCGGCCGCGACCAGCTGGACGCCATGGTCCGCAAGGGGACCATCACCCGCGAGGAATACCAGAACCGGCTGCTGGAACTGGAGATGGGCGCCCTGCAGGACGGGGCCTTCCGCGAGGCCGTCTTCGAGCAGCGCACCGGGCTGGCCGAGGCCCGCATGGCCGAGGAACGCGCCCGCCTGAACCTCGAGTACACCGAGATCAAGGCGCCCTTCGCCGGCATCGTCAGCAACCGCAACCTCGTCGCCGGGGAGATCGTCCCGGTCGGCGCGGTCTTCTGCACCCTCTACAACAACGACCAGCTCGAGGCCGCGGTGAACGTCCTGGAAGCCGACCTCGGCGACCTGGAGGTCGGCCGCCCCGTCCTGCTGGCCATCCCGGCCACCGGCGACACCCTCAAGGCGAGCGTGGACGTGATCAGCCCCTCGCTCGACCAGGCCTCGCGCACCTGCGAGGTCCTGGTCCGGTTCGCCAATCCCGAGGGCCGCTTCCGGCCCGGCATGTTCGTGCGCGCCCAGATCGCGGGCATCGTCTACCACGACAAGCTCCTCGCTCCCAAGGACGCCCTGCTGCTGCGGGACAACCGGCCCCTGGTCTTCAAGCGCGAGGACGACCGCGCCCGCTGGCTGTATGTGGACATCGGGCTGCAGAACGACGAGTGGGTCGAGATCACGGCCGTCCACAGCGGCGGTTCCCTCGCCCCCGGCGACGAGGTCGTCGTCAGCGACCACCTGACCCTGGCCCACGAGGCCCGGATCAAGGTGCGCAAGAGCATCCCGCCCAGCGACCGCTGGGACTTCGCCTCCGCAGAAGAAGGCGGCTCTCGATGATCATCCAGACCGCCGTCCGCCGGCCCGTCGCCATCCTGATGCTTTTCTCGGGCCTGGTCCTGATCGGCTTGCAGGCCCGCGAACGCCTGTCGGTGGATCTGCTGCCGGCCATCAACTATCCCAACCTGACGGTCATCACGAACTACGCCGACACGCCCGCCGACGACCTGACCCGGCTGGTGACCCAGCCCCTCGAAGAGGTCATCACCGGTCTGGCCGGCGTGCGGCGCGTGGTCAGCAAGACCCGCGAGGGCGTCTCCACCATCACCGTCCAGTACGAGTGGGGAACGGAGATGGACTTCGCCAACCTGCATCTGCGCGAGGCCATCGACCGGGTCAGCTACCAGGAGGACTTTCCCGAGGCCGCCGACCGACCCTTGATCCTGCGGTGGGATCCCAGCGCCCGCCCCATCGCCATCATGGTGCTCGAGGGCGACGATCCCATGGCGCGGGTGACCGAGTTCGCCCGGGAGGTCGTCAAGCCCGCGCTCGAGCAGATCAACGGCGTGAGCCAGGCCGAGGTGATCGGCGGGGCGGAACGCGAGATCCTGGTCCAGCCCGACTTCGGCAAGCTGCGGCTGTACAACCTGACCATGGAGGATCTGGCCACCGCCCTGCGCGTGGCCAACATCAGCTTCCCCGGCGGGCGGATCCGCAAGGGGCCGCTGCACCTGCCCCTGCGCATCCTGGGGGAATTCGAGAACCTGGACGAGATCCGGGCCACCGAGATCCCGGCCGCCGGCCCCGGCATCACCATCGGCGACGTGGCCGTGGTCGAGGACACCACCAAGGAGCCCGAGGGGGCGACCCTCTTCGGCGCCCAGGAGGTGGTGTCCCTGCACCTCTACAAGGAGGTCGGCGAGAACACCATCGAGACCACCGCCGAGGTGGACAAGGTCCTGGGCATCCTGAAGGACCAGTACCCGGCCCTCTCCTACTCCTTCATCTACCGCGACGCCGACTTCGTCCAGGAGAGCTTCGAGGGCCTGTGGAACTCCCTGCTGCTGGGCGGGGCGCTTGCGCTGCTCGTCCTGTTCATGTTCCTGATGGACTTCCGCAGCCCGGTGGTGGTCGGCCTGGCCATCCCCGTGTCCATCATCACGACCTTCGCGTTCCTCTACTTCGCCGACGTGAGCCTGAACCTCATGTCCCTGGGCGGCCTGTCCCTGGCCGCCGGCATGCTCGTGGACAACTCCATCGTCGTGCTCGAGAACATCAACCGGCACCTCAGGCTGGCCCGCAAGACGGGCAAGTCCACCGCGGAGGTGTGCGCCTCCGCCGCCGCCGAGGTGGCCTCCCCGGTGGTCGCCGCCACCCTGACCACCGTCGCGGTGTTCTTCCCGGTCATCTACGTGCCGGGCATCGCCGGCGAGTTCTTCCGGGACCAGGCTCTGACCGTGACGATCTCGCTCGTGGTGTCCATCTTCGCCGCGCTGCTGCTGCAGCCCATGCTTTCCGCCCACATCCTCAAGGCTCCGGGAGACAGGCCCAACCTCATCTTCCGCCCCTTCGACGCCGTCTTCGAGGCCGTGCGCAGGCGTTACCACACCGCCCTGGAACGGGTCCTCGAGCACAAGGCCGTCTTCCTGACCGTGCTGGTCATCGCCCTGGCCGCCTCCGGGTGGCTGGCTTCCGGCATGCGGATGGCCTTCATGCCCGACCGCACGCGCGGGGACTTCACCCTGGCCATGGAACTGCCCGCCGGGACCCCCCTGGAGATGACGTACGACAAGGCCGCGGAACTGGCCGAGTTCCTGGCGCCGATGCCCGAGGTGGGGACGGTCTACGTCCAGGTCGGCATCACCGAGAAGACGCTGGCCAGCCTCAAGGAGTACAGCGCCGCCAACACGGCCCGCATCCGGGTCATGCTGCATCCCGGCCGGCACGGCCGGGAGGATCTCGAACGCGTGCGCGAACGCCTGCAGCCCCGGCTCGACGCCCTGCAGGGCGCGGTCTTCGTGTTCCGGGAGGAAGGGGTGGGTCTGCGCGAGATCCTGGCCAGCGGCGAGGCCTCCTTCACCCTCGGCATCGTCGCCGAGAAGGGGGAACAGGCCCTGGCCCTGGCCGAGACCCTGCTGCCGCGTTTGCAGGCCATCGAGGGCCTGCAGGACGTGGAGATGGACCGCGTGCTCGGCAATCCCACCGTCGAGATCACCGTGGACCGCGAACTGGCCCTGCGCTACGGCCTGGAGCCGGACGCCCTGGCCCGCGAACTGCGGAACCGCATCCAGGGCACCGTGGCGACGACCTACAACGAGATCGAACAGCGCATCGACATCGCCGTCCGGCTGCCCCGCGACCTCCGCTACGACCTGTCCTCCGTGCTGGCCTCGCCGGTCCAGGTGGGCGAGGGCAAGACCGTCCCCCTGGGGTCCTTCGTGATCCAGACGACCGGGACACCCGTGCGGGAGATCGTGCGGCTGGACCAGCGGCGCCAGATCACCCTGGCGGGCGACGTGACGGGCCGCAGCCTCGCCGACGTCTGGCATGACGTGGACGCCCTGCTGGCGTCCCTGGACGTGCCCGAGGGCGCCGCCTTCGTCACCGGGGGCGAGCAGGAGGAGATCACCAACAGCTTCCGCGACCTGGGCTACGCCCTGCTGCTCTCGGCGCTGCTGGTCTACATGATCCTCGCCGCGCAGTTCGAATCGTTCCTCGACCCGCTGATCATCTCGGCGGTGCTGCCGGTCGGCGTGGCCGGCGCCCTGGTCACCCTGCTGCTCACCGGGCAGACCATGAACATCATCTCCCTGATCGGCATGATCGCCCTGCTGGGGATCGCGGTGAACGACGCCATCGTGAAGGTGGCCACCATCCGCCGCCTGCGCATGGAGGACGGTCTGGGCGGACGCGAAGCCATCCTCGAGGCCAGCAACCTGCGGTTCAAGCCCATCATGATGACGACGGTGACCACGGTCCTGGCCATGGTGCCCATGGGCCTGGGCCTGGGCACGGGCGAGCAGATGCAGCGGCCGCTGGCCATCACCATCATCGGGGGCCTGAGCATCGCCACCATGCTGACCCTGTTCCTGACGCCGGTGACGTACGAGCTGCTGCACCGCCGGATCGACAAGGAGTACGAGCGATGATCCGCTTCGCCGTCGATCACCCCGTGGCGACCTGGATGCTTTTCACGGCGTTGATCGTCACCGGCCTGTACGCCCTGCCGAAGCTGAACATCGAGGCCATGCCCGAGACCGAGCTGCCGGAGCTGTCCATCGTCACCAGCTGGAACGGGGCCTCCCCCAGCGCCATCCAGCGCTCGATCACCCTGCCCATCGAGGAGGCCGTCGCCGGCTGCCACGGCGTGGAGGACATCGATTCCCAGTCCCGGCACAGCCAGAGCTCGGTCACGGTGAAGTACAAGCGGGGCACCGACATGGAGTTCGCCCGGCTGGAGCTGAGCGAGCGCCTGGGCGCCGTGCGCCGGAACCTCCCGGCCCAGGCCGGCCAGCCCTTCATCCGGCCCTACGTCCCGGAGGAACTCCGCACCCAGGACTTCTTCAGCGTCAGCCTGATCTCCCCCTTGCCCATCAACGAGCTGCGGGACCGGGCGGAGACCTGGCTCGTGCCGCGGTTCCTGTCCATTCCCGGAGTGGCCGACGCCGAGCTGCGCGGCGGGGCCCGGCCCCTGGTGCGCATCCTGCTCAACCTGGAGCTGATGGAGCGATACGGCTTGACCGCCGACCGGATCGTCGACCGCCTCAACTCGCTGGACGACATCATCCCCGCCGGCGCCGTCCGCCGCAGCGGCTACGAGCTGACGGTCAGCGTGCGCGACGACGTGTCCCTCGCGATGATCTCGAACACCGTCCTGCGGACCCTCGGCGGCCAGCCCATCCTGCTGGGCACGGTGGCCGAGGTGAGGCCCGACTTCGAGGACATCGCCTACTTCAGCCGCATCAACGGCGAGAACGTGGTCACCATGAGCGTGACCAAGCGCAGCGGCCAGAACTCGATCTCCGTCAGCCGGCGGTTGCGGGAGGAACTGCCCCGCATCGCCGGGACGGCCCCCTTCCCCCTGACCTTCGAGGTCGACCAGGACGAAGGCGAGGATCTCGAGGAGAAGCTGGAGGAACTGGTGATCCGCTCGCTGGTGATCCTGGGCTTCCTGTTCGCCATGCTGGCGGTGGCGCTGAAGCGGGTGAGGCTGACGGCCATCGTCATCTTCTCCATCCTGCTGGCCATCGTGATCTGCCTCTCGCTGTTCTACTTCTTCGGCGTCTCGGTGAACTTCATCACCATCAGCGGGCTGACCGTGAGCTTCGGCATGCTGCTGGACAACAGCATCCTGGTGCTGGACGCCATCCACCGCCGGCTGTCGGGCGACCGCAAGGGCGACAGCCGCAGCGCCCTGATCAAAGGGACGCGCGAGGTGGCCTTCCCCATCATGGCCACCACCCTGACCACCGTGGTCGCCTTCCTCTCCTTCATCTTCATGACCGACCGCCTGTCCTTGTTCTACGTCCCGCTGGCCATCAGCGTGGGCATCGCCATGCTGGCCAGCATCTTCGTGGCCTTCTGCTGGATCCCGGTGGCCCTGCGCGGTCCCGCCGAGAAGGAGATGCGGCAGACCGACGCCTCGGCCGACGAGTTCGGCCTGACGGGCTGGGCCATGCTCTGGCGCTGGGGCCTGGGCATCGCCGTCCTCGTCGCCTGCGCCTTCGCCGGGGCCTGGATCTGGAAGGGCAACCACACCGCGGTGGACATCCTGCCCTGGATCGCCGCCTGCGGCGGGCTCCTCCTGGGCGTGGGGGTCTTCGTCAGCTACGCCGAGGGCCTGACCCGGCTGCACACCCGGTTCTGGTTCTATCCGGTGGTGGTGTCCCTGGCCCTGTTCGCCGGGACCGGCTACGTCTTCAAGGAGAAGGTGCGCACCGGGGGGTTCTGGCGCCCCCAGCCCAAGGAACAGATCGTGGTCTACTGCGAGCGTCCGGTCGGAACGGACGTGAAGCTCAGCAGCGCCACCATCGCCCTGTTCGAGGACGAGGTCCTGCCCCTGCCCGAAGGCGCCCACATGCGCAGCGGCGCCTACCAGAACCGCTCCTGGATCAATCTCGAGTTCGAGGACGATCTGCTCAAGTCGGCCTACCCCGAGATGTTCCGCAACCAGTTCATCGTGCTGGCCGAGGAGCTCGGCGGCATGTTCATCTGGATCAACGGTTTCGGCGACCCCTACATGAAGGGCGGCCGGGGCGGCGGGCAATCCAATTCCACCATCCGCCTGGACGGCTACAACAGCAAGAAGCTCAAGGAGATCAGCGACGGCGTGGTGGCGCGCCTCGAGCGCAACCGGCGCGTGCGCAACCCGCGGTTGACCAGCGGGGACCAGTTCAGCCGGGCTTCGACCGACGAGACCGTGGTCATCCTCGACCGCGACGCCCTGGCCCGGCACCGCCTGAGCATGGCCGAGGTCATGGGCCACATCCGCCGCCTGCTGGGCGTGGAACAGCCCTGGCACATGGTGCTCGACGGCGAGGACCAGCGCCTGATGCTGACCTTCGACGACGCGAACGAGATCGAGTACGACCAGATCCTCGGGCGCACCATGACCACCAGCCGCGGCCAGAAGGTCCAGCTGGGGCGGCTGATCCGCATCGAGCAGCGGCCCGAGATCAGCAGCATCAACCGCCACGACCAGCGGTACAGCCAGCTCATCAACTGGGAGTACATCGGCACCGACCGCATGCGGCGCCAGTTCATCGCCGACATCATCGCCGGGATCGAGCTGCCCTACGGGTACACGGTCGAGGACATGAGCGGCCAGCAGATGTCCGAGGAGGAGGAGGAGGAACTCCAGGCCACCCTGTGGCTGACCCTCGCCTTCATCTTCATGGCCCTTGCGGCCATGTTCGAGAGCTTCTTCCTGCCGCTGCTGGTCCTGCTCTCGGTGCCCATGGCCCTGTCGGGGGTGGCCGGCATCTTCTGGGCCACCGGCAGCGAGTTCGACTCGTCGGCCAAGATCGGACTGATCCTGATGTTCGGCATCGTGGTCAACAACGCCATCCTGCTGATCAACCGGTTCCGGCTGCAGGTGCGCGAGATCGTGGCCGGACGGGGCCTGGGCCCCGACCAGGTCCCGGCCAAGGACAGGTTCGGCGGTTTCGACCTGTGGCGCCTGCCGGGACCGGAGCGGCAGGGGATCCTGCGGGACGCCATCCTGCAGGGCGTGCGCATCCAGATGCGTTCGATCCTCCTGACCAGCGGCACCACCATCGCCGGCCTGCTGCCCCTGCTCTACAAGAAGGATCTGACCGGCGGCAAGGACATCTGGGAGAACCTGGCCCTGAGCTCCATCGGCGGGTTGACCAGCAGCACGGTGCTGATCCTCAGCGCCCTCCCCGCCTTCTACTGGATCTTCACGCGGTGGGGCTGGGGATTCGCCCGGCTGTGGCGACGGCTGCGGACCCGCGGACGGAAGGAACAGGCCTCCCTGGCCACCGATCCTTGACCCGTTTCCCGGATTGCCCCATCTTGAAACCCGGTGACCACCGGGTTTCTTTTTCGGGAGTGGACCTCATGATCCTGCGCTCGCTGACGATCCTGCTCGCCCTTCTCGCGGTCCTGCCCGGTCTCGCCTCGGCCGCCGGCTTCGCCCAGGTCGGGATTTCGACTTCCATGTGGGATAACCTCTTCAAGGGCCCGCGCAACGCCGCCCTCGGCGGGGCCGACCTGGCCGGGGACACGGGCCCGGGAGCCCTGTTGCGGAATCCCGCCCCTCTTCCCGGAGGCGACGGCATCGGGGGTGGGTACGCCCACTCCACCTACACCGACGAGATGGACTTCGATTCCTGGGGCGCCTCGGCGGAATACCGGGGCTGGCGCCTGGATTTCAGCCGGCAGAGCTTCACATTCGAGGGGATCTTCAGGACGGCATACGACCCCGACGGGGAATTCAAGACCTGGACCGACCGCGTCACCCTCCTGGGCCTCAGCCGCGACCTCGGGGACCTCGCCTTCAGGGGACGGGACATCCAGTGGACCGTCGGGGCCGTCAGGCGCCACCACGATGGAGACCCCGCCTCCGGGACGGCCGACACCTACGACTTCGGCACATCCCTGTGCCTGCCGGGCGCCCACCCCGGCGGGGATTTCGCCCTGATGATGACCGCAAGCCGGCAGAACCTCACCGGCGAAACCCTCACCTCCGACGGCCGGGAAATGCGCCTGCCCGAGGCCTGGCGCCTGGGGTTCACATTCGCGACGGGTTTCGACCATCCCCGGTACGCCCGGCAACCGGTGCGGACGTCCCTGTCGTTCGCGCGGATCATGCCCGACGAGCCCTACGGCCGCGCCAGCAACCACTTCGGACTGGAACTGCTGCTGCTGGAACTCATCGCGTTCCGCTTCGGCCAGGACTCCGGACTGCAACCCGACGGCCTGGCCTGGGGATTGGGCATGGTCCTGGACCGGCCGAGCGGGCTGCCGCTGGAAGTGGCGGCCGATTTCTGCATCCTGGACCGGGATCCCGATACGCTCGTGGATGACTTCAGGATGGAGATGTGGGGGCTCCGCGGGAAGGTCTACTTCTAGTTTCGGTCGGTCCCTCCGGCGAGGAGGGCGCGCAGGAAGGCCACGCCTCCTTCCTCGTCGGTGAACGCGCCGTCCAGCTGGGCCTCGTAGCAGGCGTCGAGGATGGGCCCGAAATCGGGTCCCGGCGTGCGGCCGAGGGCGATCAGGTGCCGGCCCTGCACCAGGGGTCGCGGGGCCCGGCGCTCGACCTTCAGGGACTCGGCCCGCTCCAGGAGCCAGGGGCCGGCGGGGAAGTCGTCCTCCAGCGGCGGCCGCCCCCTGCGGTCCGCCCGCGCCACCCTCACCAGGCGATCGATCCGCCCCACCCGTGAGGCCAGACGCCTGACGGCCCCGTCCCCTGCCCCCGCCTTGTGGAGTTCGTCCGGCCGCAGGTGCTCCCGCACCAGGGGGACGACCTGCTCGACGAGGTCCAGCTGGCGGGTCATGCGGCCGAGGAAGGTCCGGGTCGGCTCCTCCCCCGCCTCGCAATGCCCCAGGGACCGGATGGCATCCGGTTCGTCCGTGGTCGTCGCCGGCTTGCCCAGGTCGTGGCAGAGCACGGCCAGCCCCACCACCAGGTCCTCCCATTCGTCCCCCGTGCGTTCCTCGGCGAAGGCGTCCAGGCAGTGGAGGGTGTGGGTCCAGACGTCCCCTTCGGGATGCCAGCGGGGGTCCTGGGGACAGCCGATCAGGGCCTTCAGCTCCGGAAAGTGATCTATCCAGCCGGTATTGCGCAGGAAGGCCAGGCCCAGCGAAGGCGTTTCCCCCGTGAGGATGAGCTTGCGCCACTCCTCGAAGATGCGCTCCGGTGCGAGCCCTTCCATCCCGATGCCCCGGCAGAGGAGGACCGTCTCTGGGGCGGCGGTCAGACCGAAGCGGGCGATGAACTGCATGCCGCGCAGCACCCGGAGGGGGTCTTCGTCGAACTGGTCCGAGGTGTGGCGCAGGATGCGGTCCGCGAGGTCCCGGCGTCCCTGGAAGGGATCGATGACCTCCCCGGTCAGGGGATCCTCGGCGATGGCGTTGATGGTGAAGTCCCTGCGGGCAGCGGCCGCCTCCAGCGGGAGGAAAGGGTCCGCATCGACGAGGAATCCCCGGTGTCCCAGGCCGATCTTGGATTCGCGCCGGGGCAGCGACACGTCGATGGGCAAGCCCTTGAGCTTGAGGACGCCGAAGGCCCTGCCGGTGGGGTCGACGGGGTGGAAGGATTCCAGCAGCTCGATCAGGTCCCGGGGCTGGATCCCGAAGACCTCCAGGTCGAAATCGGGGGATTCCAGGCCCAGCAACCGGTCACGGACCGAACCGCCCACCAGGAGCGCGCGGCCCCCCCGCCCAGCGACGAGGCGGGCGATGTCCTGGACGGTGGTGAAGTGGTCCCCGGGCGGGGCGGCATCGGTCATGGCGGCATCCTTTCCCCGGGAATGTAGCCGATCCGGTCCGGTGCGGAAACAGGATCCGCATTACCCCCGTCAGGTCACCCTCGTCGGGAACGACCTGCTGGTCGCGGAGCGGGCGGAGAGCTGGTCGCGGCTCAAGGCCGTCTACCGGTAGAACGACGGCGGCGGCTCCCCCGAGCCGCCGCCGATTCCCCTCGATTAATCCTGGACTCAGATGAGGATCTCCTCTTCCTCCAGCCTGATGACTTCCTGAGCCCTCCGGGGCCCGGCAGTCCTTTTCGGCAGTGGTTTCGATCCCCGTCCGTGTGCGGCCGACGCCCCCCCGCTGGGCTTGCCCGCCTGTCCTGTGGCGGGGCCGGAGGCGGCCGGCCGGCCCGGTGACCGCCCTGCCACGACGACCACCAGTTCCCCCACCAGCCCGTTGAGTTCGAACGCCTGGGCGGCGAGTTCCTCGGCCCCGGCCGCCGATTCCTCGGCGCTGGCGGCATTGCCCTGGGTCACATGGTCCATGTCCGACACGGCCGCGTTGATCTCGGTCACGCCCCGGGCCTGCTCGGTGCTCGCGTGGGAGACGTCACGGACCATGGCTTCCATGTCGTCCACACAGGCTGCGATCCGCTCGAGACACTTTTCCACTTCCCCTGCGATGACCACGCCCTGCTGGGAGCTCTCTCCGGATTCGGCGAGGATGCGCGTTGTGTCGCTCGCCGCATCTGCGCTCCGCTTGGCGAGGTTGCGGACCTCTTCGGCCACCACGGCGAAACCCTTGCCGGCATCGCCGGCCCGGGCAGCCTCGACGGCGGCATTCAGGGCCAGAAGATTGGTCTGGAAGGCGATGGCGTCGATGCTGCCGACGATGGAGGCCGACTGCTCTGCGCCCTTGCGGATCTTCTCGATGGCCGCGGCCATCCTCCCCATGGCCGCCTTGCCGTCAGAGGCTGCGTTCTGGACCTGGTGGACCGATTCGTTCACCCCGTCGGCCTTGTCCGCATTGGTCGTGGTCAGGCGGGTGATCTCGGTCAGGGAGGCGCTGATCTCCTGCAGGCTCGCAGCCTGGGTGGATGCGCTGGTGGCGAGGTTGGTCCCCGAATCGGCAACCTGGCCCGAGAACACACTCACCTGTTCGGCGTTGTTCCGCAGGCGGGAAATGACCCGGAAGATGGGTCGGGTGACGGCGCTGTTGATGGTCCAGGCGAAAAGGCCCATGCCCAGCAGGCCGAGCACCGCGCTGATCAGCAGGTTCCGCCACATGGTCGCCCGGATCATTGCCTGGGTGGCATCCAGGGACTGGATGATCTCGAAAGCCCCATGGACCTCTCCCACCTTCCAGTTCTCCATTCGAGTACCCGTCGGATCCAGTCCGGCCGTGTTGCCCCAGATTCCCGCCGACGTGGCCGGGTCACCGTGGCACATCAGGCATTCCTGGGTCAGCCTGATGGGACGGAAATACCGGACTGCATTCAGGTCGTGATCGACGAAACTGAATTCCTCGAGTCCCTCGCTCTCGAATTTCGCGAGAATCTCCCGCTCACGGGCATCGGGTTCGTTGTCGGGGTTCCGGGGCTGGTTCTTGGGAACCTTGAGGGAGAAGCCGCCGGCTTCGGCCTTGGCCTCGACCATCTTCCAGGCGGTGACCACCGGAACCGCAGCGACGACCTTGTCGAGTTCCCCGGCATCGGCCCACTCGCGCAGCATTTCCGGAGAGATGAGGCCGCTGTCCCACTTGTTGCCCATCTCCTCGCGGGCGGCCTCGGCCATCAGCACGATGCTGCGGGTCTTGTCGACACTCTGGTCGATGGCCAGATCCCACATCCGGTGGTAATTCACCACAGCTTGGGCAGCCACCAGAACCGTAATTCCGACGACTCCGAGGACCAGCAACTTGGTTTTGAGACTCCAGGATCTGAACATTGATTACCCCCAGTCGAGTGCATCACATCACTGAGAATAATATCGTTCTTTCATTGTCCTGATTTAGGGTTTTCTTTAACATAAAGCGCGGAATCACATTAGACTTTCGTTAGGGCAAACGGAAAATAACCTCATTGCGCAGGAGTTCGAGAATGATCGCCTGGGCTTCCGGCGCCCCCAGGCCTGCCCTCCTCAGTTCCGAGATAAGGGCCGCTCCCGTCCTGGTACCCGGCTTCTCCGCAAGGACCAGAACCGCCTGGGCGACCGGACCCGCTCCCAGGGCCACGGGCTTCCGCGTCCGCACGGTGAAGCTCAGGGTCTCGGTCCGGATGTCGGCCGGGGTGTGGCGCACACCCTTGTTGATGACCGTCTCGGGATGAAGCCGGAATCGAGCCCTGGGGAGATCGGCGGCGGAAAGGGGCGGACGAGGCTCGTTGCCTGCGTGGGCGACGATCAGCTCCAGCCCGGCGGGCCGGAAGATCCGCTCCAGCACCGTGAACCGTTGGCGGGGTTCCAGGTCCAGGAGGCGGCGGCGGAGTTCGCCTTCGGGAACCAGCCGGCGCGGGTCCCAGTCCGCGGGCTCCAGCCAGCGCAGGAAGGTCAGGCCGGCGGCCTCCAGCAGGTCGAAGAGGGCCGGAACGTCGTAGCTCGTCTCGTTGACGTTCAGCATCCGGTCGACGAACTCCACGTCGTCGACGCCGGCGGTGTCCTCGAACCGGGTGCCCGCCAGGGCGTGGCCGCGGGCCAGGGCGGCGGCTTCGCGGGCGGCGGGCAGGCGGTCCTTCAGGCCCACATCCGAAGGAAAGAGCAGGGCCACGGCCCCGGCGAGGTCCTGCAGGGCCTCCCTCCCGCACCGCCCGTAGACCATCAGGTTGATGACCCCGTGGGGAGCCAGGACGCCCCTCAGTCCCGCCAGCGCCGCCAGCGGGTCGGCCAGGTGGTGCAGCACCCCCGAGGAGTGGATGACGTCGAATCCGCCCGGGGGAACCTCCAGCCCGTCCAGGGTCATGAGATCCACCTCGGCGAAAGCCACGTTCTTCAGCCCCCGCTGATCCGCCTGGCGGCGGGCGTCCTCCAGGGAGACGCGGCTGACGTCCACCCCGAGGAACCGCACCTCCGGTTGCAGGGTGGCGGCGCCCAGCAGGCCGAGCCCGCGGCCGCAGCCCGCGTCCAGCACCCGGTAGGGGCCGCTCGTCTCCCTGCGCCTGGCTCCGTAACTCAGGACCAGTTCGACGTCGCCCCCGACCCGGTTGACGACCGGGCCCGAGGGGTAGGGGTATTGCTCGTACATGCTGCGGACCGCGCCGGTGGTCTCGTCCATGGTTATCTTCCCTGCTGGAGGATGGATTCCAGGTGGCGCGATGATGAGCGATCGCGGACAATCCGTCCACCCGCGAAACCGTGCGGGCCGTCGTCGGCCGGAGCCGGCCGGACCCGCCCGCAGCGCAACTTGAATGAACGTCATCCTGAGAAAGGACCCCGCCCGCATGGCCAACCCTCGACCCTCGGACCTATCGGACCTCCGCCGACGTCTGCATGCCCTGGCCGAGGTTTCGGGCCGGGAGGAGACCACCGCCGCCTTCGTCGCCGAGGCCCTGGCCTCCCTCCAGCCCGACGAATTGCTGACCGGGCTGGGGGGCCACGGCGTCGCCGCCGTCTTCAGCGGCCCGGGGTCCGGCCCCACCGTCATGCTGCGGGCCGAACTGGACGCCCTGCCCATCCCCGAGACCCTGGACATCGACCATGCCTCCTTCTCCCCCGGCGTGGCCCACAAGTGCGGCCATGACGGGCACATGGCCATCCTGCTGGGGACGGCGGAGCGGCTGGCGGCCCGTCCTCCGGCCTGCGGGCGCTGCGTGCTGGTGTTCCAGCCGGCCGAGGAGACGGGACAGGGAGCGGCCGCCCTGCTGGCCGATCCGCGCTTCGGCGCCCTGAAGCCCGACTGGATCTTCGCCCTGCACAACCTGCCGGGGCACCCCGAAGGCGCCATTCTGCTGAGGGAAGGGGCGTTCGCCGCCGGAAGCGCCGGGGTGACCATCAGGTTGACCGGACGGACCAGCCACGCCGCCTACCCGGAACAGGGCCGCAGCCCCGACCGCGCCGTCGCCCGTCTCATTCTGGATCTGATCAACCTCCCGGATCGCCAGCGGGATCCGGGCCGCCTGGCCCTGGTGACCATCGTCCACACCAGGATCGGGGAACGGTCCTTCGGGATCACCCCCGGCGAGGCGGAGGTTCTCGCAACGGTGCGCAGCGACGACGACGAGGTCATGGCCGAGCTGATGGAGGGGGCGAAGCTGGCCGCATCCGCAGCCGCCGCCGACCACGGGTTGGCCTGCTCCGTCAGCTTCAGCGAGGAATTCCCCGTCACCTGGAACGACCCCGCGGCCGTCCGGATCGTCGCCCGGGCCGCCGGGGATCTCGGCCTCCCGGTGATCGAGCCCCGGGAGAGTCCCTTCCGCTGGTCCGAGGATTTCGGGCACCTGGCCGCCCTGGGCCGGGGGGCCATGATCGGCCTGGGCGCGGGAGAAGAGCACCCGGTTCTGCACGCCCCGGATTTCGACTTCAATGACGCCCTGTTGCCGGTGGGAGTCGGGCTGCTGGAGGAGATCATCCAGGAACTGATCCGACCTCCCCGTTAAATTCATGACAAGTCCCACTACCGATAAGGGATTTTATTATCAGCCAAGGGGTTGCCCTCCATTCCCGGCCCGCCTGTCAAAAAATTGTGCTGCCCGCTCCCGGCGATTATGTTCTAATTCCACAGTCCATGACGGCTCACGCTGACCTACTTCCCAGGAGACTAGGATTCATGGCTTCAATCGGCTCGGTAGCCTGGTCGTCGGTCGGGAAGAAGGTGATCACCGGCATCACGGGACTGGCCCTCATGGGGTTCGTCACCGTCCATCTGATCGGTAATCTCACCCTCTTCATCGGTCCCGACGCCTTCAACGACTATGCCCATTTCCTCGAAAGCATGCTCCACGGCTGGTTCATCTACGCCTTCGAAGTGGTGTTGCTCGCCATCTTCCTCTTCCACATGATCGCCGCCATCACCGTGGCCTGGACGGACAAGCGGAAGGCGCGCTCCGAGGGGTACAAGTACTCCCGGGATGCCGGCGGCAAGAGCCGCAAGACCTTCGCCTCCAAGTCCATGATCTACACGGGAATCCTCTTGATCTTCTTCGTGATCGCCCACATCTGGCTGTTCAAGTTCGGGGACCACGAGGTCTACACCAAGCACGACACGGTGGTGAAGAACCTCTACAAGACGGTGGTGACCACCTTCAAGGGCGTCGGATTCACCGCCTTCACCGTGCTCGTCATGGTCCTGCTGGGGCTGCACCTGCGCCACGGCTTCTGGAGCGCGTTCCAGTCCCTGGGCTGGACCAACGACAGGTACCTGCCGATCCTGACCAAGATCGCCTGGTTCTACGGCGTGATCCTGGCCATCGGCTTCATCGCGATCCCCGTTTACATGTACCTCTTCGGTGATCCGAATCTCGCTCCGGGAGGTCATTGATATGTCCGGCAACAGGATTCTCGACGCCAAGATCCCCGGCGGCCCGCTGGCCGAAAAGTGGGACAGGCACATGATGGACAACCCGCTGGTGGCCCCCGGCGGGAACCGCCGCAAGCACAGGATCATCGTGGTGGGCACCGGCCTGGCCGGCGGCGGCGCCGCGGCCACCCTGGGCGAACTGGGCTACAACGTCCTGAACTTCTGCATCCAGGACACCCCCCGGCGCGCCCACAGCGTGGCCGCCCAGGGCGGGATCAACGCCGCCAAGAACTACCAGAACGACGGCGACAGCATCCACCGCCTGTTCTACGACACCATCAAGGGCGGCGACTACCGGTCCCGCGAGGCCAACGTCTACCGTCTGGCCCAGCTCTCGACCGGCATCATCGACCAGTGCGTCGCCATGGGCGTCCCCTTCGCCCGCGAGTACGGCGGCACCCTGGCCAACCGCTCCTTCGGCGGGGTGCAGGTCAGCCGCACCTTCTACGCCCGGGGCCAGACCGGCCAGCAGCTG
>JAHJTW010000111.1 GCA_018829565.1 bacterium | reverse complement strand
GGGTGATCCGTTTCGACGACCCCGACCTGGGGATCGTCTGGCCCGTGCAGGACGGGGTGGACGTCATCGTTTCGGACAAGGACCGCGCGGGGGTTCCCCTCGCCGGGGCGGAGGTCTTCCCATGACCCTGCGGATCGGCCAGGGCTGGGACCGGCACCGGCTGGTTCCCGGCAGGCCCTGCATCCTGGGAGGGGTGGACTTTCCCGGCTGCCCGGTCGGACCCCTCGGGCATTCCGACGGCGACGCGGTCTGCCATGCGGTGACCGACGCCGTCCTGGGCGCGGTGGGCGGTGGGGACATCGGCCGGTTGTTTCCCGACACCGATCCACGCTGGGAGGGCGCCGACAGCGTCGACCTGCTGGTCCGGGCCTGGGCGCCGGTCCGAGGTCAGGGCTTCCGGGTGGTCAACCTGGACGTGACGGTCATCTGCGAGCAGCCGGCGATCGCGCCCCGGGCGGCCGCGATGGCCGCCCGGCTCGCCGAGGCGCTGGAGACCGAAACCGGTCGGATCAACATCAAGGCGACCCGGGGGGAGGGCCTGGGTCCCGAGGGACGGGGCGAGTGCGTGACGGCGCAGGCGGTGGTCCTGCTGGAGAAGCCATGAAGATCGCAGTGCTGATGGGCGGAGATTCCTCGGAACGGGACATTTCCCTGCTGACGGGCCAGGCGGTGGTCGCGGGCCTGGAGCGGGGTGGCCACCAGGTGACCCCCCTTGACATCCCCGGCGTGGCCGCCGTCGCCGGGTTGAAGGAGTTGCGGGATCACGACGTCGTGTTTCCCGCCCTGCACGGCGGCCAGGGGGAGGACGGCCACCTCCAGGCCCTGCTCGACCTGATGGGCGTGCCCTACGCCCTGTCCGGTCCCCTGGCCAGCGCCCTGGCCATGGACAAGGGCGCGGCCAAGCGGGTGATGCGGGGCGCGGGGGTGCCCACCCCCGACTGGCTCCAGGTCACCTGGGACAAGGCCGGCGACCACCCCGAGGCGGTCGTGGGCCGGACGGGCAACGACCGGAGCTCGGATCTGGGGCTGGACCACATCCTGGAGCGGGTCGCGGTGGAGATCGGTTTCCCCCTGGTGGTCAAGCTCAACAGCGCCGGCAGCTCGGTGGGGGTGCGCATCGTGGAATCCCCCGGGGGATTCGCCGATGCCTTCGGGGCCGTCCTGGCCGCGGCGCCCGACCGGATCCTGGACGTGATCCTCGAGCGGTTCATCCCCGGCAGGGAGCTGACGGCGGCCATCTTCCTGGGCAGGCGCTTGCCCCTGCTGGAGATACGCCCCCGTCAGGGCTTCTACGACTACGCCCACAAGTACACCACCGGGGCCAGCGAGTACCTCGTCCCGGCGCCCGTGCATTCTCCCCTTTACGAGCAGATTTCGGGCGATGCCTTGAGAGTTTTTGATATTCTGGACTGTCGGGGTCTGGCCCGGATCGACTTCCGCCTGGACGGGGACCGGTACTTCTGTCTCGAGGTCAACACCATCCCGGGGATGACCGAAAACAGCCTGGTGCCTAAGGCCGCCGCCGCCGTCGGCATCGGGTTCGAAGCCCTGGTGGAGGATCTCTGCCTGGCGGCCCTGCAACCAAAATAGTGCTTGAAGTTCTTGACATATCCTCGAGGGGCGTTATATATTCCCGGACCCAAATCGGCCTCGGTCCGGCCGCCTCATGCAGCGTCTTGAGGGAGATTCCTGGACCCGGGCCGAATTTTGGCTGGATGCCGGTGAGGGCTGGCCAGCTTCGCGGCTGGATGGCTTTGCGGGAGATTGAGCTGGCGTAGCTCAACTGGTAGAGCTCCTCACTTGTAATGAGGTGGTTGGGGGTTCAAGTCCTCTCGCCAGCTCCACCGCAAGGCAGGGATCATTGACCGGTCCCTGAGTAGAGCAACCGCCGCCCGGCCCGGTGCCGGGCCAGGGCAACGCCAGGAGCAGGTCGGGGGGGTTCCCGAGCGGTCAAAGGGAACAGACTGTAAATCTGTCGGCAGACGCCTTCGGAGGTTCGAATCCTCCCCCCCCCACCACGAAAACGGCTCGATGGAGCGGGAATAGCTCAGTTGGCAGAGCATCAGCCTTCCAAGCTGAGGGTCGCGGGTTCGAACCCCGTTTCCCGCTCCAGCAGCTTGGCGCATGACATCGTTATAGAGGAGCCCACGTAGCTCAGTCGGTAGAGCACTTGCATGG
>JAHJTW010000110.1 GCA_018829565.1 bacterium | reverse complement strand
TCGCCGGGCCTGGCGGTGCTGTTGCGCAGGATGCGGTCAGGGTGCACGGTGCCGGTCACGCTCAGGCCGAACTTGACCTCGTCGTCGCGGACGGAGTGGCCGCCACCCACGCTGCAACCGGCCTCGGCGCAGACCGCGGCCGCACCGGCGAGGATCTCGCCCAGGACGGCGTTGGGGAGGCCGGCGGGGGGATAGCCGAGCAGGTTCAGGGCCACCAGGGGGGTTCCCCCCATGGCGTACACGTCGCTGAGGGAGTTGGCCGCGGCCACGCGCCCGAAGGTGAACGGATCGTCGACGACGGGGGTGATGAAGTCTGCCGTGCACACCAGGGCCCGCTCGGGGTCCAGACGGTAGACGGCGGCGTCATCCGCGGTCTCGAATCCCACCAGCAGATCGGGGCTCGAGGCGTCCTTGATGGTTGCGATGATCTCGGACAAGTCACCCGGACTCAGCTTGGCCGCTCAGCCGGCGCTCTTGGCGAAGCGGGTCAGGGCGATGCGTTCGTTCAGGGACATGGTCACCTCCTTCCTCGTTGAATTGAAGCCATTGATAGGGCAATCCTGCCGGACGGTCAAGGTGGGGAAACCGCCGGGATCCGTTCAATATCAAAATCAATAAATTTCTAAACTAAATGCTTGATAATACCAAAGGAAAATGGTATGGATTTTTCGATTCCAGAATCCCTCGGCTGCCCTGGACGTTCGCCCTGGGGATGATCCGGCGCCCTGCCGGGGGAATGCGGGCCTCACCTTATGCTTCCAGGAGGGATCCCATGATTTCCATCGCCTTCGGTCTCCGGTTCGTTCAAGCCCTGGCCGCCGGGGCGGTTCTGCTGATGGGCGTCGGCGGCACCTTCGCCCAGGGGCCCGGTGATTACGTCATCCTGGTCAACAACGACCTCGGGATGCACTGCATGAACAAGGATCACTCCGTGCTGTCCATCCTGCCCCCGTTCAACACCCTCAACGCCCAGGTCATCCAACGTGGTGATCCGACCCGGCTCCCCCGGATCATGACCGCCGGAGGAACCCTCGAGTATTCCATTCCCGGCAACACCTATTCGGCCGGGAAGACGGATTTCTGGGACCATGCCCAGGACCTGTTCGGCGTGCCGATTCCGACGGACGTCGGATTGACGGGAAAGGGCCTGACGGGGACCTTCGACCCCGCGGGGGATTTCTTCATCGCCGAGGGCATCCCCGTCACCCCCTTCACCGATGCGGCACCCACGGTCGAGGATCCCTACCAGCTGGCCCTGGTCACCCTCAGGAGCGACGGCGGACAGGTGCTGGCGACGGCTCGCCCCGTGCTCCCGGTTTCCACGGAGATCAACTGCGTGACCAGTCGGTGCCACTCCAGCGAGCAGGACATCCTCGACGGTCACGAGCGTGAAGGTGGCTTCAATCCCGCCGACCAGCCCATCCTCTGCGCATCCTGCCACGGGTCGCCGCCGTTGACCGGACCCGCCCCCGGATCCGCGGGATACTTCTCCCGGCGCATCCACGAGAAGCACAACTTCCTGGACGAAGTGCTGCCCGGGATCCAGGGCTGCAACATGTGCCACCCCGGTCCGAACACGCAGTGCCTGCGGGGCACCATGGCCAACGATCACGGCATGGTCTGCCAGGACTGCCACGGCACCATGCGGACCATGCATACCAGCATCGAGAACGGCCGGATTCCGTGGCTGGAGGAACCCGCGTGCCGCACCTGCCACACATCCACCTACGGTGAGCCGCAGGGCGTCCTTTACCGGAACGCCCGGGGCCACGGCGGGGTCATGTGCACCGGGTGCCACAACAGCCCCCATGCGATCTTCCCCAGCCGGGAGGAAAGAGACAATCAGGTGATGGTCGACCTCCAGGGCCACGCCGGGACCCTGAGCGAGTGCTCGGTGTGCCACGGGTACACGCCCTCAGGGGCCGGTCCCCACGGCTACCGGCCGGTGTCGGCCGTGGAGCAGGAGATCTTCTCCGGTGCGGCCGGCTTGCGGGTCTACCCGGCGCCCTTCCAGAGCGGGAGCAACTGCACGATCATGGCCGCCAGTCCCCGGCCCTCGGAGGGGCGTCTGCTGGTGTTCGACGTCCGGGGCCGCACGGTGGTGCTGCTTCGCGGTGAGGACGGGGGCGACGGGATGGCGCGGATCACCTGGAACGGCCGGGACGCCGCGGGGCACGACGTGGCCTCGGGCATGTACTTCATGCGCTGGGAGGACGGCCGGACGAGCGCGGCGGGCAAGGTGCTGGTGGTCAACTGAACTGACGGATTCATCCGGAAAAAATGGGCCTGACCCGCATCGTGCAGGTCAGGCCTCCGACCGTTCCGGGACGATTCAACCGGTCTCGCCGCGCGCCTCCAGCTTGCCCCAGGTGTCCTTCAGGGTCACGGTGCGGTTGAACACCGGCCGGCCTGGTCGGGAGTCCTTGGGATCGGCGAAGAAGTACCCGTGGCGCATGAACTGGCAGCGGTACCCGGCCTCGACCTCGCCGAGCATGGGCTCGAGCTTGCAGCCGGTCAGGGTTTCCAGCGAGTCGGGATTCAGGTTGTCGATGAAGTGGCCGTTCTCCTCG
>JAHJTW010000109.1 GCA_018829565.1 bacterium | reverse complement strand
CTCCTCGGCGATGCCGGAGCCGGATGGCTGCAGCCCTGCGGCGGCGGTGCCGAGCGGACACGCCAGAACGAGCAACGCCAGTGCGGCCATCCGGACGCGGGCTGCCATGGGGACCTCCTGTCGGCATGGGATCATCCATTCCATTCCCCGGCAAGCATAATACGCGCCCGGCCGGGACGGGAAGGGGCCGGCCTTCCCAGTGACCGAATTGACAAACCGATCCCACGACGATTCCTTGTAGCCCCGGCCGGCCTTGACCCGGCAGCCGACCGCCTGTTCAATGGACGGGCCCGGCGCCCTGTTTCCCCGTACCCCGGAGTGTTGCCCGCGTGATCGTCGTCCTGGACATCGGCATCATCATCGCCTGCATCGCCGGCCTGTGGTGGGGCGCCGTGCAGGTGGTCGATTCCGCCACCCGCATCGCCCGACGCCTGGGAGTCTCCGACCTGGTCATCGGCCTGACCGTGGTGGCCATCGGCACCTCGGCGCCCGAGTTCGCCGTGACCGCCGTCGCCGCCCTGAAGGGCCAGTCGGACATCAGCGTCGGCAACGTCGTGGGGTCGAACATCTTCAACCTGGGCTTCATCCTGGGCGGACTGGCCCTTTTCCGGGGCGTTGCGACCTCTCCGCGCCTGGTCTACCGCGACGGGGGGGACCTGATCGGGACGACCCTCCTGCTCGTCTTCTTCCTGCGGGACCTGGCCGTCACCCGGCTGGAGGGGGCCATTCTCATGGCCCTGCTGGTGGTCTACATCGCGGTTCTCATCGTCCAGCGGGCCGAAGCCGGCGAACCGGTGCCGCCAGGCCGCTTCAACCGGGTGGACATCCCCCGCTTCCTGGTGGGCATCGTGGTCATCGTGGGCGCCGGGCACTTCTTCGTCGAGGCGGCCGGCAGCCTCGCCCGCCTGATGGGCGTCTCCGAGTGGGTCATCGGGGTGACCATCGTGGCGATCGGGACCTCGGCTCCGGAGCTCGCCACCTCCCTGGTGGCCCTGCATCGAGGCCAGCACGGCATGTCCGCGGGCAACCTCGTCGGCAGCGACCTGTTCAACCTGCTGGGCGTCCTCGGCCTGGCCGCCGTCCTCAGTCCCATGAGCGTGGATCCGGCCGCCCTCAGCAGCGTGACGGTGCTGGCCGCGATGGTGGTGGTGGTCGTGGTGATGATGCGCACGGGCTGGAAGCTCAGCCGCTGGGAGGGCGCCCTGCTGGTGGCCATCACCCTGGTCCGCTGGGGCTTCGACTTCTCCCGCTGATTCCCGGCCCCGCCCCCCGGTCCGAACTCCCCGTTTACCCGGCGGGCGCGGCTTGGTATCCTGGCCGCGGCAATCTCCCCGCCTCACCCTTTTCCCGGGATGACCCATGATCAAGACGAAGATCATCTGCACGATCGGGCCGGCCAGCAGCGATCCTGAGGTCCTGGAGCGCCTGATGGAAGCCGGCATGAACGTCTGCCGCCTGAACTTCAGCCATGGCGACCACGAGCAGCACGCGGGCATGATCAGGACGATCCGCGAGGTCGCGGCCCGCCGCGACGCGCCCGTGGCCATCCTGCAGGACCTGGCCGGACCCAAGATCCGCACCGCGGGCATGGCCGCCGGAACCGCGACCCTGAAGGAGGGCGCATCCCTGGTCCTGACCAGCCGGGCGGTTCCGGGAGACGACCGCGAGGTCGGTCTGACCTACGCAGACCTGCCGCGGAGCGTGCGGCCGGGCGACATCATCCAGCTGGCCGACGGGGCCATGCAGCTGGTGGTCGAATCGGCCACGGGTACGGACATCCACTGCCGGATCATCGTGGGGGGGGAGCTGGGATCGCACAAGGGGATCAACCTGCCGGGCCGTACGCTCAACGCCCCCATCCTGGGGGACAAGGACCGCGCCGACCTGCTGTTCGGCCTCGGGCAGGACGTGGATTTCGTGGCGCTGTCCTTCGTGCGCACGGCCCACGACGTGGAACTGGTCAAGCAGGTGATCCGCCAGGCGGGGCACGACACGCCGCTCATCGCGAAGATCGAGAAGTTCGAGGCGCTGGACAACATCGACGCCATCATCGACGCGGCCGACGGGATCATGGTGGCCCGCGGCGATCTGGGCGTCGAGATTCCCCTGGAGCAGGTGCCCCGAGCGCAGAAGATGATCATCGCGCGCACCAACGCGGCGTCCAAACCGGTCATCACGGCGACCCAGATGCTCAAGTCCATGGTGGAGTCCCCCCGGCCCACCCGGGCCGAGGTCACCGACGTGGCCAACGCCATCCACGACGGGACCGACGCGATCATGCTGAGCGAGGAGACGGCCATGGGCCGGTATCCGGTCGAAGCCGTGCGGGTCATGGGCCGGGTCGCGGCGGACACCGAGCAGCAGCTCGACTACGAGGGCTGGACCCGCCGCGCCGACGAGACCATCAAGCTCAGCTACGGCCGCGCCGTGGCCCACGCGGCGGTGGAGATGGCCGAGGACATCCAGGCCGCGGCCATCCTGACCTGCACCCGCAGCGGCGGCACCACCCGCCGGGTGGCCCGCTACCGCCCCCGGCAGATGCTGCTGGGCATGACGCCCGACGCCCAGACCGCCCGGCGCATGGCCCTGGTGTTCGGGGCCGTGCCGGTGCTCATCGACCTGGTGGACAGCGCGGAGGAGCTCGAAACCATGGCGGTGGACCAGGCCCTGCGCCGGGGTTTCGTCCAGCCCGGCGACCCGGTCATCCTGACCGCGGGGCTACCCTTCCACAAGCGCAGCGCCACCAACATGATCAAGGTCATCACCGCGGAATGGTCGTGAGGGGGGTCAACGCACGACGACGAACCGCCCGAAGAAATCCTCGAACTGCCCGCCTTCGCTCTGCACCACGTAGAGATAGATGCCGCTGCCGACTTCCTGCCCGTTGCGCGACAGCAGGTTCCAGCTGCGGGCGCCGCCCTCGGTGCGGCCGTCGTGCCGCAGGGTGACCACGTGGTCGCCCGAGGCGGTGTAGACCTTGATGGTGTTCAGGGCGGCGGGAAGGTTGGCGAACATGATCCGCTGCCCGACGGGGTCGTCGTGATCGGGGGGTTGGGCCTGGAACTCGGCCAGTGATTCGTTCGTGGCCGGGTTGGGATAGACGTAGATGTTGGGGCCCTCGTTCCGGCGCTGGGCGGGAGTCTGGGCGGCCTCCCCGGGAACGGTGAGGCTGAAGTTGTTGCCCGGTTCGGACTGGATGCCGTAACCGGCAGGGTAATAGCGGCCTTCTTCCTCCTCCAGGAGGTGGTCGGCCGCGGTCACGGCGTAGAAGACCGAGAAACCGTTGTGAACCTCGGTGTCGACGTGGTGGTAGTAGCGGGTCCCGTGCTTGGCGGGGATGCCCAGGGCGGCGTCGCCCTCGCGCGGGGTCACGGCGAAGAAGGTGTCCAGGACGGTGGGCCAGAATTCCCAGGGCAGGAACTGCTGAAGGCCGGGTACGGGATTGCCGTCCCGATCCCGCAGGACCGGCATGACCAGGTGCGATCCGGTCCGGTCGGCGTCCACGAATTCCTGCATGATCGCACCGAGCCCGGCGAACCGGGGATCGTCCAGGCAGAGCGGGACGTAGGATGCCCCCTCCAGTCCGGTGTTCCTGCCGAGGGGCAGGGCCACGTTGTTGTAGTTCAGGAAGGCCGGGATCTCGTTGATGAGGTCGAACTCGGCGATCATGCCCCACATGTCGGAGGGAGGACCCAGCAGTTCGCTGGTGCCCGAGGGCCGGACCCAGCCGTCCACCCGCCAGATCCGGTAGGATTCGAAATCCACCACCCCCCTGAAGAAGTCGACCTCGTACTCGGGGCCGTCGTCCCAGAAGACCTCCACCTGGTGGTTGCCGGGCACCAGCCTGATGTTGGGCGGTGAGGGCGGCAGTTCGGTCTCGTGGACCCATCCGACATGGTGTTCCCTGCCGCGCGTGCCGGTGTAGTAGGGCGGAGGCGGATACCACCAGGGCAGGTTGGTCGGCACCCAGTACAGGCCGTTGGCCTCGGTGCAGGGGATGCCGTGCCGCCGGAAGCACTCCTCGCAGTTGTCGGCGTTGACCCAGATGCAGGTGCGGCCGTCGGGCTGCGGTTCCATGATGTCCTTGCGGATGACGTCGACGAACATGAAGGATCCCGATCCCACGCAGGTCTCGTCCATCATGACGATCTTGTAGCCGAAGAGCGGGTCGCTGCCGTCGGGATTGGCGGGATAATCGCCCAGGCAGACCAGGGACTCCCTCTGGCCCACACCTGTGGCGCTGCTCTGGTCCAGGTCCATCCAGGTGCCGCGGCCGATCTCGGCGGCCAGCAGGGCGTTGTCCAGCATCTCCTCGAAACCGTAACCCATGACCATGGCCAGGCGCAGGTTCAGGGTCCGACCCGGGGGCAGGTAGGTGAACGGACCGCACGACATGAGGAACTTCAGGTCGCCGGCCTTGTCGGGCCGGGTGTCCCGGTCGATCTCGTTGCGGGCCATCACGTAGTAGCGGTCCTGGTCGGAAAGGGGCAGCCCGTCCTGGATGACCTGGGTGTTGGTGGCGAAGATCTGGAACGACCGGATGCCGACGCGGTTGGGCCCGTCGCTTTCGCGCCGGAAGTCGGTGGGATGATCGAGGAGCACCACGCCCAACACCCCGGGCAGGGGGTCGACCGGGGCGGCGTCCTTCATCCACCCGACCTGGAGATCGTAGAAGGTGTTGTCGCTGCCCCGCCGCGAACCCTGGTAGAAACCGGCCAGGTCGTCGGGATCGGACCGGTTCTCCTGGCGGCGCTGGATGTCCCCGTCCACGAAGAATCCCAGGTAGACGTCGGTCAGCACCTCGGTGCCGGTGTTCTTGATCTCGAAGTCCAGGCCGACGATGTCGTCGTACTCGTCCTGGAACCAGGTGAAGGCCCTCTGGACCACGGTGATCCCCAGGGGCTGGTGGGCGGGGTAGATCTCCTGGATGAGAGGCAGGTCGTCGCGCATGGTGCAGGTGAACATCTGGGTGCCCAGCTGGCCCCAGTCCTCGTCCACCAGCCCGTCCCCGTCGTCGTCGTAGCCGTTGAGCATGTCCTCGTCGACCCGGTTGTCCCGGTCGTCGTCGCCGCGGCCGTCGGGGTAGCGCCGCCCGCTGATCCATTCCTCGGGCGCCGGCCGCGTGATCCGCCCCTCGACCCCCTCGTAGATGGTGGCGCGCAGGTCGTCGTCGGGCCGCAGTTCGCGGTCGTACTGGCCGGTGGTCACGGCGATGTCGCCCCCCACCCGCGCCCCGACCCACAACCCGGCACCCCACAGGTATTCGTGGCCGGAGCCACCGGGCCATTGTCCGGAGGGGGCGTGGCTGTACGGCAGGGCTGCGGAGAACTGGGAGCCGATCAGGCCGTGGTTGGTGATGTTGACCTGGAATTCACCGTCGTCCAGGATGTAGGAGCCGTCCAGGACATGGATGCCGTCGGGACGGATCTCCTCCTCGAGGACGTAGTCCGGCGGCGGCTCGGCCGGGGAGGATGCGACGATCCCGAGCAGGGCGCTAACGGTTGCAGAAATGACCAGCCCGAGCCTGAACATGCCCCAAGGCTCCGAAGGTGTCGGGTATGCTGAGTCGTACGGGGCGCCGTCGCGGTGGGCGAAGCGCGCTGTCGGGGACATGAAGTTACGGATTTCCGCAACCGTATGCAAATGATTAAGGGCCAATTAATTAAGTATGATTTTCATTATCATGGATGCCCGTCCGGCCCGGAGGCAGGACGTCCTTGAACGCCGCGCCGTAGATTTCCCACACCGTCACGAACAGGGCCGCCACGATGGGCCCGATGATGAAGCCCAGGATGCCGAACATCAGGATCCCGCCCAGGGTGGCCAGCAGGATGAGCAGGTCGGGCATCTTGGTGTCCTGCCCCACCAGCCGGGGTCGCAGCACGTTGTCGATGCTGCCGACGGCCAGACCGCAGAACACCGCCAGCCCGATCCCCTCGGCCAAGTGTCCGCCCGCGGCCAGCACGATCGCCGCCGGCGCCCAGATCAGGCCCGTGCCGATGCCCGGAATGATCGACAGCACCACCATGACGGTGCCCCAGAACACGGCGCTGGGGATGCCGACCACGGCGAAGGCCAGGCCCGCCAGGCCGCCCTGCAGGATGCCGATCACGGCGGTGCCCTTGAGGGTGGCGCGGGTCACGGAGCGGAACTTGTCCAGCAGGCGGCGCTCCTCGCGGTCCTCCAGGGGCAGGTAGTAGAGGATCAGGTCCACGAGCTTGCCGCCGTCGATCAGGAAGAAGTACATGCTGTAGAGCATGATCCCCAGCATGAACAAAAAATGCAGGGTTCCGGTGGTCGCCGCCGACAGGCTGTTGATCAGAAAGCCGCTCAGCCACTGCACGAGCTGGGCCGCCTTGGCCGCCACCGCCTGCTTGTCGATGGTCAGCTGGTCGGCGAAGGGCAATCCCTGGACCCAGCCCTGCACCTTGCCGAACAGGGGCAGGCCGGTGAACCAGTCCTGCAGCTGCTGCAGGTTCTGGACGTCGCCGGGCACCTGGCCGGCGATGGTGTTGCCCACCTTGATGGCCTGCGAGGTCACCACCCCCAGGAAGGCGCCCAGGGGCAGGATCACCACCAGCACGATGAGCGTGAGGGTCAGCAGGGACGCCAGCGACCTGCGGCCGCGCACCCAGCCGAGGATGCGCCGGTACACCGGATGGGCCAGGGAGGTGAAGATCCCCGCCAGCAGCACGGCCATCAGGAACGACCGGATCATGGCCAGGAACACGGCCGAGATCACGACCAGGAGCAGGAGCAGGAAGGCCCGTCCGGCGTTGGATGTCGGCGTGGTCATCGCGCCTCCGGTCAGTCGACCAGGTAGTACTCGAGGGTGGCCACCACCCGCACCTTCTTGATGTGCGGGGTGTTGCTGTCGCGGTCCTCGATGGAGAACTGGCCCTGCCAGGCCTGCTTGATCTTGCCCAGGTTGCTGTCCGAATCTCGGGCGAACTTCTCGGCCACCTCGCGGGCGTTGCGGGTGGCCTCCTCGATCATGCCGGGCTTGATGGCGTTCAGGCCGGTGAACAGGAACTGGGTGCGCGAATCGTAGTTCTGGGAGCCCACCGCGACGCCCTGCTTGCCCAGGTTCCCGACGTCCCGCATGGCGGCGCGCACCTTCTCGATCGCGGGGGAGTAGACGGTGACGGTCCCGTTGCCCAGGTAGCGGAACCGGCCCTGGTCGCCGCCGCCATAGCGCTCGGCCTGCTTGTCGATGATGGCGGGCACGCCGGTGGTGACCTCGTCGGCGGTGAATCCGGCGGTCTCCAGGAAGGCCAGGACCAGCCCGGTGTTCCGCTCGAGGTCGGCCGTCACCCGGGCCAGGTCGTCGCCGGCCACGGCGAAGGTGATGGGCCAGATGGCGACGTCCGCCGGCACTTCCTGCTCGGCCAGACCCTTGACGGTCACGGTGCGGTCCAGGGCCCTGAGCCGGACGATGCCCTGGGCCGTGAACCAGCCCAGCAGCGTCAGGCCTGCGCCGAGCAGGACGCCGAGGATCAACGCTTCGCGGGTGCGGTTGCCGGACATGGCGGGTTCCTTTCTGGGAGGATGACGTCCCGATGACCTTAGCCAAGGGGGGCGTGGGGGTCAACTGGTTCCAAGGTGGCAAGGTCAAATGATAGCCATTGATGGATGTGAAACAGGGCAGTAGACTCATGGGGGGAGGGAATCCGTCCCACATATCGATGATCTATTTCAAGGAGGACCATCATGCTCATCCACCGTTTCACCTGGCTTGGATGTCTGCTGGTTGCGGCCGGGTAGATGTGGGGAAACGAGTGAAAGAGAGCCGTCATGGCCAGGATGATAGTTTTGATGGTGATCGTGCTGGTTGCCCAGGCTGCCCAGGCCCGGGTCTGGCGGGTGGAGCGGGACGGGACGGGAGACTTCGGGGTGATCCAGGACGCGGTGGATTCATCGGCCTCGGGGGATACGATCATGATCGGACCGGGTCGTTACAACGAGGGCCGGATGGTGACGACACCGGGCTGGACGGAGTTCGTGCGGGTGTTGGTGACCCGGCAGGAATTGACTTTGATCGGAGCAGGTCCGAACCAGACGATCATCGGACCAGAGGATCCCTATTCCATTGACCAGGGAGATGACCGGGGAATTGAAGGCAGCCCCTATTTTGGTGGTTTCTTTGTCGAAGTCAATGGCATAGCATTTGAAAATATGTGTTGGGGTATTATTGGGGAATATGGAATAAATTACAAAATTTCCAATTGCAGATTTTCTGCCAATCTTGGGGGACTACTCTGTGTGTATTCGAATGAAATCACAGTAAGTGATTGCATATTTGAAAAAACCCCATTGGGTTGGCATCGTTTATTGGGGGGAGTTTCGTGCATGAAGGCGGAGGTGTCTGGTTGCGAGTTTATTTTGGAAAAAAATGGTGACGGCCTCCAAACTGCAGTCCAATTTGATTTCACTCCTGAAGTTGTATTTAGAGACTGCAATTTCTATGATGGAAAATATGGATTAAGGATAATTGGTTCTTCGGATCATTTTGCGACTGTCTGGAACTGCTGTTTTATCGGCCAATCATTGAGAGGATTAAATGTGGAAAAGATGTCGGCAAATGTCCAGGATTGTTCTTTCAAGCAGCAGGCCTCTGCCGTGTTTACTTATAGATCGACCACGGGTCTAGATTTGCGAAATTGTTTATTCACCGATGTCGATGTCTGCTCGATCCATATCGATTCCGTCGGCTGGATGAATGTCCAAAATTGTATTCTTGCGCACGGGCCCCAATTCACGGTTTGGCAACCATCGACCTGTGAAGATATCCTCACCCCGGACCTCCCCCACCTGAACATGACCAATAACGATTGGGGCACAACCGACGCCGACACCATCGCCTCGTGGATCCACACCTGCGATTACATCGTGGACTACATTCCCTATATCGGCATGCCGGTCGGGGCGGAAACCATGAACTGGGGCGACCTCAAGGCCCATTTCCGGTGACGCTCGCCGCTCGGCCCGGACGTCCCGCCCGTCCTGTTGCCCCTGGTGATTCCACCTCGATCTGCTACCTTCCCCCACGTGCACCGAATCGCCACCAAACCAGCCAAGGAGGCCGCCGTGGCCGATCTGAAAGCCTGCATCGAGACCAGCCGTGGTCCCATCAACCTGACCCTCTTCGCCGATCAGGCCCCCGTGACCGTCGCCAACTTCGTCAACCTCGCGCAGCGGGGCTTCTACGACGGGCTGGCGTTCCACCGGGTCATCGCCGACTTCATGATCCAGGGCGGTTGCCCCACGGGCAACGGCACCGGCGGCCCGGGCTACCGGTTCGAGGACGAGTGCTGCGACAGCCTCCGTCACGACGCACCCGGCGTCCTGAGCATGGCCAACGCGGGACCGGGCACCAACGGCAGCCAGTTCTTCATCACCCACGTGGAGACCCCCTGGCTGGACGGCAAGCACACCGTCTTCGGCAAGGTGGTCGGTTCCGGCGACCAGGAGATCGTCGACGGGGTGGCCCAGGGCGACGTCATCGAGGCGGTCACCGTCAGCGGCGACGTGGACGGCTTCCTGGCGGGCCACGAGGACCAGCTGGCCGCGTGGAACAAGGTGCTGGACAAGAAGTTTCCCCGGCTGGGCTAGCCGGCCGGAAAAAATCAGGTTGCCCGGGGGCGGCGCTTCGGCGCCGTCCTTCTTATACTTGAGCAAAAGACCCATGATTCGGGAGGATGCTCATGCGCACCGGAACGATCCTGACCGCCCTGGCTGTCCTGCTGGTCCTCGCCCTCCCCAGGGGAGGCGTCGCGGGAGACCGGCCGGCCGCGAAGGACGAAGCCCCCAAGGAAACGACCATGGACCGACCCGCCACCGGCAAGGCCGACAAGGACTGGAAGCAGGAGCTGACGCCCCAGCAGTACCAGGTGCTGCGGTGCAGCGCCACCGAGCCGCCGTTCACCGGCAAGTACCACGACCACCACGAGGAGGGCACCTACCTGTGCGCCGGTTGCGGCGCCCCGCTGTTCTCCTCCAGCGCCAAGTACGAGTCTGGCAGCGGCTGGCCCAGCTACTTCCAGCCCATCAGCACGGCGGCCCTGACCGAGAAGAAGGACCTCAGCCACGGCATGGTCCGCATCGAGATCAGCTGCGCCCGCTGCGACGGGCACCTGGGCCACGTCTTCCCCGACGGCCCCAAGCCGACCGGGCTGCGCTACTGCATCAACTCGGCGGCCCTGGACTTCAGGAAGGCCGCCGGATCGGAGAAGTAGGCCGACCCAACCCCTTCTGGTCAGGGAAGGATCCAGCTCCTATAATCAACCGGCTGGGGGCCCGACCGCCGTGGCCGGGCCCACGATGCATGGCCGCGGGCGCGGGCGAAGGGAGCCGGTTGTGAAGGACGTCACCGCCATCATCCTGGGCGGGGGCCGGGGGTCGCGCCTCTACCCCTTGACCCTGGAACGCAGCAAGCCGGCGGTGTCCTTCGCCGGCAAGTACCGTCTCATCGACATCCCCATCAGCAACTGCATCAACAGCGGCATGAAGCGCATCTTCGTGCTGACCCAGTTCCTGTCGGCCAGCATGCACCGCCACATCATGCAGACCTACCAGTTCGACGTGTTCAGCAACGGGTTCGTCGACATCCTGGCCGCCGAGCAGACCCCCGACAACGCCGACTGGTTCCAGGGCACCAGCGACGCCGTCCGCGCCACCCTGAACCACACCCTCTACTATCAGGCCGACCAGGTGGTCATCCTCGGCGGCGACCACCTCTACCGCATGGACTACTCGGAGATGGTGAAGTTCCACCGGGAGACCGGGGCGGACATCACCCTGGGCGTCTATCCCGTCCCCCGGGAGGAGGCGGGCCGCATGGGCCTGATGCTGGCCGACCGGACCGGGCGCGTGACCGAGTTCAAGGAAAAGCCCAGGGACCCTGCGGTCATCGACCGGTTCAAGGCCCCCGGGGAGCTCTTCGAGCGCGCGGGCCAGGCCGCTCCGCCCGAGACCTACCTGGCCAGCATGGGCATCTACGTCTTCGAGACGGCGGTGCTGCGCGAGGTCCTGAAGGACAATTCCAAGACCGACTTCGGGAAGGAGGTCATTCCCGCCGCCATCGCCCCGCACAAGGTCATGGCCTATCCCTTCACCGGCTACTGGCGGGACATCGGGACCATCGCCTCGTTCTTCGAGGCCAACCTGGAACTGGTGGACAGCCGTCCGCCCTTCAATCTCCACCAGGGGGGCTGGCCCTTCTACACCCGTTCCCGCTCGCTGCCCCCCAGCCGCATCACCGGGTCGGAGATCCACGACGCCCTGGTGGTCGAGGGGGCCACGGTGACCGGCGCGGTCATCACCAATTCCATCGTCGGCACGCGCGGCCGGGTGCGCACGGGCTCGGTCCTCAAGGACGTCATCTTCATGGGCAGCGACTTCTACGAGGGCGAACAGCAGCTGGGCGTCGCCGAGGCGGCTCCGGCGCCGGGGCTGCCCCGGCTCGGCATCGGCCAGGGATGCCGCATCGAACGCTGCATCATCGACAAGAACTGCCGCATAGGCGACGGCGTGATCATCCATGCCCATCCCGACGTCGCCGAGGCCGAGAACGACCTGTGCTGGATTCGCGACGGCATCACCATCCTGCCCAAGGGCACGGTCGTCCCGCCGGGAACGGAGCTCTGATCCATGCGGTTGACCGGCGCCTGCGTCCTGCTGATGTTCTCCCTGGCGGCCTGGCCGGCGGCGGCCCAGTCGCCTGCCGACCAGCTGGACGGTCTCGACTGGGGCGACGCCTCCTTCCTGGCCATGCGGGCCATTCCCGGCACCGTCTACGAGGGGCGGCCCGATTCCCTCCTGGACTGGATCGACGCCTGGTGGGACGCAGGCGGGCCCGAGGAGCCCATGACCCGCATCCTCATCCTGGGCGCGATCTGGGACGGCCAGTTCGACCATCAGCTCTACGGTTACGAGATCGTCGACCTGCTCCTGTGGTTCACCGATCCCCAGCGCCTGTCCGGCGACTCGCCTCGGCTCTCGGGCGACCTGGCCACCGCCACGGCGGATCCCGATCCCTACCGGGCCGCCGTCCAGGAGTTCGACGCCTTCACCCGGGCCTTCGCCGACCAGCTGCTGCCCCATCAGCCGGTGGGCACCGAGCAGGAATTCTTCTGCCTCTACTATTCCGGCCGCACCCGCGAGGCCTGGCGCCGGCTGGATTCCGAGGCCATGAAGGGCACGACCCTGCGCGGCTACCGGGACCGCCGCGAGGACGCCCTGAAACGACAGTCAGGCCTGGTGTTCGCCGGGATCACGGGCGGCTTCTGGTCCCCCTTCGGCAAGTACGCCTTCGCGGGGGACCATGCCCTGGTGGGCCTCCAGTACGGGATGCAGGGCAAGCACTGGCTGGTCCGCCTGGTGGTCGAATCCCGCCTCGGCCGCACGGACCGCCCATACCTTGCCGACCAGGACGGGATCCGGGGCGCCTCGGACCGCTTCAACGCCCTGCTCCTGGGCTTCGAACTGGGCCGCGCCCTCTACCAGTCGGGCCGCTGGCAGGTCAACGTGTTCGGCGGCCTGGGGATGGATGCCGTCAAGCCCTTCGGCGAGGAGGAGGTGATGCTGCAGGCCCTGCACCTGAGTGCCGGCGCCGGCTGGCGGCTCGACCTGGGGTCCCGGCGGCAGTGGTTCACCTCGGTCGACTACCGGCGGGAGTGGATCGGATCCCGCAACGAGCAGGGCACCGAAATCTACGGCGACGCCTGGAGCGTGCGCCTGGGGGTGGGGGCGAACTTCGGGCAGGAGAACCGGGACAAGCTGCGGCGGCTGGCCCGTTGACCAGGATGATCCGGTCAGCCAAATGGGCCAGAAACAGCTTGTTTCCCATTTCACGGCCATCTACCTTTCCCCTATCGAATTGACCTGTGATATTCTTCACAGCGCGAAACGCAGTTTATCCGGCCGCAACCCGGTCGCCCGGAATGGCCATGTTCGATCGTTCACCTGATCAAGGAGAGAGGACGATGACTTTCCAGCCTCGGCTCGCGAAGCTTCTTGCCCGCAAGAACGTCAAGCGCAACATGCCCCGCCCCGCGCTCATCCAGGAATGCGTCGACAACAAGGAAGTCCTGGTCAGCGCCTGCGGCGCCCTGGCGACCTGGACCCCCACCGAGTCCACCGGCCGCAGTCCCCTGGACACGCTGATGGTCCGGCGCAAGGAGAGCGAGCACACCATCGACTGGACGGCCGCCAACAACATCCCCCTCGAACCGCGAACCTTCGACATGATGCTCGACGACGCCCTGAAGACGCTGGGAGCCAGCAAGAAGGTCTACGCCAGCGACCGCGTCATCGGCGCCGACTCGTCCTACGCCCTGCCCGTGCTGACGGTCGGCAACTTCGCCCTGACCCAGCTCTTCGTGGACAACATGTTCCGTCCCGTGCCCGCCGGGATCAAGAAGAGCATCTTCGCCGACCGCGGCTTCACCATCCTGGTCTGCCCCTACGACAAGTTCGATCCCAAGCGCTACAAGGGGAAAGTCAGGGTCGATCCCCGCCTCGGCACCGCCAGCACCATGGTCATCGCCATGGACTTCGACCGGCGCATCGGCCTGGTCTACGGTTCGGCCTACTGCGGCAGCGTCAAGAAGACCCTGTTCACGGTCATGAACTACATGTTGCCGGCCGAGGGCATCCTGCCCATCCACTGCTCCGCCAACGAGGGCAAGAAGGGCGACATCGCCCTGCTGCTGGGCCTGTCCGGCACCGGCAAGACGACCCTCAGCGCCGACGCGAGCCGCGCCCTGCTGGGCGACGACGAGCACGGCTGGAACGACACGGGGATCGCCAACTTCGAGAACGGTTGCTACGCCAAGCTGATCGACCTGAACCCGAAGAAGGAGCCCGAGATCCACAAGGCCTGCTTCCACAAGGCCCCCTACCTGAAGCACGGCGCCATCATCGAGAACGCGATGATGTATCCCGACGGCGAGTTCGACCTGTTCGACGACCGCCTCACCCCGAACAGCCGCGGCTCCTACCCGCTGAAGTTCCTGACCAACATCAAGAAGAGCAGCAAGGGCGGGCATCCGAGCACCATCCTGTTCCTGACCGCCGACGCCAACGGCGTGCTGCCCCCGGTGTCGAAGCTGACCCGCGAGCAGGCCATGTTCTGGTTCATCATGGGCTACACCAGCAAGCTGGCGGGCACCGAGACCGGCGTGACCGAGCCCAAGTCGGCGTTCAGCCGCTTCTTCGGCGCTCCCTTCATGCCCCGCAACCCCGATGACTACGCCAGCCTGCTGGGCAAGAAGCTCGACGAGCACGGCACCGACGTCTACCTGGTCAACACCGGCTGGAGCGGGGGCCCCTACGGCGTGGGCTCGCGCATGGACATCATGCTGACCCGGGCCATGTGCGCCGCGGCCATCAACGGCAAGCTGAAGGACGTCAAGTTCAAGAAGGATCCGATCTTCAAGGTCCTGGTCCCGACCAGCTGTCCCGGGGTCAAGGACTCCTCCGTCCTGTGGCCGAAGAACACCTGGAAGGACAAGAAGGCCTACGACGCCCGCGCCCAGAAGCTGGCCGCGGACTTCCAGGCCCAGTGGCAGAAGGCGTACGCCGACAAGGGCATCGCCAAGGCCATCGCCGATCAGTGCCCCGGCGCCTGATCGACTCGTCGCTGCGGTGATCCATGCGGGCGTCCTGGGGGACGCCCGCTTTTTCGTGAATGCCGGAGGCTCCTGGCGGGTATTCTTCAGGTACCCCCTCACGGAGAAGGAGAGATCATGACCCGCGACCGCCGCCTGCCCCTGTACCAGGAAGTCCTCCTGCTGGCCCTCGACGAGAAGAAGGGCACCACGCCCTCGAGCAGCATGTTCGCCCACGCCATGGGCGGTGCCATCCTGGCCGAGTTCGTGGCCTCGGGCCTGGTGCGGCTCGACCCTGACAAGAAGAAGCTGGTCCGTCCGGGGACGGGGCCGGATCCGGAGGATCCGATCCTTGCCGAAGCGCTGGCCCTGTTGCGCAGGGCCAAGCGCCCGAAGAAGGCCCGGGACTGGGTCATGAAGTTCGCCGGCCTGAAGGATCTCAAGCACCGGTCCGCCGCCCTGCTGGTGGATGCCGGCGTGCTGGAGGAGGATACCGGAACGGTCCTGAAGATCTTCAGGCGCCGCATCTATCCCGAGGCGGATCCCGGTCCCGAGAGCGAGCTGCGCGACCGGATGCACCGGGCCATCTTCACCGGGACGAGGGACCTCGAACCCCGCACCGTGGTGATCATCGCCCTGGCCAGGGCGGCCGGGATGCTCGATGCGGTGTTCGGCAAGAAGAAGCTCAAGGAGCGGAAGCAGCGCCTCGACGCTCTCAGCAGCGGCCAGGCCGTCGGGGCCGCCACGAAGGAAGCGGTCGAGGCCGTGCAGGCGGCCATCATGGTGGCGACCATCGTGCCCGTGATCGCGGCCGGGGCGGCGACGACGGGGGGATGACGACGGAGGCGCTCCCCGGCCCGTGGGCTTCCCTGCGGCGGAACCCGCGTCCGGGCGGAGAGGGAACAGGACTCTCGGTCGGGCCGGCTGCACACCGGGCAACGAAACTCTTGGCGCGGGTCCCCGGTTCGTTTAAAATGGGATGAAAACTGTATGGAACATTCCCCGCCCCATCGCGAACCCGCAGACAGGGAGACGAACCCAATGGACGCAGCGGACATCCTGGCCGGGTTTCCCTTCTTCAGGGACGCATCACCCGATTGCCGGAAGCGGATGATCGAGGGAGCCAGCATCGCCAAGCTGGACAAGGGGGCCTATTACGTCCTCGAAGGCGAGAAGCCCGAAGGCATCGCCCTCGTGGGCAAGGGGCGACTGCGGGTCTTCAAGACGGGCCAATCCGGCCGGGAGATCACCCTGTACGAGGTGGGCCAGGGCGAAGTCTGCCTGTTGAACCTGCTGAGCATGATGACCGGCGTCACCTCCCCTGCAGCCGCCGTGGTCGAGGAGCCGGTGGTCGCGGTCTATTATCCCGCCGAACTTTTCCGCTGCTGGGTAGGCACGGACAAGGCCCTCAGCTCGGCCGTGTTCTCCACGCTGGCCCAGGGGGTGACGGAGATCATGTCCCTGGTCGAAGAGATCGCCTTCAAGAACCTGGATTCTCGTCTGGCCGGCTACCTCCGCCAGGGTTTCCATCCGGGCGACCGCTCGCTGGCGGAGCTCAGGACCACCCACGAGAAGATCGCCGCCGACCTCGGCAGCACCCGGGAAGCCGTCAGCCGCCTGCTCAAGGAGTTCGAGCGGCAAGGCGCCATCGATCTGGGCCGGGGGCGGATATCCCTGAAGAACGGTGATCTCCTGGGCAACTGGGCGGACTGAACCTCAAGTATTTCCCTCGAATTTCTCCCTTGTGTGATCTTGGTCACTGAGAACGGGTGTCGTTTTCAGTATTGTCACCAAGTCGGATCACCACCGCCCACGGGAGGACGATCATGAAATTGGTCGTTGAAACAACAAAATTGACCGAGGCCGGGAAGGCCCCCTCCCGGGGCCTGGCCAATGACCCTTTCCCATAGACCGCCGGCCGGCCCCCCGGGGGCCGGCGTCATCAAGTTCGAGGGGGGAAAATCATGTCCAAGCCACAACGCCACGCCATCTTCATGGCCGCCGTCCTGGGGGCCTTCCTGGTCATACGGCCCGGGACCGCAGGAGCCTTCTCCTCGGGGCCGCTCGACGGCTTGACCAATGCCCCGGGCGAGGGCAACTGCACCGGGTGCCACGCCTCCTTCCCGTTGAATTCGGGGACGGGGACCCTGGAGGTCCTGGGCCTGCCCGCGCTGTACACGCCGGGTTCGGCCTACCTGGTGGAGATCAGGCTCGCCGATCCGGCCGCCGCCCGCTGGGGTTTCGAATTCACCATCATCGACGGGCAGGGCGACAGCCAGGGCTCGCTGTCCCCGGTGGACGGCAACACGCAGGTGTCCACCGGCGGCGCCTTCGGCCGCACCTACGCCAAGCATACGAGCGCCGGGACGAATCCGGGACAGACGGGCCAGAATTCCTGGACGGTGTCCTGGACGGCGCCGCCGGCCGGGGCTGGAGGCCTGGGGCTGTTCGTCGCCGGCAACGCGGCCAACGGCAATGGGACCAACAGCGGGGACCGCATCTACGCCACAGATTTCATCATGGCCGAGGAGAACCTCTCGGCCGCGTCTCTGCCGGGACCGGTCGCCGAACTGATGCCCTGCTTCCCCAACCCCTTCAACCCGCGGACGGTGGTCAGCTTCGAACTGGCCGAGGATGCCGGGGTCTCCCTCACGGTCTTCGACGTGCGGGGCCTCCAGGTCAGGACCCTGCACAGAGGCGACCTGCCGGCCGGCGTCCACCGCTTCGTCTGGCAGGGGGACGATGCCGCAGGCCGGCCCCAGCCCTCGGGCCTGTACATCGCCCGCCTGACCGGTCCGGACGGCAGGGACCTTTCCGCCCCGGTGAAGATGACCCTGGCCCGTTGACGGCCGCAAGAAAGGGACGACCGATTTGCCGACCAGCCGCAAGAACCCGGCCTCGCCCGGATCCCGTCGTCGCCGGGGCCTGCTCGCCCTGGCCCTGGCGGCGGCGGGGGTCCTGCTGGGGACCGCCCAGAGGGCGGAGGCCCTGCCTCGCTATACCGCCCGTTACGGCCAGAGCTGCATCCTCTGCCACGCCAATCCCACCGGGGGCGGGATGCGGTCCCTCTACGCGTCCCAGTTCATCGTCCCCGAGGAACTGGCGGCCCGGAACTCCGGTCCGGGAGAGGGACTGGCGGATTTCAGTCCGGCCCTGAGTCCCAACGTCACCGTGGGGGTCGACGCCCGGAGCCTGGTCTACCAGGAAGAAGGAGGCGAGGGGGCCGTCCTGGCCATGCAGGGGGACCTGTATGTGCACCTGCAGACCGGGCGGGCGACCTCGGTCTACCTGGAGCAGGGTCGCGGAGGAACGGGGGAGGCCTACGGCCTGGTCACGGACCTGCCCCTGGACGGCTACGCCAAGGCCGGCCGTTTCGTCCCGGACTTCGGCTGGCGCTTCGCCGACCACCAGATGGCCACACGGCGTTACCTGGCCGGGCCCGAAGGTTCGGATGCTCCTGCGCTTCTTCCATTGTCCGGCCTGGAGGCGGGGATCTCCCCGGGGCCGGTGTTCGCCAGCGCCTCCATCCTGGAAGGAGGAGACGCCCTGGGCGACAGCTACGCCGCCAGGATCATGGTCCAGCGGGGTCTCGGGCCCCTGAACCTGGGTCTGGGGGCATCGGTCCTGAGGCGGACGGGGCCGGGTGAACGGCTCCGAGCCGCCGGGGGGTTCTGGTACCTGAACCTGGGTCCGGTGTCCTGGCTGGGGGAGTATGACGAGACCAGGCAGCAAGGTCGTCTCGGCAACCTGGCCGCCCACGAGCTGAGCCTGGTCCTGAGGAAGGGGCTCGAGGCGAGGGCGACCTACGGCTTCCAGGATCCGGACCGGGCGCTGCGCAGCGGAGCCCGTCACCGCACGGGGCTGGGTCTCGCCTACATGCCCCGGCCCTACCTGGCCGTCCAGTTGATGGGGAACCGGTGGGACGTCGACGAGGGGGTGCAGGTGCCGGGCAGCGACCGGTACGAGACCGACCTCGTGATCCACTTCTTCTACTAGATCACCCAGCCGAAGGGAGATGACCATGGCTGCGAAGATCATCCTGCCCGCTGTGGCCCTGGCGATCGCCTGCCTGACGGGGTCGGCCCTGGCGGCCCGCTACCAGATCAAGCCCGGCGAGGGATGCCGGATCGTCTTCAAGTCCAAGGCCCCCCTGGAATCGTTCGAGGGCCGCACCGACCGGGTCAGCGGCTGGTTCTCGGTGGACCTGGCCGATCTGGCCGCGGGGGTCCAGCTGGAAGTGGAAGTCGAGCTGGCGACTTTCGATACGGGCCTGGGCAAGCGCAACCAGCACATGCGCGAGAACCACCTCGAGACCGACACCTATCCGGTGGGCCGGTTCAGCGGCGGGACCGTCGAAAGTCCGAGCAGACCCGTCCTGACGGCGGGCGAACCGGTGACGCTTCAGCTCACGGGGACCATGGACCTCCACGGCATGACCTTGCCCATGACGGTACCGGTGACCCTGGACCTCGGCGGGGACGGCGCCATCACGGTCACCAGCGAGTTCGTCCTGAAGCTGAGCGACTTCGCCATCGAGCGTCCCCGGTTCCTGGTCATGAAGGTGGCCGACGAGCAGAAGATCGAGGTCATCCTCACGGCGGAAAGGCAACCTTCATGAACATCCGGCCTGGAGCGATCAGGATCCTGGTCCTGCTTGCCGGCCTGGCCGTGCTGGCGGCCTGCAGCGACAACGGGACCGAACCGCAACTCGACGACTCGGGCGGCGGGGGCGAGCCCACGGTTTCGTTCGCCGCGGACGTCCAGCCCATCTTCGACGCGAACTGCATCGGTTGCCACGGCGCCGTCGGGGGCAACGGCGGCCTGAGCCTGGCGGCCGGCAGCAGTTACGACAATCTGGTCGGCGTGCCGGCCCAGGGATATTCCGGCGACCGGGTGGTGCCCGGGGATCCGGACGCCTCGGTCCTTTACCGGAAGCTGACGGGAGCCCAGGGTGTGGGCGGTCCCATGCCCCCGACCGGGACCCTGCCGCCGGCGACGGTGGATCCGGTGCGGATCTGGATCACGGAAGGGGCGCTCGAGAACTGAACCCATCCTCCCCGTCCGCCGGCCCGGCCCGGCCCTTCCAGGTCCGTCTCGTCAAGCCCGGGCGATCTTTCTGCAGCCCCCTACCAACCTGAGGGTGCCTTTCCCGACCGCGACCGTTATCATTCCCAGCGGGAGCGACGAACGAACATGAGCAGGAAACCCGAAGAAGAGGCGGTCGTCATCCGTCTCGCCCGATCCCCGCAGGACGTCCTGAAGGTCATGGTCGTCCGCGGCATCGTCTTCATCGAGGAGCAGGGTGTCGACTGGGAGGGTGAGATCGACGGATTCGAGGAATCCGCGATCCACGTCCTGGGCGAGGTGGACGGCCAGCCTGTCGCCAGCGGGCGCCTGCGCCTGCTCGACGGCGGCTGGGCCAAGCTCGAGCGCATCGCCGTCCGTCCCCGCTGGCGCGGCCGCGGGATCGCGCGCCGCATGGTGGCGTTCCTCCTGGAGGAAGGCGCCCGGCGCGGCGCCGACCGCTACAAGCTGCACGCCCAGGTCCACCTCGAGGCTTTCTATCGGGACCTCGGATTCACCAGGGAAGGAGAGGTCTTCGACGAGTGCGGCATCGATCACGTCCTGATGCTGCGCGGGCCCTCGTGAGGACCGGAACGATGTTCATCTACCAGAAATACGGCGATTTCTTCGCCCAGGCGGCCGAAGGCCTGGAGCAGCTGGCGGCCGCCGAGATCGAGTCCCTCGGCGCCGAGAACGTCAAGATCGGCCGCCGGGGCCTGACCTTCCAGGCCGACCAGGAGACCCTGATCCGCATCAACTACCGCACGCGGCTGCTGACCCGCGTGCTGGCGCCCCTCATCCGGTTCAAGGCCGAGACCCCCGAGCAGCTCTACCTCGGCGCCAAGAAGGTCGACTGGACCAACATCCTCCGCTTCGACCAGACCTTCGCCGTGTTCGCCAACGTCCACCGCAGCAGGATCGACCACAGCCAGTTCGCCGCCTTGAAGGTCAAGGATTGCGTGGCCGACATGTTCCGCAAGCGCTATCGCGGCAAGCGTCCCAACGTGGACACGCGCGAACCCGACCTGTGGATCTCCGTCCACATCCTCGAGGACGAGGTCACCCTCAGCCTCGACTGTTCGGGAGGCTCGCTGCACCGCCGCGGCTACCGCCTGGACGCGGTCGAAGCCCCCATGCAGGAGACCCTTGCCGCAGCCATCCTCGACCTGGCCGGATGGGACGCCAAGAAACCGCTCTACGATCCCATGTGCGGGTCGGGCACCCTGCTCAGCGAAGCGTGGGTCAAAGCGGCCAACCTGCCGGCGGGCGTCCTGCGCAAAAAGTGGGGCTTCATGATGCTGCCCGGCTACGACCGCCGGGTCTGGGTGAAGGTCAAGCTGCAGGCGGACAACGCCGTCCGCACCGTG
>JAHJTW010000108.1 GCA_018829565.1 bacterium | reverse complement strand
TCTCGTAACCGAACAGTTCGGCCTCCAGCAGGGTCTCGGGCAGGGCCGCGCAGCTGACCCGGATCATGGGTCGATCGGCCCGGTCGCTCCAGCGGTGGATGGCGGTGGCGAAGACCTCCTTGCCCGTCCCGCTCTCCCCGGTCAGCAGGATGGTGGCGCTGCTGGGAGCCACCTGCCTGGCCGTATCCATGGCCTGCCGCATGGGCTCGCTGCTGCCGATGATGTCGTGCATCTGCTGGAATTCCTCGAGGCGCTGCTTCAGCTGGCGGTTCTCGGCCACCAGCCTCTGCTTCTCGAGGGCCTTGCTGACGACCTTGAGGGTGGTGGTCGTGCTGAAGGGCTTCTCGATGAAGTCGTAGGCGCCGCTCCGCATGGCGTCGACGGCCGTCTCGATGGTGCCGTGCCCCGTGATGATGACGAACTCGGTCTCGGGGGAAACGACCTGCCCCGCCTTGAGCAGGTCGAGGCCGCCCATCCGGGGCATCTGCAGGTCGGTCAGGACCAGATCCACCGCCTCCTGGCGCAGCACGAGCAGCCCCTCCTCCCCGTTGCCCGCGCTCAGGACCCGGTAGCCGTTGCGGTTGAGCAGCTTGCTCAGGGCCCGGCACAGTTCGGGTTCGTCGTCCACGACCAGGACGGTGCCCAGGGATTCGGCGCTGACGCCCCCACCCTGGGGGTCGGTCGGCTGGGAAGGTGTCGCGTGCTGCATGCCGGCGCCTCGGGGTCGCGTTGCACCCGGTCAGGGCTCGAGGGGATGGACGGGCCCTGACAATCTGTCAACGGTTTGACGATCTGTCAACAGCCGGGGTTCGTCCTCAACCTCGGGGCATGCCCCCCGGGAACAGGCGCCCGAACAGGCCCCGGCGGTGGGCGGCGTCCAGCAGGATCTCCCGGAAGTCGGGATGGGCGATGGTGATCAGGGCCTCCGCCCTCTGCCTGACGTTCCGCCCCAGCATGTGGGCAACCCCGTACTCGGTCACCACGTGGTGGACGTCCGCCCGGGTCAGGACCACCCCGGCCCCGCCGTCCAGGTTGGGGACGATCCTGGACAGGCGGCCGTCGTCGGTGGTGGACGGCAGGGCGATGATGGGCATGCCCCCCTTGGACAGCGCGGCGCCCCTGATGAAGTCGGCCTGTCCCCCGAACCCGCTGTAGATCCGCTCGCCGATGGAGTCCGAGCAGACCTGGCCCGTCAGATCGACCTGGATGGCGCTGTTGACCGCCACCATGTTGTCGTTGCGGGCGATGTTCCCCGGATGGTTCACGTAGTCCGTGGGGTGGAACTCGACCAGGGCGTTGTCGTGGGCGAAATCGTAGACCTCGCGGGTGCCCATGATGAACCCGGCCACGACCTTGCCCGGATGGAAGTTCTTGCACTCGCCGGTCACCACGCCCCGGTCCAGGAGCCTGGGCAGGGCCTCGGTGAACATCTCGGTGTGCACCCCGAGGTCGCGGTGGTCGTGCAGGTATTCCAGGACGGCGTTGGGGATGGCCCCCAGGCCCAGCTGAAGACAGGCCTCGTTCTCGATGAGCCCCGCCACGTGCCGGCCGATGCGCCGTTCCACGTCGGTGGGGGGATCGGGCCGGAACTCGTCCAGGTCCCGGTCCACCTCGACGAAGCAGTCGATCTTCGAGACGTGGATGAAGCTGTCCCCCAGGGTGCGGGGCATGCGGCGGTTCACCTCCGCGATGATGATCCGCGCCGACTGGGCGGCGGGCTTCGTCACCCCCACCTCGATGCCGAAACTGCAGAACCCGTGCTCGTCGGGCGGGCTGACGATGACCATGGCGCAGTCCAGGGGGATGACCCCGCGCCGGAACAGACGGGGCATCTCGTGCAGGTGCACGGGGATGTAGTCTGCATCGCCCCGGTTGACCGCATCCCGGGTGTTGGCCCCCACGAAGCAGTCGTTGCAGCGGAAGTGGCCCTTCATCTCGGACGAGATGTACGGCGCGTCGCCCATGGTCAGGTGATGGATGATCTCCACGTCGAAGAGTTCCTCGCCGCGGTCCACCAGGGCCCGGATCAGGCCGTGGGGCGCGGCGCACCCGCTGCCCAGGTAGATCTTGAACCCCGACTCGACACGCTGCACGGCCTCGGCGGCCGTGCAGAGCCGTTCGCGGTAAAGCTGCATCCAGGTCATGAGCCCTCCCCGCCGAGAAGGTCGTCCACCGCGGTGAAGCCGCAGCCGCGGGCCGCAGCCAGGCCCGGATGGGTGACGCGCCCCTTCATGATGTTGACCCCCCGCCGCAGGGTGGGATCGGCCGCCAGGGCGCCCTCGAGGGAATTCCGCACGATGGCCTCGATGTAGGGCAGCGTGGCGTTGGCCAGCGCGTAGGTAGCCGACCGGGCGACGAGACTGGGCAGGTTGGGAACGCAGTAATGGGTGATCCCGTCCACCGTGTAGGTGGG
>JAHJTW010000107.1 GCA_018829565.1 bacterium | reverse complement strand
CCAATCGGATTTGGCGGCCGGGACCCCACGCTGCATCCCCACACGGTGTCCACCCACTGCCGAAGCAGGGGATCCCGGCCTTTCCCCCCACCGGATCCCTACCGGAACAGGGCCTTCACGCCGGACCAGGTCTCGGCCTCCGAAGCCACCACTTCCTCGATCGGTTCGATCTTGCCGTCCCACTTCTCGGTGTACCCGGGCTGCACCTGGGTGGCCGAACGGGAGACCAGGGTCACGAAGGGCCAGCCCTGCTGGTCCGCGGGAGCCAGGTCGTTCAGCATGGTGCCTCCGGTCCAGTCCACGTAGCCGTTGGCGCTGCCGAGGGTCCCGGTCAGCATCACGTGCTGGAAGGTGGCCATGACGCCGCTGAGGACGGCCTCGCCGTCGGTGAAGGTCGCCGGGAACGCGAAGTCCGCGGGCGTGGCGTCATCCTTGTAGATGGTCACGATCCCGCCGGAGAAGAAGCTGGTGGGACCGGTGCTGTCCAGAACCAGGTCGGTCACCGCGAGGGTGTACTCGAAATTCGCGAAGTCGAAGGGCAGGGGAGCCTCCACGGCCTCGCCGTTGACGATGCGTCCGTAGGCCACGGCGGTCCCGCCGGGGGCGGCCGGCCAGACGGCCTGGCCGTCGAAGTCGAACAGCTGCACGGCGGACGCGGTCGAACCCAGGGCGGCCATGCTGCACAGCGTAAGAGCGATCATTGTCTTCTTCATTGTCTGTCATCCTCCACGATGTCGGTGTCCCGGCCTTACCGGCCCTGGTTGAAGAACTGCTTGAGGGTGCCGAAGTTCACGGTCTCGGTGCCCACGGCCGACTCGACCTCGAGCACGCCGTCGATCTGCATGTCGTAGCCCGAGGGGATCTGGGCCCCGGTCGGCAGGGTGAACGAGCCGGCGAACGTGTAGGCGCAGCCGGTGCAGGGACCGGCCAGGGCCGATCCGCCCGTCCCGTCGATGTAACCCTCGAACACGCCCAGGCCCGAACCCTGAAGGATCAGGGTGAAGCTCGTGAACGCACCCGAAAACACCAGGTCACCGTCGGTGAAGGTGGACGGGACGGTCCCGTTGGCGGGATTCACGCCCCAGTCGTGGTTCCGGTCGGCGCCCGCGTAGATGGCGATGGTGCCGCCGGTGTAGGAGATGGTGGTGGTCCCGTTCATGTTGTTGACCACCGCGCCCTGGCTGGACAGGCCCTCGATGAAGAGGGTCGCCTCGACCGCGCCGAGATCGACGCCGAACAGGGGATCGATCTGGGTGACCACGGTGGCCACGGAAAGCTCATCGCCGGGGGCGCTGGCGGAAAGCCCGCCCGTCTCCCAGCCGTAGCCCACGTAGTCCACCACGGCGGCCGTGGCGGCCCCCGCGCCGAAGAGGAGCGCGCTGATCGCCAGGACGGCGATCTTGCTGAAGGTTTGCGTTGCCAATTTCATCCGGAGTGTCCTCCCTGATGGTGCCTCGATGTTGGCGGCCGGCCCGGGGCCGGCCTCTTCTGCTGTCATTGGCGGGACAACGAATGGGCACCCTCGAAAAGTTCCCGGAAGTGGATAATTTTTATCTTTTCTTGAAAAAATCCATAAGGCAAACAAAATCAACTACTTATTTCGATCGAGATGGGGGCTGAATCGGGCCAAAGCGGGGGCCCGCATGCCCGCACCTCGGGGATGGGGTTGAAGGGGCAGGGGAGCCCGCCTGGCTGGACCTCAAGCCGGATGATCCAGCTCGCAAGCCCGCTGCTGCCCAAGAACTTGAAGAATAATGAATCAGCTGGGTTCGTACGAACCCAGCTGGTGGATAATCGATCAAATTGAAGTGCGCGCCTGTAACAAACTTGCGGAATGGGAAAGTCCATGGGCGAAGGAATCCGCTCAGGCGGATTCAGCCTTCCGGGAGTGGACCCTGGCCTCCGGGGGTTCGGCTATTTGACGAGAACCGCCCGCCTTGTCTCCACCTGCCCTCCAGCCTCGAGCCGGAAGAAGTACGTCCCGCTGGCCGCCTGCCGGCCGGAGGCGTCCCTGCCGTCCCACTGGGCCTCGTGGCGCCCCTGGGGGACGACCTCGCCGCTGAGGAGGGTCCGGACCAGCCGTCCTTGAAGGTCGAATACGTGCAGGCTCACTACCACCTGGGCGGGCAGCTCGAAGGCCACCGTGGTCGTGGGGTTGAAGGGGTTGGGGACGGGGCCGAAAAGGACGGGTTTCACCGCTCCCCCCTGAAAGGGCGGCCGGTCCTCGTCCAGCCAGCCGGTCACGGGCCAGCTCATGGGGCTGGCGGCCGCCACCGCCCCTCCCTGCTTCTCGAACGGAAGCTCGGCCGTGTCCACCAGAAGGGTGTCGCCGAGGCTGGCCGATACCCGGTAGGTGTAGGTCCCAGCCGGGGCCGCCGCGGGCACTTCCTGGACTATGCCGATCCGGGTCCGCACGGATGCCCCGACCAAGGTCACCCCCGGCAGCGTCATCACCGGGTACGCGGTCCCGTCGGGAAGGACCGCCTCGATGGTGAGGTCGGCCACGATGTCGGTCCCGGTGTTGTTCTCAATGCTGGCGTCGTATAGGAAGCTGCCCCCGGTCTCGGGGATGATGATCTCGGGGTCGTTTGGGGTTAGAGCAATCACCAGGTCGCTGTCGCCGGTGGCGAAGGGGGTGTAGAGGACCTCGGCCAGGATTTGAGGGTCGTCGTGACCGTCGAGAATCCAGGTTGCGATCTGGTCGCCGTCATCGGTCCCCCAGTAGTTGCCGCGGAAGTCGTGGCGGATCGCCCCCTGACTTTGAAATTGTTGACAGGCTATGGCATAGGTACTTGATCCCTTAAAGAGTTGGCTCTGACGTAAGAGGCACGCCTGGGTACCATTCAGCCTAAAGACGCTGTTGGAACCACCTGAAAAGACGGAGTTCCACCCCTCAAAATAGCATTCTCGGTCCACATAGACGGCGTTCACTCCGCCCGCGATTTCACTATCGACGACAACACAACTAGCCCCCACTGGAGAGACTGCGATTCCCTCAACTGATAAGTCATGAAATCGACAATTATCCACGCGACCGGTGGCGCCGGCCGAAATCTGCATTCCTAAAACCCCGTGAAAAACCTCACTGTCCCTAAGGATAAAGTTCTGGACATACTGAATCTCCAAGTAACTGCTATCGAAGGTACACCCCTCAACCAAAATATCCTGACCATATCCAAGAAGGGATATGCCATACCAGGGAAGGTCAGCGCGAAAGTGAGAATTAAAAACTCCGCCGCCTGAGACCGTGGAAAACCAGACGATTCCGCCAACATTATTGTCAAATTCACAATGATTAACAAAGAGCCTGGCATTGACCACATAAACCCCATCAAAATAATTCGCAAACCTGATTCCCTCGATCCGGATCTGTCCGGGGTCCAAGTACACTAGGCCCTTTGGAGATTCATCACCATAGACATGTGTTACCGCACCAATAGTCGTAAACTCGGGCCCAGCTCCGATGAATGTGAGGTTGTCCACCTGCACATAGGCTCCGACCTCCACCCACTCTCCATTGCCGGGCAGGTAATAAGTGTTCAGCTCCGTGTACTGACCAGGACCGATCAGGATCGTGTCTCCAGGCGCCGCCGCATCCACCGCAGGTTGGATCGTGGAGTAGTCACCCGACCCGTCCCGCTCCACGCGCAGCGTCCGCGCACTGGCGGGAGCCGCCGCCGCGGCCAGGAGCCCGACGAGAAGTACGTTCAAATATGCCGGGGAAAATCTGAACCTCATGTCCCGCCTCATCGCCGAGAATATCCCCAGGAATATGCCCGCTGTTATTATACCACGAAACGCCCCCCGGGGGGCCCGGGGCCCCCACTCCCCTGGCAGACATTCATCACGAACACGTGATCGAAATCGCCTGACGTCTGGCAGTTTCGCGCCTCTCAGACAAAATATCCGCCAATGATTCAATCCGACCCAAACGCATGAACGGCTGGGACTTCATTTGATCAACACGGCGCACCTGGTTTCCATGTGCCCCTCGCCATTCCCCATCCACCCCAAATGCCGACCGCCGGACCCCTGAGGATCCGGCGGCCTTCCGAATCGCGCCGCGAACCCGGCGCACCATCATCGCCAATTACTTGACGAGACTCATCTTCCGGGTCTCGCCGAGCTGGCGGCCGTCCAGGAACAAGCGGTAGAAGTAGATGCCACTGGCCACCTCGGAGCCGTGGGCGTCGCGGCCGGCCCACCGCACCCGGGCTGGACCGGCGGGCATCACGCCCCCATCGATCTCCCGGATCATCGCACCGCGCAGGTCGTAGATCCTCACGACGGTCTTGCCGCCTTCCGGCAGGTTGAACCGGAAATCGGTGCTCGGGTTGAACGGGTTCGGCACGTTGTGCAGGTCGAGGCCCGCCAGTTGCCACGGCACGTCGGTCACCCCGTCCGCAGAGCGGAACACAACCGAGGACGGCCCCGTCCCGACGGTCACCACGACCGACGAGGACTCCTTCACCGTACCGACCACCCGGTTCTCGCCCGGCAGGTAGACCTGCAGGTCCAGATCGGCCGGCAGCGCCGAGGCATCCCAGGTCAGGGTCACCGGGCCGGGTTCGGCCGCACGCACGGTGACCTCCCAGGACAACGAACCGGATTCCGTCCCGATCAGGTCGGACCGGAACCGGTCACCCGTGGCCAACCCCCATTCGGGATGGGGAATCGCCAGGCTCACCGCGGCAGGGCCCGCGGGTGAGACCGGAGCGACGGGCATGTCGTACGCGGCGTCGAACCCGGCGCTCGCGTCCGCCGACTGGCCGAAGCTGACGGCGGCGGAATCGCCCGCGCGCACCGTCATCTGCCATGCGGAACCGGCCGTCTTCTGGGCGACCGGATTCCCTCCGGCCATCGACTCTGCCTTCACCGCGACCACGGTCGCCGCAGGCGCCACCATGGACCGGTAATCGAAGACGACCGAAACACCCGCCGCATGGGCGGCGATCCAGTAGCCGCGCCAGGCTTCGAGTCCGACCGTCAGCACGTAGTCGCCCAGGACCGGGTCGTAATCGTACACCTGGGGAGAGACCAGCCCGGCCGCGACCGCGCCGGCCCACGTGTAGGAGATCCCATCCTTCTCGACCGTCAGGCCGGCCACCGAGGCCGGGAACCACAGCGGATAGCCCACCAGGTTCCACCCCTGTCGCAACTCCACGGCGAGAGGTTCCTCGACCCTGACGCCGGTCATGGTCCAGGCGGCTGCGTCGGTCGTGGCGACCCACAGCCCCTGCCCCCGGACCACCGGATCGGCAGCCTCGACCTGGGCATAGCCTGCGGCTCCTTCGTAGGAGAACAGGTAACCCGTTCCGGGCAGGTCGTCGAACAGAACGTCGTCCCAGGTCGCCGCGCCGGCGGCCGGTTCGAGCGGCGCGCCGATCATGGCCCAGCCCGCAGGCAGGTTCCGCTGGACGGGATCCAGCGGCGGCATCTGGGCGCCGAGGGTGATGGTGAACAGGTCGTCACCGGTCGGCATGAACGTGTACTGCAGGGTCGGCAACAGGTTCACAGACATCCCCGAGGTGTGATCGAACAGGGACAGCGGCCAGGTGCCGTCCGTTGCGAAGTAGGGATCGAAGTCGAGCACGACCGAATCGGGACTGTCGGTCTCGACCCGGAAATCCCAGGACTTGGCCGCGACCGCCGGATCGTACATGGCCCGGTAATCGGTCATGAAGCGCTCGCCGAAGGGCGTGCTCCACTCCGGATGGGGGAAGTAGGCGCTCAGATAGCCCGTGGGCGGAGGCGTCGGTTCGGGCAGGTCGAGCCCGCCGTCGTAACCGTCGGTGGCCTCGATCCTGGCGCCGAGGAAGTTCTCGAAATCGACCAGCCCGCCCGTCCGGGCGAGGATCTGCATCCCCACCGTCCCGCCGCCGCCGCCGAGGACCATGCGGACCGGGATGGTGATCTCGGGAACCAGCGGATCGTTGCTGGTCACCAGGATCTCCGCGGAAAAATCGCCTTCAGGCAGGTTGCCGGGGTCGAAGACGACCTCGATACTCAGGCTGTCGCCCGGCGCCACCGTCCCGATGCTGACCGGGAGCTTGAGCCAGGAGGCGGTTCCGCCGGCCCAGAACGCGGCGTTGCGCAGCAAGAGGGCCGCATCCCCGGTCCAGTGTCCCGGATAGGCCACGAACAGGTTCACCCCGACGACCTTGTTGCCCTTGGTGGCCACCAGCGGGGACCCGTTGGTCCATGAGCCGACCCAGGACGCGCCGGCCGAGAGGTTGGTCTGGGCGAGCAGGTTGCCCCACAGGGCGTCCACCCCGTCCATGATGGGATGGGTGGCCTGGTACTGGCCCAGGGTGGAGACGCCGGTCGGGTCGAAGCCCAGGGTGAAGGCGGAATAGCCGCCGTCCCAGAACCGGCCGGCCAGGTTGTATCCCACCACGAACGACGGTTCGGTCTGGACCACCCCGCCCCCGAGATCGACGTAATCGGCCACCACGTCGCCGGTGGCCACCGGATCCTGGAACGGATGGTTGTTGGCCAGGATCACCGCATGATAGGGCATGAGGTCGGCCAGGACCGGCACGGCGTACCTGGTTTCGAACACGTCCACACTGCGGATGCCCGGCTGCGATAGCAGCTGGGATCGGATGACGCTCAGATCTCCCGATCCGAGCAGCAGGACGTCCAGGTCCACCAGGACCTTGTCGCCCGCTGGTCTCGCCTCGGAGGCGGCCACCGGCGCCGGGCCTGCGGCCGCGGCGAACGGGACCGTGGCCCGGGGGGCCTCTCCCGTCACGACGGGCAGAAGCTTCGCCGGGGGAGCCGCGACAATGGAACGGCCGGCCGGGGCGCCCACGGCGCTTCCTGCGATCCCGGCGAACTTGGCGGACTCCAGGGAAGTCAGCGCGAATTCCAGGGTGCCTTGCCCACTGTTGCTGACGACCAGGTGTTCGGTGCGGAGGCCTCCCACCGGCACCGAGACGTCGAAGGCGAGAGGTTCGACCCCGATGGCCGGCGCGAACATCCCGGCGCCCTCGAGCGCGACCACCACCGAGGGCCGGTCCGGATCGTTGGACTGGATTTCCAGCATCCCGACGATCCCGCCGGCGGCCGTGGGCGTGAACTCCACCACGAGGGTCCGGCTCTCGCCGAGGTCGAGGCTGAAGGGGTCGGTCACCGTGGCGAACTGGCTGGGCGCGATGGTCAGCGAGGTGACGTCGAGGATGTCGCAGCCGTTGTTCGTCACGACCAGGGAGTCGACCGCCGTCTCTCCCACGTAGATCTGGGGGAAGACGAGCTGCGTGTCGGACACCGCCAGGTTCGGCTCGCCCAGGACCCGCATCTCCACCGGCACGGTGACCGTATGGTTCACCGGATCGTTGCTGAACACCAGGATGCTGGACAGGTAGTTCTGGCCGCAATCCTGAGGGGCGTTGAAGGTGACGGTGACCTGGGCCGTCTGGCCGCCGGCCACGACCCCGGACCGGGGGTCGACCGTCGGCAGACCCTGCCCACCCATGGCCCAGATCAAGGCCCGGGCGTTGAGGACGGGATTGGCCGTCCAGATGTTGGCCAGGTTCTCGCCCATGAGGACCGAACGCGCATGGGTCGCCTGGGCGACCCCGAAGGCCCGGCTCGAAACGTTGTCGCGGAAGAGCCAGTCCCCGTCGGCGAGCACGAAGTAGTCGTTGTCGTTGCACCAGCTGCCGCCCACCACGAAGGGCGGAGCGGTGGCGGTGACGGGATGATCCGGGTTCAGCCCCACGTTGTAACAGAGGTCGCCGTCGTACGGCGTGGCGATGCCGAACACCGGACCCAGCAGGGCGGGCACGGTGTCGTACCAGTCGGCATCCAGGTCGTCCATGCCCAGGAACACGGGACGGCCGCTGTCGAAGAAGTCGCGGATCACCTGGGCCCGGGAAACGTCGAGCCCGTTGTCGGTCTCGGCGATGATCAGGCCGTCGAGAGCCGACAGGTCGGCCGTCGGATAGAAGACCTCCTGGAACCCGTACAACCCCACGAGGTCGGAGTCGGCCAGAAGATCGAAGATGAGCGAGTAGGAGCTGGCGCCGCCGACCCCGATCAGGGGCAGGTCCCCCGCGGCATGGTACTGCGCCACCAGATCATTGTAGGGCTCCAGCCGCTGCTGCAGCAACAGGGTCTGGGCTTCGCTGAGCGTGGGCACGGGTTCCCCGTCGGGGTTCGTCACGATCCCGGGTTCGATACCCGAGATCGCGGCCGAGGCCGCCGAACGCAGGGCTGCGGCCATGGTGTCCCGGACGGCGACTCCGATGTTCCAGACCAGGTCGGCCTGGCCGAGATTGCTGATCTCCAGGAGGTCGGTCGCCGACTCGCCCGGGATGAGATCGACGGTGAAGGACGCAGGCGCCACGAGGATCTCCGGACCCAGGACGCCCTGCCCCAGCAGATCCACCGTGACCACGGTCTCGTCGGGGTCGTTGCTGGTGATGGTCAAGGTCGCCGTGAAGCTCCCCGTATCGGCGGGGGCGAAGGCCACCGCGAGGGGATAGGAAGCCGAACCGGGGATGGTCAGGGGGCCGCCTTCGGCGCTGAAGACGGGGTCGTCGATGGCGATCGACGCGATCTCGAGCAGGCCGCAGGCGTTGTTGTGGATCCACAGGGTGTCCATGACCGTCGCCGTCAGGTAGACCTGGCCGAAATCGAGCGCCGTGACGCCCGGTTCGATGTCGGGCTCCCCGGTCACCGTCAAGCTCGCGGGAATCACGATCTCCGGCTGCAGGGGATCGTTGCTGGCCAGGATGACGTCCGAAAGGAACACGTCCCCGCACAGGTTGGTGGCGTCGAAGGTGACCTGGACCGGCTGGGTCCCGCCGGCGGGCAGAACGCCCGCGGACGGGTCGAGCTTGGGCAGCCCGCCGCTCTGCATCATCCACAGGATCGCGTTGACGTTCTGCTGGACGTTGGGACTCCAGACGTAGGCTAGGTTCTCGCCCAGCAGAACGGTGCGCGCCGTGGACTCGTGGGCCGTGCCGAAGATCCTGCCCTGCAGGGACTCGTCGATGATCCACTCCGCTCCGGCCGTCTGGAAGTGGTCGTTGTCGTTGCACCAGCTGCCGCCGATGGTGAATCCCGGCAGGCCCTGGTTGATGGGATGACCGGGATTGAGCCTGCCGTTGGAGCAGAGGTCCCCGTCCTGGGGCGCCTCGACCCCGAACACCGCGGTCAGGTCGGCCGCGATGGCGCCGGACCAGACCGAGTCGAAGTCGTCCATGCCCATCATGATGGGCCGGCCCGAATCGAAGAAGTCCCTCAGGACGCCGGCCGACGCCTCGGTGACGTTGGCGTCGAACTCGGCGATGGCCAGGCCCGCCAGCGCGGACAGGTCGTCGGACCAGTAGACGACCTCGAGGAAGGCGAACTCCGCCACGAGCTCCGGGCTGTCCAGCAGCTGGAACATGAGGTCGAAGCTCGCGGCCCCGCCGACTCCGATGACCGGCAGGACGTCGAAAGCCCCCAGCTGCTCCGCCCGGGTGCGGTAGGCATCCAGGCGCAGGCTGAATTCCGCCCGCTGGTCCGGATCCAGCGCCAGCACGGTCTCCCCGTCCTCGTTGACCGCGGGGACGGGCTCCAGGCCCGCCACCGCCTCGGCGGCCGCCTGCTGCATCGCTGCTGCGACCGGGTTCCGCGGCACGGCCCGCAGGCTCCAGTCCAGGTCCGACCCGCCGGTGTTCGAGACGGTGAGGGTCTGGACGTCGATGCCGCCGGGAACCAGCACGGAGGTCAGGCTGGTCGGATCCACGCCGGCGACGGGCGCCGGCAACACCTCGGCGGTCAGGAGGACGACCACGACCGGTTCGTCCGGATCGTTGGTCGTGAGGGTCAGGGTCGCCGACTTCACGCCCAGGGTCACGGGGGTGAACGTCACCACCAGGGGGGTCACCCCACCGGGCAGGATGCCGAAGGGTCCGGCAACCGTCGAGAACTCGGGGTTGTCGATGGTGACCGCGTCGATGGTCAGCAGGTCGCACCCGGGATTGCCGATCACCAGGGTGTCGGCCGGCGCGTCCCCCAGCAGGACCTGGCCGTAGGCCAGCAGCGTGTCGGAGACCGCGACGTCCGGTTCGCCCTGGACCATCATGGCCGCCTGCAGCGTGACCTCCGGGCTCACCGGATCGTTGCTGGTGATCCGGAGTTCTCCCAGGTAGGTGTCGGTGCACAGATCGGTGGCGTCGAGGGTGACCGCGACGTCGAGGCTGCCGCCCGGCGCCAGGATCCCTTCGCGGGGGTCCGGCCGCAGCCAGAAGGCCCCGCCGGTCAGCCACAGACAGGCGTTGCGGACCAGCAGCACCGCATCGCCGTCCCAGTAACCCGAGCTGGCGAAGTAGAGGTTCACGCCGACGACGTTGTCGGCCTGGGTGGCGACCAGGGGCTCGCCCATGTTCCAGGAAGCGACCAGTTCCGCCCCCGGAACCAGCGGCGCGGTGGCCAGCAGATCACCATAGACGTAGTCCACGTCCGCCATGATCGGATGCGTGGGATCGTAGGTCCCCAGCAGGCCGTCCCCGATGGGACCGTAGCCCAGGGAGTATGCGCCGTACCCTTCGTTCAGGAAGCGTCCCCTGACCTCGAAGCCCTCGACGAACGCGGCGACGGCCTGCACAACCCCGCCACCGCCGTCGATGTAGTCGGCCAGGACGTTGCCCGTCGTCGTGGGATCGGAGTAGGGATTGCCGGTGGCCAGGATCACAACGTCGTAGGGTTCCAGGTCGGCCAGGGTGGGCGTCTGGGAGGAGCCGTTGAAGACGTCCACCACCGAGATCTCGGCGTAGGCCAGCAGCTCGTTCTGGAATTCGGTGAACGTGCCCCCACCCAGGATCAGGATCTCCAGGGACTCGGCCAAAGGAAGACCGCGGGCAACGGTTGGGGCCGGCAGGGGCTCACGGAACGGCGTCGATCCCGCATCGTAGGCGATTCCGGGAACCTCGGGCGCGTCGGGATTGAGCACCCGGGCCGTCCCGGTGGGAGCCCCCAGGGTGTCCAGCCCGGCCGACCGGATGCTGAAGGCGAGATCCGAGCCGCCCAGGTTGCTGACGGTCACCGTCTGGACGTCCACCTGCCCGGTCAGCAAGTTCGTGCTCAGGGAGGTCGGCGACACGGAAATGACGGGGGCCTCGAGGCCCACGCCCTGCACGTCGACCGTCACCACCGGTTCGTCGGGATCGGTGGACATGAAGGTCAGGGTCCCGCTCCGGACGCCCAGGTCCGAGGGGATGAAGCTGACGACGAGGTCCCGGCCCTGCCCCTGGTCGAGATCGAAGGCCGCGGTGTCCAGGGTGAAATCGGGATGGTCGCTCACGATGGAAGTGATGGAAAGGACGTCGCAACCCGCGTTCCTCACCCGCAGCGTGTCCAGGACCAGGCCGTTGACGAAGGCCGCCCCGAAATCCAGGGCAGCGGCGGAAAGATCGATGTCCGTCCGTCCGGTCACCGCCATCTCGGCGGACACGACGGCCTCGGGATTGCCCGGATCGTTGCTGGAGAACACGACCTCGGAAAGGAACACGTCCGTGCACAGGTCGGCGGCGTCGAAGATGACGTCCACGTCCAGGCTGCCGCCCGCGGGAATCGAACCGAAAGCGGGATCCACAGCCGGAACGCCGCCTCCCTCCATCATCCAGAGCACGGCGTTGACGTTGAGCTGCTCGTTGGCGTACCACACCGAGGCCAGGTTCTCGCCCATCGTCACGGTCCGGGCGGGACCGTCGTAGGCCACCCCGAAGTTCGCGCCGGTGGACCCGTCCCGGAACAGCCAGTCGGCGCCGTCGAGGGTGAACGAGTCGTTGTCGTTGCACCAGCTGCCGCCGACGATCGCCTGGGGGATCCCCACCGTGACGGGGTGGCTGGGGTTCACGGGCCCGTTGACGCAGAAGTTCCCGTCGGCCGGAGCCCCGATACCCAGCATCGGCCCCAGCAGGCCGGGGATGGTCCCGGACCAGACGTCGTCGAAGTCGTCCATGCCGATGAACAGAGGCCTGCCCGACCCGGTGAAGTCCGCCAGCTTGACCGCCCCCTGTTCGGAGAGGTTGAAGTCGTACTCCGCGATGATCAGACCGTCGTAGGGCGTCAAGTCGTCGAAGACGTAATCCACGTACTCGAAGACGAAGAGGCCCGCCAGCTGGGCGTTGCCCATCAGGAAGGTCTGCAGGTCCAGGCCGGACCCGCCGCCGACTCCGATGACCGGCAGGCCGGACGCGGCTCCGGAGGCGGCCACCACCCCGGAATAGTCCGCCAACCGTCCCAGGAGCAGATCCGTTTCCGCCGGGCTCAGTGCCGGGACGGCCTCCCCGTCCTCATCCCTCGATCCGGAAGGAACGATGCCGTCGATGACCGTCAGTCCGGCGTCCCGCATGGCCACGGCCAGGGGGTCGACGGAGATCGCCGCCGCCTCGAAATCGAGGACGCCGTCCCCGTCGTTGCTGACGGTGACGGTGCGGATCGCCTGCTGGCCGGTTTCCAGGGCCACGGCCAGGGAGGTCGGATCCAGAAGGATCGCGGGCACGCCCAGGGTGGTTGCGCTGGTGAGGTTGGAGATGCCGCTCGTGTTGCCGTACTCGTCCAGAACCTTGAGGGCGAAATGATAGGTCGTCAAAAAGTCCAGGTTGCCGGCCCGGACGGTCTCGACCCCGCCTGACGGCACGGGGACCAGTTCATGCTCCACCACCGCGGCGGCGTCGAAATTGGTCTCGTCCAGGGGATAATCCGCATAGCGGATGTCGTAGGCGAATGCGGTTCCGGTCAGGTCGTCGTCACCCGAGGCCGTCCATTGCAGGTCGACCCAGCTGGAGGCCGTCTCGATCACGGCCAGATCCCCCACGGCGGCCGGAGGGATCGTGTCCATTCCCGCCAGCATGTTGTTCACGTTCAGCCGCCCTCCGCTGACCCACAGGCCGGCGAGTTGGGGCTTGGGATCGGCGGAATTGATCAGGACCAGGCGGGCCGTCTCCGGGGGCAAGGCGGGAAACACGCCCTTGAGCAGGGCCAGGGCGCCGGCCACGTGGGGCGTGGCCATGGAGGTGCCGCTCTTATAGCCGTACCCGCCGCCGGGAACGGTGCTGTAGATGTCCAGGCCGGGAGCCCCCACGTCGACGGTGGTCGCGCCGAAGCTCGAAGCCCAGAACCCCGTGCTGACCCTGTCGTCGTCGTGATCGGTGGCGCCCACGGCCACCACGTTGGGAACGTCATAGTTGCTGGGGTAGTTGGGGTAGGCGTCGTTGTCCTGGCCCGAGTTGCCGGCCGCGGCGACGAAGAGCTGGCCGGCCTGGTAGGCGTCGGTGATCGCATCTTCCAGCGCCTGGGAATAACCGCCCCCGCCCCAGCTGTTGCTGGTCAGGGTGGCTCCCATGGCCACCGCATACTCGAGACACTCCACGGCGTCGTCGGTGTAGCCGCCGCCGCCCGCACTGAGGAACTTCAGGGCCATCAGCTTGACGGTCCAGTTCACGCCGGGAACGCCCAGCCCGTTGTCCCCGACCCCGCCGATGGTCCCGGCGCAATGGGTGCCGTGGCTGTTGTCGTCCATGGGGTCGCCGTCCTGATTGATGGCGTCCCACCCGTGGATGTCGTCGATCCAGCCGTTCTGGTCGTCATCGATGCCGTTGCCGGGGATCTCCCCGGTGTTGGTCCAGATGTTGGCGGCCAGGTCCGGATGGGTGTAGTCGATGCCGGTGTCGATGATGCCGACGATGACGTTCCCGGTCCCGGTGAACTGGTCCCAGGCCTCGGGGGCGTCGATGTCCGCATCCGGAGTGCCGCCGGTCTGGCCCGTGTTGTTCAGGCCCCAGAGCAGGCCGTAATCGGGATCGTTCGGCGTGTTGAGCAGCCGCAGGGCGTAGTTGGGTTCGATGTACTCGATGAAGGGAGAGCCGGCGTAGGCGGCCATGGCCTCGAAGACCGTCATCCCCTCGAGGCGGACCAGGGTGGCGCCGATGCGGCGGAAGTCCTTGATCCTGACGGCGCCCGCAGCGGCCAGGAAATCGGCGGCCTGGCTGCTGCTCACCGTGGGCGCGAACTTGACGATGACCTCGCCGGGGGCGAATTCCTCGGTCTGGGCGAAGCTGGGGACAGGAAAAAAGATTCCCGTGATGGCGGACAAGAGAAGACACGCCACCACACCGATGGATCGTCTGGACATGGAATTCCCCCTAAACATGACAAAAAACAGGAAATGCCCCTACCGGTCATTTTCTGGTTCATTGTACAGCTTTTTCGTGGGTCAAGTCAACGGACTCGGCAGGGACTACCTCGGTCCTTCGCCGGTGGACCCGGGTGGGGGTACATCCAGGGCGGCGCCCAGCGCCTCGTCCCGCTTGTAGATGTCGTTGCGGAAATGGGCGGATCCGTCGTGGTCGACCCACGCCGTCCAGTACTCGAGATGCACCGGCAGGGGCTTTGGCAAGCGGACCGTCTTTTCCCGACCCGAGTCCATGGCCGCCAGGATGGCCTCCTGCGGCCACTCCGCTCTGTCCTTCAAGAGGTAGAACGCCAGCTCCTCGGGGCGCTGGACACGGATACACCCGGAGCTGAAGGTCCGTTCCGGTTTCCGGAAGAGTTCCCGGCTTGGGGTGTCGTGGATGTAGACGTTGAACTTGTTGGGAAACATGAACTTCACTCGACCCAGGGCGTTGAGGGGCCCCGGCGCCTGGCGCAGGCGGTAGGGAAAGCGCCGCGGCGACAGATCGCCCCAGGCCACCGTGCCCGGGTCGATGACCTTTTCCTCGGCCCCCCAACCCTGGAGGACCTGGAAGCCCAACTTCTCCAGATAGCCGGAATCCTGCTGGATGAGGGGCAGCTTGTCCTGGACCGCCAGCATGTGGGGAACCTCCCACGCCGGACTGAGCACCAGGTAGGTCATGTCCGCGCTGAAGACCGGGGTGCGGCGGTACTGCTTGCCGACGATGACCGGCAACGTCAGTTCCACCTGCCCGTCCCGTCGCACGTCCAGCCGGAAGTCGGCGATGTTGACCAGGATGTGTTGTCGACCCAGATCCTGGGGCAACCAGCGCCATCGCTCGAGATTCACCTCGATCTGCCGGACCCGTTCAGCCGCCGACACGTTCAGCGCCTGCAGGGTGGACTGACCGACCACCCCGTCGGCGTCCAGCCCGAGCGACCGCTGGAATTCCCGGACGGCCAGATCGAGATCCTCCGAGAAGACGGGGTTGTCCGGATCGGCCAGAGGCGACAGCCCACCCGGAGCGGAGACCGCCAGCCGCTTCCTCAGTTGAATGACGCGATCCCCCCGGGACCCGAGTTCCAGCCTGGGTCCGGCCTCAATAGTGGGCCAGCCGCCCTCCTCGGCCAGGCGACGGAAACTGCCCAGCAGGGCGCGCAGTCGCCGGTATCCGGGCTGGGGGGGCAACAGGCCCCGCAACGCCTCGCCCACCTTGCCCTCCTTGAGTGCCTGGTGCAGGAGCGCCGCCAGGTCCGCCTGCCGGCGATTGGCCACCCACTCCGGATCGAGGTCCCCCGGGTCGACCTTGCCGGAAAGAAAATGGGAGGCGCCGAGCAGGAAGGCGTCGGTGGCCAGCAGGTCCAGGTCGACCAGTGCCCCGTTGCCGCCACCATCCCGATTCTCCGGGTCGGCCTGTTCCCTCAGCCTCTTCAAGTGGCCGAAGTGGTAATCCTCGGGGTCGAGACCCTCATCCCGGACCGTCCCCAGGACCGCAATCAGTGAATCCAGATCCGCCAGCGGGAAAGCATCCCGGACCCATGCCGGAGCGAAACCACGTTCCTGGTAGAAACGGCGAAGAGTCGTCTCGCACTGGAGCAGATCCTCGCCGACGGTGATCTGTTCGGGCCCGTCGGCGGTTTCGAGCCGATGACGCAGCCTCTCGCCGACGGGTGACCCGTCCGCCGACGACCCGAGGGTCAGCAGGAGCAGGACCGCCGCAAGGACCGGACGCAGCAATGAAACCTTGACGAACACGGTCTGGCACCTCCGAAACGGGAGCGAAGCGGGCACCATCGTAGCAGCTCCAGTTGGAAACGCCAGGCAGGACGGTATTCATCGGTCATTCCGTCAGTGCCAGCTTTCAAGGAGTGACCTTCAGTATTCCCCCGTGGATCTCGAATCCCCCCGAATCGGCGGCCTGCGGCTTCCCCGGTCCCCCGCCGAGGCCGACCACCCAGCCCGTGGGCCCGTGGTACAGGTTATTGATGCCAGGCAGCAGATCCAGGGAGGATGCGGCGTAGACGATGACGGTCCGGCCCTCGCGGCCGGGGTCGGGCAAGGCGGCGATCAACAGGGGCGGGGACGCCTCGATGCGCCGGCCGCACAGGTCCACTCCGGCCTCATCGAGGGCGATCCCCCAGGCGCTGAACAGGCGGGCCATCAGGGGCGAGGAATCGGGGGTCCCGTAGAGGATCATCCCGCCGGCATCGGCGAGAACCGGATCCGGGGGATCGGTCTCGGTCACCAGGGCGACGCCTCTGGGCGCGAAGAACTTGCCGTGGACGGCCTGGACGTAGTCCGTCGCCGCCGCCCCTCCCGGCCCCGCTTCCGGACCGGGGCCCACGACCACTCCGTCTCCGGTCAACAAGGCGTTCAAGGCAGTGTTGATGCTGCCCAGGGGCACGGGGGCGGGCCCGGCGGGAAGCCCCGCCGCGTAGTCGTCCAGAAAAACGACGACCCGGGGAAAGAAGGAGGCGAAGGCCCCCTCGGCGCCGTCCGGGCCGTCCGGGCCCCGGAACAGGTCGGCAAGCCCCGGCATCCACTGGAAGCCATGGGCCTTTTCCCGGGCGACCGCGTCCCGGGCGGCCTGCTCGCCCTGGGTCTCGGCGAGGAAGCGCACCGTCGCCGCCCGGACGCAGGATTCGCAGACCACGGTCTCCCAGGTGCCGTACGCCTGATCGCGCATGACCCCTTCGACCCGGGGCATGATCCGCTCGCCGGCGGCCTGAAGAGCATCCAGGCTCCGGTTCACGACCGGGTTGACGAACGAATGGCTGAACTCGTGGACCAGGGTGGCGGCCGTGTCCCCGGGAAAGCGGGGCAGCCCAGCCTCGTCCACGGACCAGACGCCCTGGATGGCGTGGACGCGGCTGCGGCCCCCAGGAAGATCCACCCTGAGACCATAGCTGTGTCTGCCGGTGAGAAGCCCGACCACGGGGATGAATTCGGTCCTGTCGTGAGGTCCGTAAAAGGAGGTGATCCAGGATTCCAGGTCGTTCCCGCCCAGGGCCCCATCCAGACGTGATGCGGCCTCGGCGTAGAAACCCTCCCACCGCCTGCGGAATCCGGCGAAATCCCCGTCGCGGGCGAAATCCCCCGCCAGGACCGCGAAGTCCGCAGCCGTCGGTCCCACCCAGCGCTCGTCCAGGCTCCCGGGGCGGGGAGCGAGCGGCATCGACGGCGCGAAGTCCCGGTCGGCATCCAGGTACAGGGCGATCTCCGCCACGGCGTCGTAGGAGATACCCGCCAGGGCCCGCAGTTCCTTGGCCCGCTGGACGGCAGCATGGTCGGTCAGAGTCCCGAAATGGGCGTCCACCGCACGGGTGTATGGCGAGTCGGGCGCGTCCAGGTACTCGGGACTGCCCGCCAGCCGGAAGATGATCGACACCAGTTCGACCCCGGGATCCACCCGTCCGGCAAGAGCCCGGGCCGGCAGGGGCCGACCCGCGGCGGTCATGATCGTGATCAGGATGATGAAGATGAGGCGGAAACGGTCGGATGAACGCATGGACTCCCCCTGTCCGGTTCAGGTTCCCTGGCCGCTGGACCTTAGGGAGAACCGGACGGAGGGGTCAAGCCCGGACCCAGGCGGGCAGCGCGGTGAGTTCGGCCACCAGCTGGTCCCGCACCCGCTGCCAGTAGGCCGCCGGCACCTGGCAGGTGCCGACCCGCGTGTGGCCGCCGCCGCCGTAGCGCAGCATCAGTTCGCCGACGTTGACGGTGCAGGTGCGCTTGAGGATGCTGTGGCCGCAGGTGAAGACCACGGTTTCGGAATCCTTGCCCCGCATGATGCGCAGGGACACGTCCGTCTGGGGATACAGGGCGTATTCCTTGAAGCGGTTGCCGACCATGATTTCCTGGACGTCCATCAGGTCGATGATCAGGAGGTTCCCCTTGACCCGCGCATTCTCGTGGATCATGGCCGTGTAGGAGATCTCCTGTTCGAAGTAACGCTCGGTGCGCTCCTGGACGTCGGACAGCTGCAGGATCTCGTCGGGAGTCAGGCGCCGGCAGTACTGGATCATGTCCAGCATGAGCTGGTAGTTGGAGATGCGGTAGCCCCGGTGCCGGCCCAGGCCCGTGCGCGGGTCCATGATGAACGAGAGCAGGACCCAGCCCCGCGGGTCGAGGATCTCCTGGACGCTCAGCTGGCCGCTGTCGCACCGGTCCACGGCCTCCATCATGCCGCTGCGGTCGAACTTGGCGTATCGCTCGTGGCCGCCGAAGTAGTTGTAGATCACCCGGGCGCAGCTCTGGCAGATCACGCTGGAGCCGATGTAGTCCTTGTCGGCGACCAGCTGCAGCCGTTCGTGCTCGCTGGCATGGTGGTCGAACCACATGCCGCAGCCCGGCACGAAGGGCACGTTCGCCAGGATGTCGTTGCGGCAGACGGGGATCTTCCCGTCCTGCAGGTCCTTGGGATGGACGAAGAGATAGGTGTCGACCAGGCCGGCCTCCACCAGGAGGACGGCGCAGGCGAGACCGTCGAAGTCGGAGCGGGTGACCAGGCGCATGGATTTCCCCTTGGAGTACCCCCCCGCCGAGGGCCGGCGGTATCGATCATTCCAGGTCAAATCATCGGCAAAACCCCGTGGGACTTTACATCGGGTTGGGCCCTGGGTTACAATCCTCCCATGGCCATCCGGCCCCGTTTCCCACCCCACCCGGCTCCACGCCGAGGAGGTGAACCGTGCCGAGGATCGATTTTCCCCAGAGACCAGAGCTACATGGCGGACAGGCCTGCGCCTGCCGGACCGTGGATCTGGTGATCACGGCGGGATAAGCTCTTCCGGACGGTTCCCGTTCCCTCGCCATTTCCCGTCCAGCCCGGTCTTTCCGCCCGGACACGATTGCGTGCATCCGGCGCCTCGGCGCGCCGATGCCCAGCTGTGCGGAGGAAATCGAATGGGCAACCAGGGGAAGAAAGGGCTCACCAGGGCCCGGCGCGCCGCCATGCGGAAGAAGTCCATCGAGGATCAGGCCCGGACCCGGGACAAGAAACGCCGTTCGCTGATCGAACAGGAGAGGATCGCCAGAAATTTCGCGCGGACCCTCGGGAAGCCGCCCGCGACCGCCCCGTCCCGGCGGGTGGAAGAGGCCTGGACGCTCCTCCACACCCACCCCTGGCGTGAAAACCTGGGCAAGCGTACCCATACCCGCGCCGTGATCCAGGACCTGGCCGACCGGCGGCCCCGGCTGCTGGCGCCGGACATCATGGAACCGGTCCTGGCCATCATCCTGATCACGAGAGTGAGGAGCCTGGAATCCTGGCAGCCCGTGGGCAAGGGCCTGCGCGCGAACTTCCTGTCCCTCGCCGCCCACCTCCTGGGCCCCTATCCGGTGCCGAAGTTCCTCCTGGAGGTCATCATGCAGGGTGATGGCCTGACCACCCCCGAACTGTTCCGGCACCTCCGGGCGGCCCGCCGGGCCCAGGTCCTGT
>JAHJTW010000106.1 GCA_018829565.1 bacterium | reverse complement strand
CCGCGCCGGCGGGAGCCGGTTCGTCCTTCAGCTCCCGGACAAGACGCCCCTTCACGTCGTAGACCCGCACCGTGACCTCGCCCGCGACCGGCAGCGTGTAGCTGATCTTCACCTTCGGGTTGAAGGGATTGGGCCAGGCCTCGGCCGTGAATGTGCCCGCAGCGGGCACGTCGGCCGGGAAACCGGGCGAATAGTTGCCGAAGGCTTCCAGGATGTCGATCAGGACCACCGAACGCACCGGCATCCCTGGCATCGCCTTGGCCGCGCCCGGATCGGTCCAGATGGTTGCAAGGGAGTAGGGCAACAGCACCACCTGGCTGGAGACCGTCGGTTCGATGCGGCGGGTGGCGGCCGCGTAGGGGTAGGACCCGTCGTTGCGGCCTGGGTCCAGGTATTCGGCCAGGCGCTCGGTGCCCGGGGCCGCTTCCACCGCGGAGAAGAACGCGGGAGAAGGACAGCTTCCGTACACCAGCCAGCTGTCCGCCGAATCGAACACCCCATTGCCGGGGATCGGCTGGGCCACGGGCGAATCCTGGTTATGGATGAGGTCCTGCAGGGAGGTCGGATGGACCGTGACCCCGATCCATTGATCGTTGAAGGCCACACCGTCCGCGCTGATTGTCAGGTCGCCCATCAGACCGTTGCCGGTCAACAGGAGATTGTGACCGCCGTGGGCGAGCCATTCGTCCAGCACCTGGACGTCCCGGCTGGGGTCGTACCCAGAACCGACCCCGAGGGTGTTGGCGGAGTAGATTCCACTGTCGTAGAGGATGGTGTCGTAGTGGTTCAGCTGGGCTGACGTGGCGCGCCCGCCGAGACCGTTCCCCGCGCCGTAACTCGCTTGTTGGGTCCGGTAGACGTCGACCGAGGAATTGTAGTCAAGGGAGGAATTCAGGATCGCGAGCCACCACTTGTCCAGTCCCCCGAGGTCGCCGTCGTACCAGAGCAGATGGTCCGCGTAGTCGAGGGAACCGCCCGGATTCCGCATGGTCGGCAGGGCCCTCATGGTGAACACCGGATCGTAGGACATGAAGTCCGTGAAGTCGGCGAACCCGGTGGTGTCCGCGGGCAGGAGGGAGGTCCGGAGGTCGCCCAGCAGGTTTTCCTGGGCCGAGAAGAAGTAGTGGATCACGTCGCCGGGGAACATGAAGCCGGTATCGGGCAAGTCGAAGGCGTATCCTCCGGCAAGAGGGTCCCCGCCCTCCCCCACGAGATACCCGTCGACCACCCCGGAGGCGGGCAGGCCGGAACTCCGGTAGGGATCGAACATCGGATTGGGCTTCAGGATGTAGTGCATGCGGGGCCACTCCACCGAGGCGCCTACCCGGGCCGCGCGAATGGCGACCACCAGGGAGTCACCGGGCTGGTTGATCATCTGCGAATAGGCGGCGATGTTGTAGGCCATGTCGAAGCGGACGCTGTTGTTGCCCAGGGTGGATTCGTCGATGACCCCGCCGGCCGGAAAGTTGTCCTGGGCCAGTGAGATCTCGCTGGCGGACATGTAGGGGCCGCCGTGCTCGAAGGCGGTGACCCTGACGTTGTCGAAGTAGGGGGCGGGGGTTGCGTCAAACACGGCCCAGCCCAAGCTCCAGTTCCAGGTGAACTGCTTGGCCTTTATCTGCACCTGGAAGTACCGGAGGCCAGGTTCAAGGAGGGCGGTCACGTCGTGGCTGACCCGCCGGTACTCCGGACCCCCGTAGTAGTAAGGGTTGAGTTCCCAGGGAGCATCCTCGATGTCGGCGGGATCCGCGGAGGCGGTCGAACGGACGGCCCAGGTGCTCCAAACCGCCGACTGGCCGAATAAGTCAGGCATGTGCTGGTAGAATGTGTAGTCCACCAGGGCCCCGGTGTACTGCGGTCCCGGCCAGGCCATCACCGGAGACTCGACGCCGTTATTCAGGTCATCGTACCACCCACCCAGGCGTCCCCCGGTGGTGTTCACCACGTAACCCGAGGGGCCGTAGCACCAGGTGATGCATTCGGAGGGCCCGACCCAGGGCACGACCAGGCCGTCGTCGATGAAGGCGACCTGGGGCGAGGAGTTCGAGGCGCAGGGATCCAGGTCATCGAGCCCCGACCAGAGCTGGGCGAAGTCCCCGACCCCCGTGGTCAGCTCGACGTTCCAGTTGCCGAGGGTGCCGTCCTGGAAGTCGTCGAAGATGGCCGTCCCGCCGTTGCTGAGGCTCACGCCGACGTCGTCGATCTGGCAGGCGCCCACGGTGGGCCAGCTGCAGTCCTCGTCCGACCAGCCTCCGTCGGACCACACCAGGAACATGACCACGATCTCGTCGGCGCCCGGACCAACGTAATCGCCGGGCAGATAGGTGAAGTTGAGATCGAGAGGAACGTCGGCGGCTTTGCCGTCGAATTCCGCCAGGACATGGACCGCTTCGGAGGCCAGGGCGACGGCCACCCGGACATAGTCGTACCCGGGTTCCACGTCGTAGTTCAACCGGCAACCGATGGTCACCGTGCAGGGCTGGTCGGGACTCGCCACCGGGGCCGACCAGACCAGGAAATCCCGGTAGGAGTCGCCGTATCCGCCCGGTTCATCGGTGGCCCCGCAGGAGGGGAAGTCTTCCCCGCACCAGGCGGCGAGGTTGCCGGGACCGTGCCCGTTCAGGCCCTCGGCCTGGTAATCGCTCGCTTGCCAGTG
>JAHJTW010000105.1 GCA_018829565.1 bacterium | reverse complement strand
TTCCGACGTCGCGCCGATCGCCTTCGAGGGAGCATCCGCGGACATGTTGCCCAAGAACTTTCCGTCGAGTTCGACGTGGGGCGCGGATCCCATATCGATCGCTTCGGAAGCCACGAAGATGTTCTGCCTGCTCGTGCCTACGCCGCCTGGGATGTCACCGGATCCTGCATAGTGGGGTCCACCGGTAAGCGTAGCCGTGGATGCAGGGGGGGTTAAAGCAAGGGAACCAAGAGTAATGACCACCATGAATATCAAGTGAGTCGGGTGTGCGCATTTCATGTTCGACTCCATGAACCGCCCCGGGTTCTCCGGAGCCTCCGTTATGTGAGTCCCACTGGCTCGGCTGGACCCTCCTGCTCAGGACCGACTCCATCCTGGTCGCAGTACACGACCAACGCAACCGCCGCAGCCATATCATTTCACCAAGGTAATCCGTCCCGTCACAGCGTTTTCACCGGCAACGATCCGGTAAAAATAGGTACCCGAAGGAATCGGCTGACCACCGGCCCCATCACCCATCCAAGACACCGTGTGCGGCCCGGCAGACCGCACACGGTCCTGGAGTCTAGCTATCAATCGTCCGGAAAGGCTGAAGATATCGACGGTAACATGGCAGGTTGCTGCGATCTCGAATTTTATGTCCGTTGCCGCATTGAATGGGTTGGGGTAGCACACGTGGGAAAGGACGACAGGATTTGCCCCGGCGTCAGGGACGTCCGATAGCGGCGGTAGATTCTCAACAAGCATGATACCGGTATCATTGAAATAGGCGAGGTGTTGGCCGTTCTCGGACCATGTCGGGCCGCGAATCTTCGTGCTGGTATCGGGAATGATCACAGTGGGGGTTCCACCCATGACTGGGATCACCTTTAAGATATAATGTGTGTTCGGACTGCGTCCCCAAACCTCCGTGTAGGCCACCAACTGGCCGTCCGGTGACCAGTCTGGATACAACAGGCTGTGATCCTTAATCTCGAGCAACAGCCGCGGGCTATCGCTTCCGTCCGTTTGGGCGACGTATAATTTACTATCTCTCTCAAATACAATCTGGGTGCCATCGGGCGACCACGATAAGCGGCTGGATCCTGGTGAAGATACGATCTGTTCACGCTCGCTGATGCCCCCGACCTGAACCGGACAAACGAAAATCTCCTGCGATCCAGAGGAATACATGTCAAACCCGAGTACATCCGCCACTGGTGACCAGCACGGACGACTCTGTGCCGGCCCTGCACCAACGATCATCGCGGTTGAATCGCTAGCCGCCCCTCCCCCGGAAACAACGATCCCCGAACCGTCCTTCAGCGTATAGAATGCAACTCGCCCGCCGTCCGGGGACCAGGACGGACCCCATAGTAGGATACCGGAATAGTAGGACGTGATCTCATAGGGCTCACCACCGAGGGGCGTAATTACCAAGACGTGATAATCTGTGTGGTAGACAATGCGGTCAGTGCCGTCGCGGGACCAAACCGGGTCTTTGCCACCGTCGTCGGTTAGCTGGGTTATTGTTACCGAAAAGCTGTATTTCGGCACACAGAGCGCGAGGAGACCGATTATTGCCAGGAGTGCATACACTTTAATAGCCACAACCCACAACCTCCCATTGACTCCGCCTACACATCCTTTGCCGCGCACAGTACGCCCGCGCAGCGGCCGCAGAGGAAACAATTCTAAGCACAGCATGGATGTTGGAGGCCGGTAGGTCCCCCTTTGGGTCGTCCCTGATTAGATCCCCCGGGCGAGGACTGACAGGATATCACAAATCGTTCGGCGAATTCAATGGGAATCGGGATTTGGGGGATTGGCTGGCCGACGCTTGGGAGTCACCCAGGACCAGTTCGCGATCTTGCGAAACCTCAGAATGAAGGGGCTCGCCGACCCCGAGGAGACAGCCGAAAGTATGAAATTCCGACGAACCTGAGATTTTCGTATCTACAGCGCCCGCGCAAGCCGTTGTCTCCCAACGAATACAAATTTAAGGTGGTCAAGATGAGGCTGTTGGGTTCGTGATCGAGGTCAGCCTGACCGCACGATACATCATCGCGCGGGCACGAAAACGGAGAATCGCAGAGGATTTCCGGCGAGAACTCGGCCGTTTGTGTTAACCAGCAGGCTCTCAGAATCGCGCCGAACCAGCGCCCCGTCTCCGCATAACCATTTGCAACAACGACTTGTACCAACGAAAAAAGCGAGCCCCCTGGACCCGCCCTCTCTTTTGCCCTAAAAGAAATTTGGCTACTCTAACCCGACCCGGCCGTCAAGCCACCAGGTTCTCGACTGCATATGGACGCACCCGGCCCCGCGCTACCTACCTGCAAGGTCGCCGACTCCGGGCGCCTCCGACGTGCTTCATTCCGGCTCTGCGGGTGTGGGGCGGGCGGCATGAACTCTCCCCGTCAAGGTCACTCTTTGGAAGCGCCTCATGCCAATTTGCGAGCATCCGCCCGCCCAACTCGTCCTCAGGCGGCCTCGCTCCGCTTGACCGCCAGCATCTCTTCTCGGAAATCGACGCCGTCTCGCGCCAACGCATACATCATCCGCAGAAGCTTGCGGGCGCCAGCGACCGCCACCTGCGGCTTGGCCAACCGTTCCCCCAATCTCCCATGGAACTCCGCCAGCGGCCGCCCCTCCTTACTCATGCGCAACGCCGCCAGGAAGACAATCCGTCGCAGCAGCGGCCGCCCTCGCTTGCTGATCCGCGTCCGCCCTTGGAACGTGCCCGACGAGATCGAATACAGGTTCAGGCCGGCCAGCTTGATCAACGCCTCCGCAGTCGAGTACTGCCGCAGGTCTCCCGCTTCGCCGAGCACCGTCGCTACCGTCACCGTCGAAACTTCCGGGATGGTTATCAGATGCCCGGCGTACGGGACCTGGGCCAGCAGCGCCGTCTGGGCCGCCTCTACTTCCGCAATCTGGGACTCGACCAACTTCAGGGAGCACAGGATCTGGCGCATCTGAAGGGCAAAGGCGTCCAGGCCGGGACGCATGCCGACGCTGGTCCGGGCTGCCTCGTGGATCGCCCGGCACCGCGCCGCGTCGAAGTGCCCGATGCTCCAGTCCCGCAATCGGCGCCCGATCACACGGTACTGTCGCCGGCCGATCGCCTCCGCCGTCGGGAACTCCATGAACAACTTGCGGATCGTTGGGCAGGTCACATCGTAGACCAAGTCAACCAACTCCGGGAAAACCAGATCCACCAAGCCCGTGTAACGGTTCAGGCATCGCGTCCGCTCGTTCGTCAGTTGCTCCCGCAGCTTCCCCAGCCGTCGCAGATCTGCATAAACGCCCTCGGGCTGAAAGACCGGCCGACCTCGACCCTGCGCCGCCAACTCGGAAATCAGGACGGCGTCCTTGGCGTCCGACTTCTCCGGCGAACCATCGAAGACCTCCTTGATCTTCTTCGTGTGCGCCGGGTTGATCCCGATGACCACGAAACCCCGGTCCAGCAGGTACTGCTGCAGGACGTGCCCGTAGTGGCCCGTCGCCTCGAGGGCGAAATAGGCCCGGCGCGCCCCGCTGGCTCTCACGGCGGCCTCAGCGCGCCCGACGAGCATCTCGAAGCCTGCCCGATCATTCCCGAAACCGAACGGCCTGGCGACCCGGCCGTCTATTTGCCGGATGGCCGCTACATGCCGTCGCTTCGCGACATCGATCCCCACAACGACGATATCTGGCTTGATTGGGCCGGAACGGGCCGCTTTATTGGACATGGGGGCTGCCTCCTCGATACTGGGTGAAAGACCTGAAGACCTTCAACCCGGTAGCTTGGGACAGTCCCTGCTCTACTTCAAGACTGCCTTCAGGGGGCGGGTCGGATTATAGCACTCTCCCCGGGTGGGACCGTAATGCGAACTCGGGAAAAGAGAGGTGTTTTCGGGGCCAAAACGTCCTAACACCTTGTCACTTCAAGAGAACCGCCCGCTTCGTCTCAACCTGCCCTCCAGCCTCGAGCCGGAAGAAGTACGTCCCGCTGGCCGCTTGCCGGCCGGAGGCGTCCCGGCCGTCGCACATGGCCTACTGGCGCCCCTGTGGGTACTACCGCCACATTGCCTTCAGATCCCCCCAAGTGGTTTTCTCCTCGCCAATGGGGCCGCCCACAAACGGTTCGAAAAGAACCTCGGCATGGATATTCGGGTCATCGTTGACGTCAAGGATCAAGGACTCGATCACCGAAGGGTCATCCGTGTCCCAAAAGTTATTCCGGAGATCATGCTGGATTTGGCCCGCATCTAAACTTTGAACGCACCATACTGAATTGGACGCCGTACCCTTGAAAATGTGGCAATCAGAAATTGCGGTTGCCAGTGAGCTCTCAAAATATAGTGTTGTATAAATTCCACCTACAAAAACGGATTGCGAAGCCAGGAGGATACCATTGGCCGCCGCGACCGCCGCCCATCCCCCTGAAATCTCACAATCGTGGATCTCACACCTGGTAGCCGCAGGGGTAACGGTGACTCCATATTTTTCACAATCGAGATTACTATTGGCAACTCTGCAACTTCCCCCTGCAGAAACCTGAACTCCAATTCCTACCCCAAAAAACACACAGTTCTGGACGAAAATATCGTCAGCTCCATTGACTAGAACCCCAAACTCCGTTTCCGGGCTGCTAAAATTACAATTATCTATTGTTACGCCAGCCCCATTCGCCAAAAACCCAATATGATATTGGGCTCCTATAAAATTTGTCCCAAAATTGGAACTGACAACTCCCCCCCCCCCAACGCTATAAAAGGTAGAAGAGCGGGCATTGTCCACAAAACGACAATTACTGACATTAACTTCTGCATATCCCGCGTAGAGACCATCAAAACCGTTTCTCAGGGTTACGCCTTCTACTCGGCAATTTGTACCTTCCAGCATAACTAAGCAATTGGGAGTGCTTCGGGCATAATCTATGTTTTGAATAGCCGGGCCTATCAAAGTTTGGTCTGGACCAGCTCCAATTATGGTCAATCCCATAACCTTGATATCCCCCACAACATCAACTTCCCAGCCCAACCCGGGATATTTTACCTTGTACATCTCTGTGTATTCTCCAGGACCTATGAGAATCGTGTCACCGTCAGCGGCAGCGTTCAGGGCTTCTTGCAGGATGATGAATTCCCCAGTGCCGTCCCGCTCCACGGTGATGGTCCGCCCATACCCCATCGTCGAAAGTGCCAGGCAGAGGGCGGCAACCAGCAGGAGTCGTTTAGGGAGGAAAATAGCTGGAAGAGAACTCCACATGGCTCGCCCCCCGGGGCTGGGATAGATGTCATGGTATATCGTCTTAAAGTATACCACATCCAGCAGGAGGGAGGGGAGCCAGCGGCCATGGGCGAGGGAGGCCATTGTGGAGATTCACCCCCTAAACGACCTCTGGCCGCCGGCTGGCCGTCATTTCACAAGAATCGCCCGCTTCGTCTCCACCTTCCCCCCAGCCTCGAGCCGGAAGAAGTACGTCCCGCTGGCCGCCTGACGGCCGGAGCCGTCCCTGCCGTCCCAGACGGCCTCGTGGCGCCCCTGGGGAACGACCTCGCCGCTGAGGAGGGTCCTGACCAGCCGGCTTTGAAGGTCGAAGACGTGCAGGCTCACCGTTCCTGCGGCGGGCAGCTCGAAGGCCACCGTGGTCGAAGCTCGGCCGTGTCCACCAGCAGGGTGTCCCCCAGGCTCGCCGATACCCGGTAGGTGTAGGTCCCAGCCGGGGCCGCGGCAGGCACCTCCTGGGCGACGCCGATCCGGGTCCGTACGGATGCCCCTGCAAGCACCCCCACCGGCAATTCCATCACCGGGTACGAAGTCCCGTCGGGAAGAACCGCCTCGATGGTGAGGTCGGCCACGATGTCGGTTGCGGTGTTGTTCTCGATGCATGAAAGACGGCTTCCTTTGCCAGGGTTATTGCTGGCGGCGTAACCGCAGAATGCCATGTCTGGAGCCGTCTATTAAACTTTTCCGTTCTTCCGAATGCTCGGATATATGCGATCATGGGGTAAATTCAACCCTCATTATCAAAGTAAGCTAGAACTAAAACTCTAATTTCATCAAATAATTCCGGTGAATACCCTGTCCCCGTGGCAAGAAAATGGGAGGATTTATCCGAGAATTTGACTTCCATTGATTTCGAATTATTTTGAAGGAATTTAACAACATTTCCCATAAGGAGGGTTTTGATTTCGCGCTTTTCTCCTGCCGGGTCGTCGTGTCTGCTAATTGGTTCTGAAGCTGATTTTAATAGCTTCAAATTTTCCTCCAGTGGTAACATCTGAAAAACTTGAGACCGTGCCAGAATTAACTCCATAACCGAAACTGTCATTCCCAACTTAATAATTTCCCTTTTATTGGAATTTTCAGTATACTCCCCGATTTTTGAATAATATTGATTAAGAAATGCAATACAGTTTTCCCTATTTCCCTCGAGAGCACTAAATGCCGAAGAATTTCTTACAAGATAATCTGCGCAACTTAATTTATTATCGCAGGCAAAAATCCCGTAGATAAATGGGTAGGTTAGACAGGCATCTACAATTTCCTCCGGCGACATTTGTTCGATTTCATTCACAGGGATTTTGGTCGCGATAAACCTATCCTGGGCGGACATTTCTCCCCATCTCGAAATTCCTGGTGGGAGTTTGTAATCGTAAGCAATTGCAACCCCTTCTTGTCCCAAAATAAGTGACAGGGCTACCCAAGTTGAAAGAAATTTCACTGCCAACCTCCTTTGAAGATATCCCGCCAGTTTAAAAGCCTTAAAAATTCGCTTATGGGGAATTTCATCCCCTGAAATTGCTATTTACCCTCCTCTATGATTCCATTGCTTCGAAAAAAATATTTCCTTGAAAATTCCACAGAAGGACTACAAGTCACCCATCCTTTTTCAATCCGAGTGGGACTCGAACTCCCCCCTACCCCTTCACGCTCCCCAGCGTCAGCCCGCTGACCAGGTACCGGTTCAGCACCAGGAACAGCACCACGACCGGCACGCTCACCAGCAGCGATCCCGCCGCGTAGTTCGCCCACTCGGTCTGGTAGGTGGTGAAAAGCGACTCGAGGCCCAGGGGCAATGTCGCCAGCTCCCGGCTGGTCAACATGACTCGGGCCACCATGAACTCGCTCCAGCCGGTCATGAACGAGAACAGGGCGGTGATCACGAGCGCGGGTGCGCTCAGGGGCAGGGTCACCCTCACGAAGGCCTGCAGGGGGCTGCAGCCGTCGATCAGGGCGGCCTCGTTCAGGTCGACGGGGATGGTGTCGTAGTAGCCCTTCATGGTCCAGATGCAGAATGGCAAGGCCGTGGCGACGTAGGCCACCATCACGCCTGCGAGGGTGTCCACCAGATGGAACTTCCGCATCATCAGATAGAGCGGCAGCAGCAACATGGTCGCGGGAAACATCTGGGTCATCAGGATGCCCTGAAGGGCCGCCCCCCGCCCGCTGAACCGGTACCGGGACAGGGCGAACCCGCCCAGGCTGGCCAGGGCCACACCGATCAGGGCCGTCCCCAGCGAGACGATCAGCGAGTTGCGCATCCACAGGAAGAACGGCTTCTCGGTGAACATCGCCCGGTAGGCCTCGAGGGTGGCGTCCGCGGGGACCAACTCGAAGTCGGGCGAGTAGAGCTGGTCCCCCGGGCGCAGGCTGATGCCCGCCACCTGCAGCACCGGGAACACCGAGAAGATCACGAACAACCAGACCAGCGCATGGACCCAGACCTGGGTCCAGACCGCCTGCACCTTGCCCGGCCGCGCCATCAGTAGGCCTCCTGCTTCGACACCCGGTCGTAACCCCGGACGATGACCACCAGCACCAGGAAGATGAACACGCTGAAGGCCGCCGCATACCCGTATCGGTAGTAGAAGAACGCCGCCTTGTAGACGTAGGTCACCAGGATGTGGCTCTTGTCGGCGGGCAGGCCCTGGTCGGTGACCAGCCAGATCACGTTCAGGTTGTTGAAGGTCCAGATGGTGCCCAGCACCAGGGCCGGCATCAGCACCGGCTTGAGCATGGGCAGGGTGATGTTGAAGAACCGCCGCCCCGCGCCGGCCCCGTCGATCCGGGCCGCCTCGTACAGTTCCTGCGGGATGCTCTGCAGGCCGCCCAGGGCGATCACCATGATGAACGGAAATCCCAGCCAGATGTTGGTGATCACCGCAGCCGAGAACGCCGCCCCCTCGCTGGCGAACCAGGCGACGGGCTCGACCCCGATCATGGCCAGCAGCTGGTTGATGGCCCCGAACTCGACGTTGAACATCCCCCGCCAGGTCAGCGCCGAGATGTACTGCGGCACGGCCCAGGGCAGGATCAGCAACGCCCGGTAGATGTTGCGACCGGGCAGCTTGCGGTTCAGCAGCAAGGCCGCCCCAAGGCCCAGGGTGAAGTGGAACACCAGGTTGATGGCGGTCCAGGCGAAGGTCTTGAAGAAGATGTGGTAGAAGTCCGGCTCCATGAAGATGCGGCCGTAGTGCATGAAGCCGCGCAGCTCGGGATTCCGGAAGTTGTACATGTTCCAGTTGGTCAGCGAGACGTACACGTTGTAGAGGAAGGGGTACGCCACCACCCCCAGCAGCACCACCGCCGCGGGCAGCATGAACCAGAAGGCCAGCCGGTTCTCGGGGCGCAGCAGCCTCACTCGCGCATCCTCTCGATCATGGTCACGGCCCGGTTCTGCATGGACCGGGCGGCCTCCGCCGGGGTCAGGTCGCCGTTCATCACGCTCTGGTATCCGGGACGCATGGTGTCCCAGATGGCCCGCATCTCGGGCACGATGGGCATGAGCCGGCCCTTGGCGATCTGCTCGGTGCTCTTGAGCATGACCGGATCGGTCTGCAGCTCGGGCAGCTTGCGGGCCTCCAGGTCGCTGGGCAGCACGCTCAGCTTGAGCGCCA
>JAHJTW010000104.1 GCA_018829565.1 bacterium | reverse complement strand
TCCCGGAGGCTGCCATGCCGAAGACCGGATTCCCTCGCCTGACCCCGGCGCTCTGCCTGGTCGCCGTCCTGGCCGCATCCAGCGCCCCGGCGGCCGACCGGCCGGTCATCACCCACGAGGTCACGGCCGAGTTCGACGTCGTCAACCACACCGTGCGGATCATCGACGAACTCATGGTCCCCGGGGGACTGGACCATCTGCGGCTGGGGCGGGGCTTCAACGTCGAGGCCATGTGGCGGGTGGATCACCAGATGCTCGACCCCATCGTTGTGATCCGCGAGGCCGAGGACGAGGACGGGCCCTATCAGGAGCTGGCGACGCAGCCGATGGGCCTGTCCCGCAGCGGCGGCTACCTGAAGCTGGTCTATTCCGGACGGTTCTTCGAGTCCGTGGAGGACGTCGTCTTCTCCCGGGAGAACGTGGGCGGGGAGATCACCGCCACCATCGGCGACGAGGGCATCTACCTCTCCGCCGGCAGCGGTTGGCTGGCCGGCAGCCCCGACTGCCTGGCCGTCTTCGATCTCACCTTCGACACCCCGGCGGGTTTCGAGACCGTCACCCAGGGCGCCCGCATCCTGCATGCGGAGAAGGGCGGCCGTCTGACGACCCGCTGGACGACCACCCACCCCAGCGACGGGGCGAGCCTCATCGCGAACCGCTTCGTGGTGCACGAGGACCCCATCCGGGATGACCTGGTGAGCTACACCTTCTTCCTCGAGGATGATGCTCCTCTGCGCGAGACCTACTTCGAGCGCACGCGGACCTACATCGCCATGTACGAGGAGATGATCGGGCCCTACCCCTACGCCAAGTTCGCGACGGTGGAGAACTGGTTCCCCACCGGGTACGGCATGCCCTCGTGGACCCTGCTGGGCAGCCAGGTGCTGCGCCTGCCCTTCATCCCCTACACCAGCTTCGGGCACGAGATCGCCCACAACTGGTGGGGCAACTCCGTGTTCGTCGACACCGATCAGGGCAACTGGTGCGAGGGCCTGACGGTCTGGTGCGCCGATTACCACTACAAGGAGCTGGAATCGCCGGAGGCCGCCCTGGACTACCGGCGCAACGTCCTGAAGGATTACGCGGGCTACGTCCAGGATCCGGCCAAGGATTTCCCCCTCAGCGAGTTCAAGAGCCGGCACAGCGGCGCCACCCGCGCCGTCGGCTACGGCAAGAGCATGATGGTCTTCCACATGGTGGACCGCCTCATCGGGCGCGAAGCCTTCCTGGCGGCCCTGCGGCAGGTGGCGGCCGACCATCAGTACCGACCTGCCGCCTGGAGCGACTTCGTGGCCGCCTTCGGCGCCCGCGGCGGCGTGGACCTCGGGGCTTTCGCCGACCAGTGGCTCCGCCGCACGGGTGCGCCCGAGCTGGCCCTGGCGGACGTCGAGTTCGGGGGCGACGAGGTTTCCTTCCGCCTGATCCAGGCCGGCGATGTCTACGATCTGCAGGTTCCGGTGGTGGTGTCGGGGGACGCCGGCGAGCAGGAACACGTCCTGCCTCTGACGGAGGCCTCGGCGACGTTCACCCTGCCGGTCGCCGGTGTGCGGCAGCTGGCGGTCGATCCGGGGTGCGACCTGTTCCGGCGCCTGCATCCCGAGGAGATCGAGCCCACCCTGCGCCAGGTGCTGGGAGCGGATGAAGTGGTGTTCTCATCAGGGGCCGCCGATCCCGATCTGGTGGCAGCCGGCCGCCGGTTCGCCGAGGTTTTCGCCGAGAGGGCCGAGGTCCCCTTCGAGACCGGGGGCGCGATTCCGGCCTCCGGCGATGCGGCGGTGGTCGTCAATCCGGCGGGTGACGTCCTGAAGTCCCTCCTGCCTGCGGATCTGGTGGTGGCCGGCCAGACCGTCGTGCTCGGGGGCAAGCGGTACAGCCTGAAGGAATTCGACCTGGTTTTCGCCGCCGCCGATCCCGGCCGGCCGGGCCGGACCGTGCTGGTGGTGCTCTGCGGGGCGCCGGCCCGGCTCGAGGGGCTCGCGGGCCGCCTCGGCCATTACGGAAAATACAGCTGGCTGGTGCTGCCGGCGGGTCAGGGCAGGGTCGAACGGGGCAACTGGAGCGTCGGCGACTCGCCCCTCCTCGCCCGTCGCTGAGCGGAAACGTGGATTCAATCTAATCATGCCGGAGCGCCCCGCGAATGTGATACAATGGGGCCGCCCGATACCGACGATCGCATGCAATGAACCGACCGGCAATGAACCGGTTCAGGGGTTGCCCAGGACGCCCATGACAAGACATCCCGCCAAGTCCCTCCTCAGACGGGCAGGACGTTCCCGCGTCTTCAGGACAGTGGGCGCCGTCCTCGTGCTGGCGGCGGCCCTCCTGGTCGCAGGGTGCGGGGACGACGATCCGACCGTCATCCAGTCGGCCCCCGCCGGGGTCTGGACGGAGGCCCTGGTCCCCGACTACACCCACAGGGCGGTGTGGGGGATCTCTCCCTCCCATTTCTTCGTCGTCGGGGAGAGGGGATCCATCCGCCGTTACCGGGACGGGGAATGGTCCAGCTGGCAGTTCAAGTACTTCCACAACATGCGGGGCGTCTGGGGCTCGGCGGCCGACGACGTCCTGGCCGTCGGTGAAGGCGGGACCTGCCACCGCTTCGACGGGGCGGAGTGGACCCCCGAATTCGTCGGCACCTACGACGACCTGCTCGGCATCTGGGGCCGGGCGCCGGACGACGTGTTCGTCGTCGGGGTGGACGGGCTCATCCTCCACCATGACGGGTCCGGATGGCGGCGGATGGAAAGCGGCGTCGATGCGACGCTCTACAGCGTCTGGGGCTTTCCGGGCGGTCCGGTCCTGGCGGCGGGCCGCGACGGCGTCATCCTGCGTTACGACGGCGAGGCGTGGTCGCCGATGGACAGCGGCACGACCAACGCCCTGGACTGCATCTGGGGCTACTCGCCGGGCGACGTGTACGCCGTCGGTTCGCTGGGGACCATCCTGCATTACGACGGCGAGGCCTGGACGGCCGAGGAATCCGGCACCAGCGAGCGGTTGTGGGCCGTCCGCGGCCTGCCCGGCGAACCTCCTGTGGCCATCGGGTCCAACGGGGCCTACTTGACCCGTGAGGGCGGGATCTGGAGCCCGGAGACCATCGCCGGCGGGGCCTATCTCTACGGGATGTGGGACGACAGCGACAGCGCCCTGCTGGTGGCCGGCTACAACGGCCTGGTGATGAAGCTCTCGGATCCCGCCTGGGAAATCCTCAACCAGGGCCGCACGCACTGGTTCGAGGGCGTGTTCGCCCCCGATTGCGATCACGTCTTCGCTGTGGGGAAGGGCGGCGTCATCCTGCAGTCCAGCGGGAACGGGTGGCAGGATATCGCCCCCGACCTGCCCGGCGTGGATTACACGGACATCTGGGGCGTCAGCGCCGAGGAATTCTTCGTCGTCGGCTCCGGGGGGGTCATCATCCGCTACCAGAACGGCAGGCCCTGGTCCATCTGGGAACTGCAGTCGAGAGCGAACCTCGAAGGGGTCTGGGGGGTCTCCCCCCAGGAGGTCTTCGCGGTGGGTTCGGGCGGGACCATCGTGCGCTTCGACGGTCGCAGCTGGGACGTCATGGAAAACCCGACCTCGATGTCCCTGGCGGCGATCCACGGGTTCAGCCCCTTGGACATCTACGCCGTGGGCCTCGGGGGCACCATCCTCCATTTCGACGGCGTGGTCTGGGAACGGCAGGACGGCGGCACCGGCACCGCCCTGGAGGACGTCTGGTGCGACCCCTCGGGGCAGGTCTTCGCCGTGGGCACCGACGGCCTGATCATCAACGGGATTCCCGATCGCTGGGGCGCCGACTGGACGCTGCAGCCGAGTGGAACGATATTCAGCCTGTTCGCCATCGCCGGCGACCATCGCGGCGGCATCTACGCCGCCGGCTACAGCGGCGTGGTGATCCACTACGACGGGTCCGATTGGAACCTGGTGGACACCGGCCGTTACGATCGCCTCAACGCCCTCGCCGCCGACCCGTGCGGGATCATCCACACGGCGGGCCTGTGGGGGCTCATCCTTCGTTACGACCCCTGACCCCCCGGCCTGCCGGCCGCCAAACCCTGCGAGGAGTGACCATGGGCAAACTCGACAAGCTTCAGCCCGCCGCCGTCTGGAGGATCTTCGAACTGATGAACGGGGTGCCGCGCGGCTCCGGGAACGAGCAGGGCGTCATGAGGGCGCTGAAGGGCTGGGCCGACGGTCTGGGACTGGCCTGGAAGGAAGATGCCGTGGGCAACCTGCTGGTCTCCATCCCCGCCAGCAAGGGCGCCGAAAAGGCAGCTCCGGTGCTCATCCAGGGCCACGTCGACATGGTCTGCGAGAAGAACGCGGCCACGAAGCACGACTTCCTCACCGACCCCATCCGGATGAAGATCGAGGGCGACTGGGTGACCGCCGAGGGGACCACCCTGGGCGCCGACAACGCCATCGGGTGCGCCATGGGCCTGGCCCTGGCCGAGGAGACTTCGGTCAAGCACGGGCCCATCGAGGTCCTCTTGACCGTCGACGAGGAGCGAGGCCTGACCGGCGCCGCCAACGTCGAGAAGGGGTTCTTCTCCGCCCGGCGCATGATCAACCTGGATTCCGAGGAGGACACGGCCATCTTCATCGGCTGCGCCGGCGGCCGGGACACCGAGTACGTCCTCAAGAACCGGACCGCCCGCTCGCCCAAGGAGTCAGCGGGCCGCCGCGTGGTCGTCTCGGGGCTCAAGGGCGGGCACTCCGGCCTGGACATCCACACCGGCCGCGGCAACGCCATCAAGATCCTGGGCCGGGCCCTGCAGGCCGCCGCCGCGGTGATGGACCTGCGCCTGGTCGAGATCAACGGCGGCAGCATGCGCAACGCCATCCCCCGCGAGGCGGAGGCCAAGGTGGTCATCGCCAAGGAGCAGGGCCGCCTGTTCAAGCAGACAGTCGACGCCTGCCTGCACAGGATCGCGGCCGAGGAACTGGCCGGGGTGGATGACGGGTTCGCCTGGCAGGTCTCCGCGGTCCAGGCGCCCCGGTGCTTCAGCCAGGCCAGCAGCGCGGCCGTCCTCGACCTGGTCGCCGCCATCCCCAACGGGGTCCTGGCCATGAGCCGGGACATCGCCGGCCTGGTGGAATCCAGCAGCAACCTGGGAGTGGTCAAGACCGAGGGGGCCCGGGTGCGGATGGTCTGCTGCAGCCGCTCCTCGGTGATGAGCGCCCTGGCCGGCATCGTCGCCCAGCACGCCGCCATCGGTCGCCTGGCCGGGGCGGAAGTCACCCAGCCCGAGGGTTATCCCGGGTGGAAGCCCAACCTGCAATCCGGCCTGCTGGCGACCACGCGCAAGCAGTACGCCGAGGTCTTCGGCAGCGAGGCGGAACTGCTGGCCATCCATGCGGGGCTCGAGTGCGGGCTGCTGACCGAGAAGTATCCGGACCTGGACATCGTGTCCTTCGGGCCCAACATCCGCGGGGCCCATTCCCCGGACGAGAAGGTCCAGATCAGTTCCGTCCAGAAGATCTGGAAACTGTTCGCCTCGGTGATCGAGGAACTGGCCAAAGGCTAATTTTCGGGAGCATTCCCCAAGGAATCCGGCCCCCTCCCGAGGGGGCCGGGTTTTTTTCCCCATCGGGCAGAGTTGCCCACAAGTTATCCACAACCCACCAGGAGAAGAACCGGACCACGGAGGCCCGATTTTCCGGTCTAACTCGTTGACAGAAATATTGTTGTATAATTGTCAGATTTTTGCCTTATCGTGTCCCGAAGGATACACCCCATGTTATCCCCCGTCGGCAGGGGGCAGGTTTTTCCGCCGGGAAATCAGGGGTTTGGGGCATTTCCCGGGTTGCCACGCCCGGTCCCCTGCACCATCATTCGGTGAATCTCGTTTCCTCCTGGAGGGACCAGTTTGCCAGGCCCCGGGGGGCCGGCCGGAGAATCGCCGCCGGCCGGATGCCCGGGACGGGCGCCAACAAGGCGGATGACTGCATGGCCGAAAAGCCGCGAATGGGAGAGGCGGGCAAGAGGGGCCCCGCCGTCCGGTCCGATTGCTGGATCGGAGTGGAGATCAGGACCGCCGGGGGGATCCGGATCGATCTGCAGAGCAAGGTCGCCGGGATGTACGGGGACAGGATCGTTTCCCTGATGAAGGAGGGATGCGAGGCCCTGGGGATCGCCCACGCGACGGTCACGGTGGACGACCAGGGGGCCCTGCCCTTCACCCTGGCGGCGAGGCTCGAAACGGCCGTCCGCAGGGCCGGCCACGATCCGGCCTCGCCCTTCCTGTTGCCCCTGAAGGACCACTGCACCTACGGCGCCCGGCCCGAGCGCCTGCGCCGCAGCCGCCTCTACCTGCCCGGCAACGAACCCAAGTTCACCATCAACGCCGGGTTGCACGGCCCCGACGGGCTCATCCTGGACCTGGAGGATTCCGTGGCCCCGTCCGAGAAGGACGCGGCGCGCTGCCTGGTGCGCAACGCCCTGCGGGCGGTCGATTTCTACGGCAGCGAGCGCATGGTCCGCATCAACCAGGGCGAGCGGGGGCTCGAGGACCTGGAATGGATCGTCCCCCACAACGTGCACCTGGTCCTGATCCCCAAGGTGGAGGACCCCGGACAGGTCGTCGCGGTCGCCGACCGCATCGCCGCCATTTCCCGGGCCTCCGGGCGCAGCGAGCCGGTCCTGCTCATGCCGATCATCGAATCGGCCCTCGGCGCCTGGAAGGCCTACGAGATCGCCGCCTCCTGCGACGAGGTGGTCGCCCTGGCCATCGGTCTGGAGGACTACACCGCCGACATCGGCACCCAGCGCACCCTGGAGGGGCGGGAGTCCTTCTGGGCCCGCTGCCAGGTGGTCAACGGGGCCAAGGCCGCCGGCGTCCAGCCCATCGACACCGTTTTCAGCGACGTCGACGACATGGAGGGCCTGCGCGCCTCGGTGGTCGAGGCCAAATCCCTGGGCTTCGTGGGCAAGGGGTGCATCCATCCCCGCCAGATCCCGGTGGTGCACGAGGCCATGGCCCCGGACGCCGCCGAGATCGACAAGGCCAAGCGGATCGTCCTGGCCTTCGAGGAGGCCGAGCGTCAGGGTCTGGGCGTGGTCAGCCTGGGCAGCAAGATGATCGACGCCCCGGTGGTCAAGCGGGCCCAGACCACCGTCGCCATGGCCCTGGAGATCGGGTTGCTGGAGGCCGACTGGCGCGAACCGGGATTCGGGGACTAGATGGAACGCGTGGACCGGGCAGCCGAATTTTTCGCC
>JAHJTW010000103.1 GCA_018829565.1 bacterium | reverse complement strand
GGTGACGATGCCCGGCAGCCGCATCCCCGGTTCCAGATCCTCGATCTTGTCGATCCCCGCGGCGAAGCTGAAGATCTCGAACTCCCGCCGCGGATCCCGGCCCGGCTTGCAGAGCTCGTCCACGATGTCCTGCAGGGTGGGAAGACCGACCTCGTCGCTGACGAATTCGGCCAGGGGCAGGGCCCGGGCGGCCTTCTCGTTCCCGATCAATTCCGGCAGGGCGAGTCCGGCGCGCTCGGCCATGGCCGCGACCAGGCCGTACCGTTCGGGGTGGACGGCGCTGCCGTCCAGGGGGTTCTTGCCGTCCCGGATCCGCAGGAAGCCGGCGGCCTGCTCGAGGGCCTTGGGGCCCAGGCGGGGCACCTTCAGCAGATCCCTGCGCGAACGGAACGGTCCGTTCTCGGCACGGTAGGCGGTGATGTTGCCTGCCAGCTGGGGACCCAGGCCGGAGACGTAGGCGAGCAGCTGGGCGCTGGCGGTGTTGACCTCGACGCCGACGGCGTTGACGCAGCTCATCACCGTGTCGTCGAGGCTGCGCTTGAGGGCCTTCTGGTCCACGTCGTGTTGATACTGGCCCACGCCGATGCTCTTGGGATCGATCTTCACCAGTTCGGCCAGGGGGTCCATGAGGCGGCGGCCGATGCTGACGGCGCCCCTGACCGTGAGGTCGTGGTCGGGGAACTCGGCGCGGGCCGCCTCGCTGGCCGAATACACCGAAGCTCCGGATTCGTTGACCATGATCACCACGACCGCGGGCGGCAGGCCCAGGCCGCGGACGAAGGTTTCGGTCTCCCGGCCGGCGGTCCCGTTGCCGATGGCCACGGCCTCCACCTGGTGGCGTTCGACCAGGGTCCGGATCCTGGCGGCGGCCTCCCCGGCGCCACCGGCGCCCGAGTGGGGATAGATGGTGTCGTTGTGCAGGAGGTCCCCCTTGGCGTCGAGGACCACCAGCTTGCAGCCGGTGCGGAAGCCCGGATCCAGGGCGAGCACCCGCCGCCCGCCCAGCGGAGGGGCCAGCAGCAGTTCCCGCAGGTTCGCGGCGAACACCCCGATGGCCTCGGCGTCGGCCGCGTTCTTCAGCTCCAGGCGCAGCTCCGTCTCCATCGCGACCGACAGCAGGCGCCGGTATCCGTCGGCCACCGCCTCGGCGACCTGCCGGGCCGCGGATCCCTGGTTCTTCACCCACCGGGGCTGCAGCAGGGCGACGGCGCGCTCGGCTGCAGGTTCCACGGTCATGGCCAGGATCTTCTCCTGCTCGCCCCGCCGGATGGCCAGGACCCGGTGCCCGGCGATGCGCCGCACCGGTTCGCTGAATTCGAAGTAGTCCCTGAACTTGGCGCCCTCCTGCTCCTTGCCCCGCAACAGGCGGGACCGGACCTCGCCCTCGTTGCGGAAAAGTGCGCGCATGCTTTCGCGCGCGGCCGCGTCCTCGTTGACGATCTCGGCGATGATGTCCCGCGCGCCGGCCAGGGCGTCCTCGGCGGTGGGAACCTCCTTGTCCGGGTCCACGAAGGCCGCGGCCCGTTCCGCAGGATCGCCGCGGCCCGCCTGGTGGGCGGGCAGGGCCGCTTCCTCGAGCAGCCAGGCCGCCAGGGGTTCGAGGCCCCGTTCGCGGGCCACGCTCGCCCGCGTCTTCCGCTTGGGCCGGTAGGGCAGGTAGAGGTCCTCGAGGACGGCCAGGGTTCCGGCGGCGGCGATGCTCCGGCGCAATTCGTCGGTCAGCAGTTCCCTTTCGGACAGGGACTTCATGATGGCTTCGCGCCGCTTGTCCAGGTCGGCGAGCTGCTCGCGCCGGTCGCGGATGGCCGTAATGGCGACCTCGTCGAGGCTGCCGGTGGCCTCCTTGCGGTAGCGGCTGATGAACGGGACGGTCGCGCCTTCGTCCAGGAGGGCGGCGACGGCGGCCACCTGCCGGGGGGCGACCCCCAGCTCGGCGGCGATGGCGTGATGGTGCGACTCGGACATGGATCCTCCGTGATCAGGGCGCGGGGAGGGCGGTCGGGCCTACTGGTACTCCATCCCCAGGAAGATGATGCTGAAGATGATGGCGCCGACCGCCAGGGGCGAGACGAACCGGATGAGGGCAAGCCAGCCGGGGAACCAGGACCTGGAGCCGGGATGGCCGGTCTCCATCTCGGCGAGCGTGTCCCTGGGCGACAGGATCCAACCAGTGAAGATGGCGATCAGCAGGCCGCCGACGGGCAGCAGCCAGTTCGAGGCCAGGTAATCCAGGTTGTTGAAGACGCCCAGGTGGGTATCCCCGAAGACGTTCAGGGAGGTCAGGGCGTCGTTGGCGCCCAGGCTGAGGGCGTTGAGGATGCCGAACAGGAAGATCGCAGCGCCCATGGTCAGGGTCGCGCGGTGGCGGGACCAGCCGAGTTCGTCGATGGAGAAGCTGGAGACCACCTCGAGAAGGCTGATGGTGCTGGTCAGCGCGGCGAAGGCGACCAGGATGTAGAACGAGGCTGCGAGCAAGCCGCCTCCCGACAGCTGAAAGAAGACCGCAGGCAGGGTGGTGAAGAGGATCCCCGCGCTCTTCGTGACATCCAGGTCGAAGGTGAAGATGATGGAGAACATCACGATGCAGGCCAGGATCGCGATGATGGTGTCAAGGGCGGCGATGGCCAGGCCGGATACCGGAATGGAGGTCTCCTTGCCCATGTAGCTGCCGTAGGTGACGATGGCGCCCATGCCCAGGCTGAGGGTGAAGAACGCATGGCCGACGGCTTCGAGCAATCCGTGGGAGGTGAGTTCCCCGAAATTCGGGCGGAACAGGAACGAGATGGCGGCGCCGAAACCGGGCGTGGTCGCCGCGTAGACGGCCAGGGAGAGCAGGATCACCATCAGGATCGGCATGAGGAAGGTGGCGACCCTCTCGATCCCCGACTTGACTCCGAAAAATACCGCGGCGACGGTGGTGGCCATGAACAGCCCGTTGCCGAGCAACTGGGCGCCGCCGTCGGCGACGTAGCCGCCGAAGAAGGTGTCGAGAGCCCCCGGTTCGGCCGCCAGCCGGCCCAGCTCGCCCGACAGGGCCATCCAGGTGTAGCGCAGGGTCCAGCCGGCAACCACCGAGTAATAGCTGAGAATGATGAACCCGGCGGCCACCCCCAGGTAGCCGACCGCGCACCAGCCACTCCCCCCGGGGCGTCCTGCCGCCAGCTTCCTGAAGGCTCCGACCGGGCTCAGCTGGCTGCGGCGGCCGAGAATGATTTCCGCGAACATGATGGGCAGCCCCACCAGGGCGATCGCGGCGATGTAGACCAGGACGAAGGCCCCTCCCTGGTTCTCGTAGGTGATGTACGGGAACTTCCAGAGGTTGCCGAGACCGACGGCGCTGCCGGCAGCGGCCAGGATGAAACCGAGTCTGCCGCTCCACTGTCCACGGGGTTGGGCCACGGGATGCTCCTTGGGCGGGTTGGGACCTCGGCCGGGCCATTATGCCCGCAGAATCGCAGCGGACCGGATGAACCCGGCTCAGGGAGGGGGGAGATTAGCGGGGGGGGCGGGGTGGTGTCAAGAGGCCGGGGCCGCCGTATCCCGGCCGCCGGCAGGCCTTGCCAGCCGGGCGGGCCCTGCCCTATAGTGGTCCCGCCCCCGATCGCAGTTTTCGTCGAAAGGAATTCCCATGGCCGGCATCCTCGACCGCATGATCCGGGCCGCAAGGCTGGACGCCTCCCTCTACGAGGAAGTTGAGAACGACGAGAGCACCTTGCCCCAGGCTCTCGGCGTGGTGGTCCTCTCTTCCGTCGCCGCGGGCATCGGCAGCTCCGGGGTGGCCGGTCCGGTCGGCCTGGTCGGCGGCACCCTGGCAGCCCTGGTGGGCTGGTTCGTCATGGCCTTCCTGGCCCATTACATCGGCACGACCATCCTGGCGGAACCCCAGACCCGGTCCTCCATCGGCCAGGTGCTGCGGACCACCGGATTCGCCGCAGCTCCCGGGGTCATCCGCGTCCTGGCCTTCATCCCCGTGCTCGGCACGCTGATCAACCTCGTCGCGGGCCTGTGGATGATCGCGACCTTCACGGTCGCGGTACGCCAGGCCCTCGACTACACGAACATCGGCCGGGCCCTGGTCGTGGTCATCCTCTGTTCCATCGCCTACCTGATCCTGATGGGCCTGATGGCCCTGATGGGGATGGGCGGCCTGTTCCTGGTGGCGGCCCGTTGAGGGGCCTCGATTCCGGAGGTGCATCCGTGCTCTGTCGCTCATTCCTCCTGTTCGTCCTGCTGACCGTCGCAGCCGGGGCCCACGCCCAGGATGCCGTCTATCGCGCCAGGAACGAGTATCCGGTCCTGGACGAGATGACCGCGGCCCGCGAGGCCGAGCAGGCGGTCCGGGACTCCATCCGGGCGGCCGTGGACGCCCGTTACGCCGCCGAGGCGGAGGCGCGCAAGAACGCCTCCCGCGACCTGCGCATCGACTGGTCCGGGATCGAGGCGCCGCGTGCGCCCGCCGAATTCGCCACCCTCTGGCACAACCCTCCGGTCCCGCAGTACTACACGGGGACGTGCTGGGCCTTCGGTTCGGTGTCCCTGCTCGAGAGCGAGGCCCGGCGGCTGGCCGGAGTGGAGGTCAAGCTGTCGGAGATGTGGATCGTCTACTGGGAGTACGTGGAGAAGGCCCGCAGCTACCTGCAGGAATTCGGGCACACGCCCGTCGAGCAGGGAGGCCAGGATCACGGCACCCTGGAGATCGCGGCGAAGTACGGAGTGGTCACCCACGAAGCGTATCCCGGGGTCCTGGCTGCCGACGGGCGGCACGACCACCGCGATCTCATCGCGGAGCTGAAGGGCTACCTGGAGTTCGCCCTGGAGGCCGGGATCACCGACCTGGACCGCAACCTCCAGGTCGTGCGGGGCATCCTGGACGCCTACCTGGGCCCCGTCCCCGCAACGGTCGTCTGGCAGGGGACCGAATACGCCCCGAAGGCGTTCCTGCAGGACGTCCTGAAGATCGATCCGGCAGCCTACGAGTCCTGCGTCTCGAGGATGGACACCCCCTTCGGGGAACGGGTGCTGCTGGACGTCACCGACAACTGGCGCCGCAAGGACGACTACCTGAACCTGCCGCTGGAGGATTTCTCCAGGATCATCAAGGACGCCCTGAAGAACGGTTTCACGGTGGCCATCGGCGGGGACAACAGCGAGCCGGGCATGGACGGCCTGTATGACAAGGCCATCATCCCCGAGTGGGACATCCCCTCGAAGTCCATCAACCAGGCCAGCCGGGAGTTCCGCATCGTGAACCGGACCACCGGCGACGATCACGGGGTCCACCTCGTGGGATTCAAGCGGCTGGGCGGCCGGGACTGGTACCTGGTCAAGGATTCCAACCGCAGCAGCCGCCTCGGCGAGCACAAAGGCTACTATTTCTGGGACGGGGACTACATCAAGCTGAAGATGTTGAGCTTCACCGTCCACCGGGACGCCCTCGGCAAGATGCTGCGCTGACCCGGCGGGCCGGGAACATTCGAAGGGGACCGGGCGTATCAATCTCCTGGTCCCTTTTTCACCTCGATTCCCGGGAGAGTCCGATGTCCGGCAAGATCCGCGTCGTCTGGCAACGCTTCTCGCGCAGCTGGCTGTTCAGCATGGCCCTCATGGGGCTGGCGGTCTTCTCCTTCCGCTCGGCGGTCGCCGACTGGAACGACGTGCCCACCGGTTCGATGCAGCCCACCATCCTCATCGGCGACAGGATCACTGTGAACAAGCTGGCCTACGACCTGCACGTTCCCTTCACGAAGTTTTCCCTGCTTTCCTGGGACGATCCCGAGCGCGGCGACATCGTCACCTGCTGGTCGCCCGCCGACGGGGCCCGCCTGGTGAAACGGGTGGTCGGGCTGCCCGGCGACACGATCGCCATGCAGGGGGGGAGGCTGATCATCAACGGCCGGCCGATCGCCTACCGCATGATCGACCCGCCCGCCGCCGCGGCCGCCATGGGGGAGGAGGCGGCCGGCAAGATCTTCCTCGAGGAGGACCTGCCGGGCTGCAGCCACGTGGTGGCGTGGCAGGAGGGAGGCGGGTCCGCCCGCGACTTCGGCCCGGTGACCGTGCCGGCGGACAGCTACCTCATGCTCGGGGACAACCGGGACTTCAGCGCGGATTCCCGTTACTTCGGCTTCGTGCCGCGGAGGGACGTCTGCGGCAAGGCGTTCGGGGTGGCGTTCTCCCTGGATCGCGGGAACCACTGGGCGCCGCGGTGGTCGCGTCTGGCCGAGGGTCTGATCTGAGTCACGGCACCAGCGGGCGGGCGAGGCCCTTCCGCTGGAAGAGATTCAGGACCTTGCCCCCGGCGACCGGGATCCACACCTGCTCGTACTTCCGCTGGAACGCCTCGTGGCGGACGATGTCGAGTTCGCGGTCCAGGGGCGGGATGAGGCCGGTGCGGGGCGCGCCGGTGATGTCGACATTGCCGATCAGGATGTAATCGGGGCGCCGGAGGAGAACCAGCGCCCCGTCGGTCTTCTCGTGGCCGGCGTAGCCGTGGGTGAAGACGACGTCCATGTGGGCGATTTCCGGATCGACCAGGCCGTAGAAGTCGTAGCACACCGCCCCGGTCTTCCAGGGGATGTAGCCGGCGGGTCCCAGGGCGATGGTCGCCCCGTCGGGCAGCAGCTCGGCCAGGGCGTCCCCGGCCAGGAACCATCCGCCCAGGTTGGCCTCGCTCATGTGGGCGGTGACCAGGCGCCGCTCCTTGCCCCAGATCGAGCCCGGCAGCAGGGCGAGCCCGAAGATCACCGCGACGGTCAGGGCGCTGCGCGGCCCGGAGAACCAGCCGGTCGAGGTGGCGACGGCAACGCTCAGGGCGATCAGGATGGGCAGGATGGGGACGAAGAAACGGAACATCCCCAGCATGTCCCCGCCGATGACGGTCACGTAGGAGGACCACAACAGGATGACCCCCGCACTCAGCAGGAAGTCCCGGCGTCCCCGGGAGGGGACCTCGCCCCGGACGATCCCCGCGACGACCAGGACGATCAGGGCCGGACCGTAGACCCGCAGGAAGGACAGGGTGTAGGGCAGGCCCGTCCGCAGCTGGCCGGCCAGGTCCCCGGTCTTGGCGTAATAGGTGTTCGGCAGCCACCAGCCGTAGGTGGCGTGACGCCAGAGGAAGTACGCCGCCGTGCCCAGCACCAGCATGGCCGGTCCCACCCAGGTGATCGGTCGCCGCAGGGGGGAGACGGCGGGCCTCAGGCCTGCCCCCGGCAGCAGGGACCACGCCAGGAAGATCCCCGCCAGGGCGGGGCCTTCGGGCCGGGTCAGGACCATCAGCAACCCGGCCAGGCCCGCGGGCAGCGGCCGCCGCTTGAGCGCCGAGTGCCAGGCCAGGACGGCCAGGAAGGTGAACAGGGGCGTCTCGAGGCCCGCGAGCATCCAGCAGCCGACCGCGCCCGTGGCTGCCGTCAGCAGCTGGGCCGCGCGGCCGGACCAGGGAGTGCGGTTGGTGTGGTCGGGCGCCAGCCGTCTGACGCAGCCGGGCAGCAGGACCAGCATCATCCCCGTGAAGAAGACGCCCAGGAGCCGGGCCCAGAGCAGGGGCTCGACCCCCAGTTCCAGCCCGCCCGCGAGCAGCAGGACCCACAGGAGGTTGCTGTAGCCCTCGACCGGTTCGCCGGGATTGAAGACCAGGCCGTGCCCGGCCACGAGGTTGGCGGCGTAGCGCAGGGAGATGTAGGCGTCATCGACGACGAACCGGAATGCCAGGCCATGGATCACGGCCAGGAGCAAGGGCGCCAGGGTCCAGGCCAGGATGGAGCGGCGATGGGCCGAGAAGGTCCCTCCGCTCATGCCGGCTCCCCGGGATCGCCGGAGAATTCCTGGACGTCGACCTGCCGCCGTCTCAGCTCGGCGATCATCGCGTCGGCGGGAACGACCAGCTCCTGGTTCAGCGTCCCGCGGCGGGTGACGTCCCCGGCCGCCAGCATCCGGGCGATGATGGCCGCGGGGTAACCCGTCATGCGCATCATGGCGCTGATCCCGTTCTCCTGATCGGCGTGGTCGATGATGCGGATGGAGCGGCGCACCGGGCGGCCGTCCTCGTCCCAGCCCTCGGCCTCGGCCAGCAGCAGGACGACGTCCGGCCCGGGGAGGTCGAGCTTCTCCTGCATCACCGCCGCCAGCATCTCGCGGGGGGACACCGCCCCGCCGCTGAAGGAGCGCGGTCCGGCATCGCACAGGCCGAGCTCGTTCAGCAGGCGGAACTGGGCGCAGTGGCCCTTGTAGCGGATGGTCTTGTAGTCGAGGTTCTCGACCCTGCCCTCGAGGG
>JAHJTW010000102.1 GCA_018829565.1 bacterium | reverse complement strand
GAGCCCCGGGATGGCGATCAGCAGGCCCGTCTGGGTGGTGATCAGGGCCACCGAAATCCCCCCCGCCAGGGCCCGCGCGTTGCCCGTTCCGAACACCGCGATGACGTCGAAGGTCTGGATCATGCCCAGCACCGTCCCCAGCAGCCCCAGCAGCGGCGCCACCACCGCCAGGATGGAGATCGCGGCCAGGCGGGAATCCAGCAGGCGCTGCAGGTGCAGGGAGCACTCGGCCAGGATCTCCCGGTCGAGCTCCGGCCGGCCCGGCAGCCCCGATCGGCGCTCCGCGAACAGGGCGTCCAGCCTTCCGGCCGGACCCGGCGCCCGGCGCCACGCGGCGAATTCCCGGTAACGGTCGAGGATCAGCGTCCACATGGCCACCGACACCACCGCCAGCGGGGCCATGATCCAGCCGCCCTGGGCCAGATAGCCGCGCACCTGCCACGCCAGGTCCATCATGCGGTGGCCTCCTCCTGGGCGCGGCGCTTCTGGATGATGTTGGTCAGCTGGACCGCCTTCTCCTCCATGTCGCCGATCAGGTGGTCGGCCTTCCGGTTGATGAACGTGTGCAGGAGCATGATGGGGATGGCCACCGCCAGTCCCAGCTCGGTGGTCACCAGCGCCTCGCTGATGCCTCCGGACATGAGCTTGGGATCGCTGGTGCCGAACAGGGTGATCACCCGGAAGGTGTCGATCATTCCGGTCACCGTGCCCAGCAGACCCAGCAGCGGAGCCACGGCCCCCAGCACCGCCAGGATGGCGATTCCCTGCTGGATGCGCGGCAGCTCGTGCAGGATCGACTCCTGGAGGACCGTCTCCAGGGTGCTGCGGTCCTCGCCGCGGGCGCCCAGGCCCGCCCGGATCACGTGGATCACCGGCCAGTTCTTGCCGGCGTTCTCGGCCATGATCCTCTCGCAGCCGTCCCAGTCCCCCTGCGCCGCCAGGTCCGTCACCCGGCCCATGATGCGGTCGGTGTTGCCGTGCACCCTGTTCAGGAACACGATCTTGGCGATCACGATGACCAGCGCGGCGAGGGCGATCAGGCCGATGGGCCAGATGATGGGTCCTCCGGCCTGCAGCTGCTCGACGAAGCCGGTCCGGTGCGTCAGCTGGCGCAGGGCCGCGCCCCCGCTCATGTCCACCGGGACCTCCGCCGACCGGCCCTCGAGGTACGCCTCCAGCGAACTCCGCACGCCGCGCGGCGGCAGGGCGGCCAGGGCGAAGAGCTGCCCCCCGTCCGGCTGCCAGTTCAGGAAGCCGATCTCATCGCCTGTGCGGTAGACCGTGGTGAACTTGCCCAGCTGGAGGACGTCCCCCCGGGTCTGCTTGCCGTCCCGGCCGATGAAATCCCCCGCCGCGAGGGTGACCTGCTGGCCGCGGGCGATCTCGTCGAAGAAGACGTCGGCCATGGCCGTGATGTCGTCGATGTCCGGGAAGTAGCCGGTGTCCAGCAGGGGCGCCACCGTCTCCAGCCGCCAGGGCCGGCCGGCGCTCAGGGGCGAGGCCTTGAGCAGGGATTCCAGTTCCCGGGCGGCCACGCGCACGTTGCCGCTGATCTCGCGGAAGGCCAGCTCGCGTCCGCTCCACCGGGCCGCCAGCTCGTCGCGGCGCCGGGCGCCCTCCACCTGCCGGCGTTCCAGGTCGGCCACGCCGTCCTCCAGCTCCGCCTGGCGCCGCTCGAGGCGCTCCACCTCGGCCAGCAGGGCGGCGCGGTCGGCCAGGATGCGGGTCTCGGCATCGCGGGCCTCCTGCAGGGCGGCCTGGCGGTCGGCCTCGGCCTTGCGCGCGGCCTCGCGGATGTCCTGCCCGGCGGCGGGAACCGCGAAGACCATCAACAACAGGATGGGCAGCAGGCGCCTCATGGCTGCACCTCCGCGGCGGGGGCGATCCTGCCCAGGGGAAGGTCGATGAGCTCGACCGGCCGCAGGCGCGAGGCCATCTCCATGGCCAGTCCGATCCTGCGACGGACGCCGCCGTCATCGAGGGCCAGCCAGGACCCCTCGCCCTGATCGTAGGTCCCGGCCTGCTTGCGGTCCGGGGTCATCCAGAACAGGGCCACCCGGCCGAGCCGCAGGATGTCGGCGAAGATCTTCTCGCCGGCGACCTCGATCTCGCTCTGGTAGACCTCGGCCGTCGCGCCGTAGGCGGCTTCGACCTGCAGGGCCTCGAGCAGCCGCCGCAGCTTCTCGGCCGAGGCGATGTCCGGCCTGGACAGCTCATCCCTCAACGTTTCGAGGCGGAAACGGCGCTCACCGGGCAGGAAGGGCAGGCTGCGAGCGACCGAATCCTCCAGACGATGGAAAAGGACCTGGAGCGTGTCCTGCAGGCTGCCCTCGAGCCGGTCGGCCTCGCCGAGCCGGCGCTCCAGCTCGGCGATGCGGCCCTCGAGGCCCCGCACCCGCTGCTGTTCCACCCCCTGGCGCTCCTCAAGCCACTCGACCGAGGCCTGAGCCTGGCGGAAGCGGCGCAGAAGATCGTCCTTCTCCTCCGCCCAGGCGTCCAGACCCTGCTGGGTCTCCTGCCGGACCTTCACCGCCTGGTCCACCGCCTCGCGCGCGTCCTGCCCCGTCTGGGCCCACGCCGCGCCCGCCGCGGCGAGGATCGCCCCCAGGACGAAGAACCATCCCCGATACGCCATCCGTTTCGAGTTCATGAACACCCTGTTCCTTTTGAGGGCGGCCGGCCGAGCCGGGCCGCCCGCCTGGTCATTCCGCTCCCGGGGAGAAGGAATTGAAGAACTGCTGGATGAGAGGGTCGTCCCACAGGCCGCCCTCGACGTCCCAGGCCGTGAGCAGGTAGACCGCGCCGTCGACCAGCAGGCCCCGCAGCCAGACCTCGCCGACCCCGTCACCCGAGGTCGCCCGGACGTCGACGCCCTCGCCATTGCGGCCCGGAGCGAATTCGCCGCTGATGAACTGCTCGCCCGTGACCCAGGCATCCATCTGCTTGAGGACCTTGCGCACCTGCCGGGTGACCTCGTTCGGGCCGGCCGGGCCGCCCCTGCCGTCGGTGAGGTTGAAGAACGCCGTCACCGAACAGCCCTGCCCCTGCTCCTCGAAACGATCGCAGGTGACGGCGATCACCTGCACCGCCTCGATGTCGGGATCGTCGTCTCCCATCTGGTCCTGCTCGTTGTAGAGCTGCTTCACCTTGGCGCAGCCGGTCGGCATCATCACCCGGAAGTCGCCCAGCGAGGACGAATACAGGTAGGGGCTGTTCTGGTCGGCCGTGGGGTTGTCCGACGTCGTGGTGACCTGCGGGTCGGTGGCCGAGGCGCTCGCCGCGCCGAGCAGGGCGGCCGTCGCCAGCAGGACGGTCATGAGTTTCTGCATGGGCTCCTCGCTAGGTGGTCCTGTCCAGGTCGGCGTACAGGGCCTCGGCCTGGTCGATGAGGGATCCGAAAAGGCTCACCACGTCCTCCATGGGACCGGCCGTGGCGAGGTCCACTCCCCCCAGCATCACGGTGGCCACGGGATAGCGGCTGCATCCCGAACGCAGGATGTCCAGGTATTGTTCCCGTTCCGCGGCACCCCCGGACAGGACCTTCCGGGAAAGGGCCACCGCCGCCGAGTAGGCCGTGGCGTACTGGTAGACGTAGTAGTCGTAGTAGAAGTGCGGGATCCGCATCCAGGTCAAGGGGCTGCGGTCCGGATCGAAGTCCACCAGCGGCCCCCAGTACTTGACGAGCAGTTCCCGGTAGAGCTCGCCCAGGGCCTCGGCGGTCAGGGTCTGGCCCTGTTCGCCCAGGCGGTGGATGCGCAGCTCGAACTCGGCGAACATCGTCTGCCGGAACACGGTGTTGTTGATCTGGGACAGGTGGTAGTCGAGCAGGTAGGCCCGCCGCCGGGGGTCCGTGGTGGTCCGGACCAGGTGGTCCATCAGCAGCAGCTCGTTGAAGGTCGAGGCCACCTCGGCCGTGAAGATGGGGTAGCTGCCGTAGACGTACGGCTGGTTGTGCACCGCAAGCCAGCTGTGCATGGAATGCCCCAGCTCGTGGGCCAGGGTGAAGGAATCACCCAGCTGGTCCGACCAGTTCAGCAGGATGTACGGCGGCGTGTCGTAGACGCCGTTGCTGTAGCCCCCGCTGCGCTTGCCGACGTTCTCGTGGACGTCGATCCAGCCGCCCGCCATGCCCTCGCGCACCGTGCGCACGTAGTCCTCGCCCAGGGGCGCGAAGGCCTCCAGCATGACCTCGCACGCCTCGTCGTAGGTGAACTTGAACTCGCCCTCGGGAAAGAGGGGAACCGCCAGATCGTATTCCCGCAGCGGATCCAGGCCGAGGACCTCCTGCTTGAGGGCGGTGTACCGGTGGATCGCCGGGAGGTTCTTGCCCACGGTGTCAAGCAGGGCGTGGTAGACCTCCGGCGGAACGGCGTCGGGATGCAGGCTGGCCTCGAGGGTGCCCGCGTGGCGCCGCGCACCGGCGAAGAAGACGTGGTTCTTGACGTTGGCGTCCATGTTGGCGGCCATGGTGTTGCGCAGGGCGCCGTAACCGTCCAGGAAGGCGGCGAAGGAGTCCTGCCGCACCCGCCGGTCGCGGGATTTCTGGAACTTGTAGTAACGGGCCTTGGTCAGGGTCGCCGGCTCACCGTCCTCCCCGGTGATGGCGTCGAACTGGAGGTCGGCGTTGTCGAAGGCGTTGAAGATCTGGCCCGGCCCTCGCGACATCAACCCCGCCGAGGCCAGCAAGGCCTCCTGGTCGGCGTCAAGGGTGTGGGGCCGCGCCCGCTGGATGTCATCGAAGAAGTGACGGTAGATCTCCAGGCCGGCCTCCGCCGCGAAGAAATCCTCCAGGACCTGCGGGTCCAGGCCCAGCAGCTCGGATTCGAACCAGCTGGTCGCCTCGGCGAACTTCACCGCCAGGCTGGACACCCGACCCTTGCGGGCCAGGTTCTCCCCGATGCGCGTGTCCTCGTCGCTCTTCATGCCCGCGAAGACCAGAGCCGTTTCCAGCCGGCGCTGGGTACCGTGGATGGCGTCGATGGTCTCCAGCAACCGCCGCGCCCCATCGCCCAGGGTGCCCTGCCGCGCCGCCAGGCCGGGCAGGGACGCCTCGACCTCGGCGAAACATTTTTCCCAGGCCGCCCAGTCGGGGAAGATCCGCCCGAGCTTCCACTTGTAGCGGTCGTCGATGGCGCCGCGTTCGGCCAGGCCTCCGCCACCGGGGGCTTCCGCGTCTTTGAAGGGGGGCAGGAACGCTCTCAGGGGCATGACGTCTCCTCGAACGGATTCATGATTCGGATCGGGCGCACCCTCGCCTCGGGTGGATGCGGCGTTTCGGGGCCTCCACCAAAATACTGCCGCCGGCCAGCATAGGCCAGATCCGACCTGGTGCCAATCAAACCCGGAAGGGGAGCGACGTCAGAGGGGTTTCCGGTAGCAGGCCGGCAGGACGTACCTGTACTGGCCGCCGTCCCGGTTGATCGTCTCGGAATGGCCGATGAAGAGGTAGCCGCCCGGAACCGTGTTGTCGGCGAACTTCTCGACCAGCTTGGCCCGGGTGGGATTGTCGAAGTAGATCATGACGTTGCGGCAGAAGATCGCGTCGAAGGGGCTGCGGAACCTGAACACCCGGTTCATGAGGTTGTGGCGGCGGAAGTGGACCTGGGTGCGGATGGGGTCCCCCACCCGGAACAGCCCGCCCGGCTGCTTGATCAGGTAGCGGTTCTTCAGGGCGGGGGGCAGCTTGGACACCGCCTCCTGAGGGTAGACGGCCGCCTGGGCCTTCTGCAGGGCCTTCATGGAGATGTCCGTCGCCAGCAGGACCGGCTTCAGGCGGGCCCCAGCCCCCGCCAGGGCTTCCACCATGAGCATCATCAGGGTGTACGGCTCTTCACCCGTGGAGCATCCCGCGCACCAGACCCGGAGTTCGGGGTCGCCCGCCGCCGTCCTCCGCTTGATGGCTTCAGGCAGGACCGTGCCCGCGAAGTGGTCGAAGTGTTCGTGCTCCCGGTTGAAGTAGGTGTGGTTGGTCGAGATGCGATCGGCCAGTTCGCTCAGGGCTTCCCCGGTGGGATCCTCCTGGACCCAGTGGAGGTAGTCCCCGAACGTCGAGAACCCCCGCAACCGGAGCACCTTCTGCAGACGCCCCACCACCAGGGTCTTCTTCTGCGAGCTGAGGGATATCCCGAAGTTCTCGTAGACCAGACGGCGGACGGCATCGAATTCCCGGTCCGAGATCCGTGACTCCACGGGCGCGGTGAGGGTGTCCTGGGGGCTCATCAGGTCCTGTCCGCTCCCGAACCCACCAGTTCCACCTTCAGGCCGACTTCCTTCAGGACATCCATGAACTTCCGCTTGACGATGGGCTTGACCACGTAACCGTCGGCCGCATCCTTGAACGATTTGCGGATGACCTCGTGGTCCTCGAGGGCGCTGGTCATGATGATCTTGGCTCCCTGCCCCACCTGGAGCCCCTTGCGCTCCTCCAGCTTCCGGATGTCGACCAGGGTCTCCTGGCCGCACTTGCCCGGCATCATGATGTCCAGGCAGATGAGATCGTAGTGGCTCCCGCTGTCCAGGGCGGACTGCACGGCCGCCACGGCTTCGTGGCCGTTGACGGCAACGTCGCAGTCCCCGTAGGATTCCAGATAGCGGCACAACAGGCGGCGGCTGATGAAGTCGTCTTCCACGATCAGGATCTGCATGGGTCGTTCCTCACGTTGGATCCGGCCGGGAGGCGCGGCGCGGACGGTAGGCGGAAATCCGGACCATCCCCTCGGTCCTGCCTCACCTGCGATATCGGCCGAGGTTCCCGGACCCTTGAATAAATCTTCATGTCCGCAAGTACTCTTGATGGATGTCCCGCCGGGATTATCTTGGGAGCGATTCCGGCCCGGCCGGTGTTCCAGCTGGATCCGCCCCACTCCATGATCATTGCACGAAAAGGAAGGCGAACATGGGCTTGCTCGGCACCTTGATCGGGGGCGGCCTCGGTTTCATGTTTTTCGGTCCGCTGGGAGCCATCCTCGGCGGCGCCCTGGGCTCGAACATCGACCTGGACGGGGGATCCCGCCCCCATCCCGGCGCCAACCGGCCCGGCCAGGGCTGGGGAACCCGTCCCGGCGGCAGGGTCGATCCCTTGCAGGCCCAGCAGATCTTCCTGGTCGCCATGATCAGCCTGGCCGCCAAGGTGGCCAAGGCGGACGGACGGGTCACCCCGGAAGAGGTCGCCTCGTTCGACCAGTTCCTCAGGACCAACCTGGGGATGCCGGCCGACGAGCGTCGCATCGCCGCCCGCATCTTCAACGAGGCGCGCGACTCGGCGATCCCATCTTCCGAGTTCACCGCGCAGATCCGGCAGACCATCGGCCGCCATTCCCAGCGCCTGCACGATCTGGTGACCCTGCTGGTGGGCATCGCCCTGGCCGACGGGGTGATGCACCCTGCCGAAGAGGACCTGATCCGCACCATCGCCCGCGACCTCGGCCTCGGCGACCAGGCCTTCCAGGAGGCCCTCGCCATGTTCCGCCCCGAACAGAACCTCGCGAGCGCCTACGCCACCCTGGGACTGGAGCCCGGCGCCACGGACGCCGAGGTCCGCAAGTCCTACCGCCGGCTGGCCAAGGAGTATCATCCCGACATCATGGCCAACAAGGGCCTCGGGGAGGACTTCCAGAAGTTCGCCGAAGAGAAGATGCGCGCCGTCAACGGCGCCTACGCCGCCATCAAGGAAGCGCGGGGTTTCTGATGCCCGAACTGCCCGAGGTGGAGAGCGTCGGCCGCGCCCTGCTGACCAACCTCCGGGGACGGCGCCTGACGGGACTGCAGGTCGCCTTTCCGGGCGTCCTGACCCAGACCCCGCACCGGACCCGCCGGGCCCTGGTGGGCCGGACCCTCACCGGGCTGCACCGTCGAGGCAAGTATCTCATCCTGCACTTCGCCGACGGCGGCGGCGTTCCCGCCTACCTGATGATCCACCTGCGCATGACCGGCCAGATCTTCGTGCTGGACGGCTACCTCCCCGACAAGCACGTCCACGTGACCTTCGACTTCGACGGCCTGCCGGTTCACTACCGGGACATCCGCAAGTTCGGCCGCCTCACCCTCGTGGAGGACGGGGTGGCGCCCCGCGCCCTCGACCACGTCGGACCGGACATGCTGGAAGTGCGCTGGCCCGAATGGAGGGAGCGGATCGCCGCGCGCAGCGCCTCCGTCAAGGCCTGCCTGCTGGACCAGGGCATCGCCTCGGGCCTCGGCAACATCTATGTGGACGAGTGCCTGTTCCTGGCCGGAGTCCATCCCCTGGCCCGGCCCTGCGATCTGGACGAGGCGGATCTGCGGGAGGTGCTGCGGCGCGCGAAGCAGGTGTTGCGCCTGGCCATCCGCCACGGCGGCACGACCTTCCTGAACTTCACGAACTTCGTGGGCAAGCCGGGGAATTTCCGGCGCAAGCTGCGGATCTACGGGCGGGCGGGTCAGCCCTGCCGGGATTGCGACGCCACCCTGCAGAAGCTGACCGTGGCCGGGCGCACGACCGTCTTCTGTCCCCGGTGCCAGCCGGCTCCCTGAGGATTCAGACGCAGGAGTCGGGACGGGGCAACCCCGCGATGCGGCAGGCCCCCCGGGCCGGGCCGTCAGGGAAGAGGTCGTAGATCCTCTGGAGGGAGAACCCGGTCTCGCGGCAGAGCACGCGGATCATCGGGGCCGCCCCCTGGGCCCCGTGGAACTTCCGCAGGAAATCGATGATCTTCCAGTGATCGGCCGTCAGCCCCCCCAGCCCGTCGGCCTCGGCCAGGGCCTGGGCCAGCGCCGGGGACCACTCCTGCCCGTCGACCAGGTAGCCCTTGTCGTCCATCTCGACCTTGATGTCTTCGGCTTCGAACAGCGGCATGATCGGCTCCCGCGGGGTGTGACGGCGCCGGCGCGGCGCGCACCGGCAGGAAAAGTACCGCCATTCCCCGTCCGGGACAAGCGGCCGGTGTCAGCGCGCGGCCGCCCCGATCCGGCCACAGGATCCGGCGTCCAGGCAGGGCGATGCTGCGAGGAGCCCATAGCCGTCCCGGTCGGCGAACAGGGGATCGGCCTCGAGATTGCCGCCGAGGTCCACGTAGAGGGACGCCGTGGGGAAGTTCTGGGTGTGGCCGAAGATGTCCGTGCAGCCCAGGGACAGGTTGCTGCCCTGGTAGAAGCTGAAGGCCGCTCCGGGACGATTGAAGGCGATGAGACAATGGTCGAATTCGAGGAAGGATGCGTCCGGCATCCGGACCGCCGATCCCCGCACGCCCTCGTTGTCGGCCAGGGTGCAGTTCCTCACCACGCAGCCGGGATTCAACTGCTCCACCGACAACGCGCCGCCATCCAGGCGGCATTCGTTGCCGACCAGGATGCAGTCCTCGAGGGTGAAGGCCGCGTGGTAGACGTAGATGGCGCCGCCGTCCTGATCGGCGTAGTTGCCTCGGAAGTCGCAGCCTTTGATGGTGATGCGCGGCGCGCTGTTGATGAGCATGACGCCCCCGCCCCAGTCCGCCTCGTTCCCGGTGAAGACGCAGTTCTCCAGGCCGCCGCCGCACTGGCCGGCGAAGATCACCCCGCCGCCCTGGGTCGCCCGGTTCCCGGTGATGATGCAGTCCCGGACCACCGAATCGGTCAGGTGCAGGGAGATCCCGCCGCCGGCCCAGGCCTCCTCCGGGGTGGTCTCCTGGGCGGTGGCCCGCCCGCCGGTGATGGTGAAACCCTCGATGAAGATGGCTGCGCGGTAGGTCCCCCGTTCCGGATCGGTGATCTCCCCCCCGGGGATGGTGATCACGTTGCCCTGGTCCTCGGCGTCCAGGATCGTGGCTTCCGGTCCGGCCAGGCTGCGCAGGGTGACGTCGTGGGTGAATCGATCGATGTAGATCAGACCGAACTTGAGGTCGCCGGTGCCCTGGTTG
>JAHJTW010000101.1 GCA_018829565.1 bacterium | reverse complement strand
GGCCTTGAAGAAGGCGTGGGTCATGACGTGGAAGATCCCCACGGCGAACGCCCCCACCCCGCAGGCCAGCATCATGTACCCGAGCTGGCTGACCGTGGAATAGGCCAGGACCTTCTTGATGTCGTTCTGGGTCAGGGCGATGGTCGCGGCGAAGATCGCGGTGGCGGCCCCCACGGCCGCGACCACGGCCATGGCCGTGGGCGACAGCACGAACAGGAAGTTCAGGCGCGCGATCATGTAGACCCCGGCGGTGACCATGGTGGCGGCATGGATCAGGGCGCTGACGGGGGTCGGACCGGCCATGGCGTCCGGCAGCCAGATGTACAGGGGGATCTGGGCGGACTTGCCGGTGGCCCCGAGGAACAGCAGGAGGCAGATGGCGGTCGCCGCAGGGGCCAGGAGACCGGCGTGGTGCTGCAGGGTCATGAAGCTGAACAGCCCCTCCCCCTCGTGCAGCTGGGGCAGCAGGACGGCGCCGATCAGGAACATGCCCAGCAGGAAGCCGAAGTCGCCGATGCGGTTGACGATGAAGGCCTTCTTCCCGGCCGAGGCGTTGGCTTCCTCGTTGAACCAGAAGCCGATCAGCAGATAGGAACACAGCCCCACGCCCTCCCAGCCCACGAAGAGCATCAGGAGGTTCTCGCCGAGAACCAGGGTCATCATCGCGAAGATGAACAGGTTCAGGTAGGTGAAGAACCGCGCGAAGCCATGATCGTGGGCCATGTAGCCCAGGGAATAGATGTGGATCAGGAAGCCCACTCCGCTGACCACCAGGGCCATCACCGCGCCCAGGGGATCCATGGCGAACCCCAGGTCGACCTGGAAGTTGCCCAGCCCCATCCAGGTGGCCATGGTGTCGGTCAGGAGGCGGTGTTCCGGCGCCATGCCGGCCAGCCGCAGGAAGGAAAGGATCGACAGGACGAAGCTGACTCCCACCGCCGCGCAGGCCAGCAGTCCGGCGGCCTGCTTCGGCAGCCGCCGGTTGAGCAACCCGTTCACCGCCGCCCCCAGCAGCGGCGCCAGGACGATCCACCTCAGCATCATTTCGGTAGCGTGGCTCTCCACGGCGTTACTCCATCAGGGCTTTGAGGTCATCGACGTTCACGGTGCGGCTCCGGCGGTAGATCTCCACCAGGATGGCCAGACCGATGGCCGCTTCCGCGGCGGCGACGGCGAAATTCATGAGGACGAACACGTGGGCGCCCCCTGCGGCATGCAGGCGGCCGAAGGCCGCGAAGACGATGTTCACCGCGCAGAGCATCAGCTCGATGCACATCATCATGACCAGGGCGTTGCGCCGGACGATGAAGCCCACCATGCCGGTCAGGAACACCAGCCCCGCGAGGACCAGGTAATGGGTCAGGGTTATCTCCACGGCAGTTTCCTTTCCCCCAGGCCGATGGCCAGGGCGCCGATGATCGCGACCAGCAGCACGATGGAGATGAGCTCGAAGGCCAGCAGGTACTTCCCGAGCAGCAACCCGGCGACGTGGGAGACCGAACCGAAACCCTCGGGGACCGGCCCGGCGAAGCCGGTCTTCTGCGGCTGCCGGAGGTAGCCGACCACCAGCACCACGACCGCGGCCGGAGGCAGGGCGATCAGCGGCCACAGCCCCAGGGGAATCCGCTTGCCCTCGCCCTCGAGCACCGGCCCCTGCAGCATCATGATCACGAACAGGAACAGGACCATGATGGCTCCGGCGTAGACCAGGATCTGCAGGATCGCCACGAAGGGGGCTTCGAGGACGGCGAAGATCCCGGCGGCGCAGACGAAGGCGAAGACCAGCCACACCGCCGAGACCACGGCGCTGCGCTGGACCACCATCATCAGCCCTCCCAGGAAGAGCAGGGCGCCGCAGAACCAGAACAGAATACCTTCCATGTCCAACCTTTCGACCCGACCGTTCAGCGCGTCCCGTCGGTGGTGTTGTTCAAGAGGAAGTCCTTGTCGACGACGAACTTCTCACGGCTGTCGGCGGCGATCTCGTAGATTCCGGTGTCCATGCGGATCGCGTCGCAGGGGCAGGCCTCCTCGCACAGCCCGCAGTAGACGCACCGCAACAGGTCGATCTCGAACGAATCGGGATACTTCTCGATCTCGACGTCGGGATGTTCGGCGGCCACGATGGTGATGCAGTCGGCCGGGCACACCGTCGAACACATCTGGCAGGCCACGCACCGGGGCGACCCGTCCTCCCGCTTGGTCAGCCGGTGCCGGCCCCGGAAGCGGTCGCTGTAGACGCGCTTCTCCTCCGGATACTGCATGGTCGGCATCTCACCGGTGTGGAAGATGTTGCGCACGAGGTGACGCAGGGTCACTCCCAGCCCCCGGAGGACCTCCCAGAGGTAGAGGGATTCCTTGAAGGATTTCTCCTTGGCGCCCGATCCCTGGGGCAGACCTTCGAAGCTCATAGCACTCCTCGCTCTAGACGAGCGCGACGACAAGGGCGGTGACCACGAGATTGGCCAGGCCCAGCGGCAACATGACTTTCCAACCCAGGCGCATCAACTGGTCGTAGCGGAACCGCGGCAGGGTCCAGCGCACCCAGATGAACAGCCAGGCGAAGAAGACCAGCTTGACGAGGAAGGCCCCGACCTGGGCGAGGCTGGCGAACACCGAGGCGCCCGCGGGCCCGATGGCCCAGGGCTTCAGCAGCAGGGCGCCCGCGGCGGCGACGGCCACGACCAGCCACAGCCCCATGCCGAGCACGGGCTCACGGTCCCGGGCGTCCCCGAACTTGCCCTTCTCCCTCTGGACCCGGCGCATGAAGAGCAGGGCGATCAGCAGGGAAACCAGGGCCACGGCGACCAGCTTGACGGTCAGCAGGGTCCCGGCGTGCGCCTCGAGGGCCGGCCGCGGCAGCCAGGGGATCTGGTACCCGCCGAAGTAGAGGGTCGCGATCAGGGCGGCACCGATGACCATGTGGGCGTATTCGGCCATGAAAAACAGGGCGAACTTCATGGAACTGTATTCCAGGTGGTAGCCCGCGACGATCTCCGACTCGCCCTCGGGCAGGTCGAACGGGTTCCGGTTGGTCTCGGCGAAGACCGAAACGAGGAAGAGGATGAAGCCCAGCGGCTGGACGACGACCCCCCACTTGGGCAGCCATCCCCACAGGAGATCGGCCTGGCCGGCGGTGATGTCGGTGATGCGCAGGCTCGCGAAGACCAGAATGAGGCCCATCAGCGCCAGGCCCATGTTGATCTCGTAACTGATCATCTGGGCCGTGGCCCGCACCCCGCCCAGGAAGGTGAACTTGTTGTTGGCCGCCCACCCGGCCATGACCACCCCGTAGGTGCCCAGGCTGGCGATCGCCAGGATGAAGAGCAGGCCGACGTCCAGGTCGGCGACGACCAGGGGGACCTGGCGGCCGGCCACGGTCAGGAAGTCCCCGAACGGCACGACGGCGTAGGTGCTCAGGGCGATGGTCATCACCAGCCAGGGGGCGAGGTTGTAGAGCGCGCGGTGACGCCCGTCGGGGGTGATGTCCTCCTTGAACAGGAGCTTGAACACGTCCGCGACCGGATGCACCAGACCCGCCAGGCGGATGCCGAGGATGGCAGCCCGGTTCGGCCCGGTGCGGTCCTGGATGTAGGCCGCCCCCTTCCGCTCCATCCAGATCAGGACGACGACCATCCCCATGATCAGTGCGAACATGAAGCCGATCTTGGCCAGCGATTCCCAGACGATGGTCATCAGTTCTCACCCCCGGGCGCGAACCCGTGTTCAGGCAGCTTGTTCAGGTCGATGGAAGGATCGGCCAGGACGGCCGCGGCGAGCGCGGCCCGCACGGACTTGAGGCTGCCCAGGGCGGCCTCCTCGTCCTGCCGGCCGACGGCCTCGGCGAGGATGCGCCAGTCCTCCCTGGCGTTGCCGGGGCGGGCGATGGCCTGCTGGAACGCCTGCCAGCGGCCCTGGCGGTTGACGAAGATCCCCTGCTTCTCGGCCCAGGCCGCTCCGGGCAGGACCAGGCTCGAACACCCGGCCGTCTCGTTCCCGTGCGTCCCCAGGTAGATGACCCGGCCGTGCTGGCGCAGGGCTGCGGCCACGGCGGCGTCCGCGGCGGGATCCCCGCCGAGGACCAGGACGGTCCCCCTGGCGCCGGCGACGGCGGCGGCGAGGTCCTTCCCCGCCAGCTCGGAAATGCCCACCACGCCCAGTCCGGCCCGGTTGGGCGTGCGGTCGGCGTCCAGAAGGAGGGAATCCCCTTCCCGCATTCCGGCGTCCGCGGGACCGGAAACGACCTTGCCCGGCGACCCGGCGAGCCTGACGGCCAGGTACATCTCCTCCAGGGTCTGGTGGGGGCTGACGACCACCAGGCCCAGCGCGCCCTTGTCCAGCGCGGTGGCCAGCTCGTCCTGGAGTTCGGCCCAGCGCGCTTCCTGGTCTCCCCGGCGGGGCTCGGTGAGCCGGCGTTCGTCGTGGAGGGCCTTGTAGGTCATGCGCCCGCGGTCGCACATCCAGCTGCCGTTGACCTCGGGATTGCGGCGGGGCTTGAGCCGGTACACCCGTCCGCCCTCGTGGTCGATCCGCACGTTGCAGCCGGTGGCGCAGCCGGGGCAGACCCCGTCGGCGCTCTTGAGCATCCAGACCCGCTTGACGAAGCGGAAGTCGCGGCTGGTCAGGGCGCCCACCGGACAGATGTCGACGGTGTTCAGGCTGTAGTTGTTGTCGAGCTCGACGCCGGGCGCGACGTCGATGAGCGCGCGGTCCCCGCGGTTGAAGATGCCCAGCTCGCCGGTGCCGGTCACCTCGTTGCAGAAGCGGACGCACCGGCTGCACAGGACGCAGCGCTCCTGGTCCAGGATGACCTGCGGCCCGATGACCTTGGCCTTGGTCTTGAGGACCTTGGTGGCCTGGGTGACGTTGCTTTCGTACAGCCCGTATTCCATGTACTGGTCCTGCAGCCCGCACTCCCCCGCCTGGTCGCAGATCGGGCAATCCACCGGATGGTTGATCAGATGCATCTCGAGGATCTGCTGGGAGGCCCGCTTGACCTTCTCGCTGCGCGTGTGGACCACCATGCCCTCGCGCACCGTGGTGTTGCAGGCGATGGTCAGCTTGGGCATCCCTTCGACCTCGACCTGGCACAGGCGGCAGACGCCGGCGACCGAAAGGTCCGGATGGTAGCAGAAGTGAGGCAGCGCCTCGCCCCTGGCCTCCCTGCAGGCCTCGAACAGGCTGGTCCCGTCGGGGAACTCGTATTCCTTGCCGTCGATGGTCAGGTTGGCCATGGGGTCACTCCTGCTCGCCCCGCGGCCAGCGGCTCTGGGGGCCGACCGGGGCGGTTTCCTGGATGAGAGCCTCGAATTCGGGGCGGAACTTGGCGAGGAAGCTGCGCATGGGCATCACCGCGGCGTCGGACAGCGGACAGATGGTCAGGCCGGCCATGCCCTGGCAGACGTGCTCGAGCAGGTCGAGATCCTCGGGCGTGCCGGCGCCCTGCCTCAACTTCTTGACGATCTTGTGCAGCCAGCCGGTGCCTTCACGGCAGGGGGTGCACTGGCCGCAGGATTCGTCGAAGTAGAAGTGCATGAGGACCTGGATGAGTTCGACCATGTCGCTGCTCTCGGGGATGATGATCATCCCGCCGGAGCCCAGCATGGTGCCCGCCTGCGCCAGGGACTCGTAGTCCAGGTTGCAGTTCATGATCTCGGCGGCCGGCAGAACGGGGACCGAGCTGCCGCCGACGATGACCGCCTTCAGTTCCTCGCCCTCGACCATGCCCCCCAGATAATCGTGGAAGAACTCCCGGAAGGGGATTCCCAGGGGGACCTCGTAGACGCCGGGCCGCTTGACCGGTCCGCTGACCGAGAAGAGCTTGGTGCCGCTGGACTTCTCGGTTCCGATCGCCTTGTAGGCGGCCGGCCCGCTCGTGATGATCCAGGGCACCGAGGCGACCGATTCCACGTTGTTGACGATGGTCGGCTTCTGCAGGAACCCGGCGACGGCGGGGAAGGGCGGCTTGATGTTGGGCTGCCCCTTCTTGCCCTCCACCGAGTTGATCAGACCGGTTTCCTCCCCGCAGATGTAGGCGCCTGCGCCCTTGTGGACCAGCATCTCGAGGTCGAAGCCGCTGCCCAGGATGTTCTTGCCCAGGTACCCGGCGGCGTAGGCCTCGTCCACCGCCGCCTGGACCCGGTCGATCAGCCAGCCGAACTCGCCCCTGATGTAGATGAACGCCAGCCGGGCGCCCACGGCGAAGGAGCTGATGATGGTACCCTCGATGGTCTGGTGCGGGTCGTAGTCCAGACAGAGGCGGTCCTTGAAGGTGCCGGGCTCGCTCTCGTCGGCGTTGACGAAGAAGTAGACCTCCTCGGCGCCCTGGGGCACGAAGCCCCACTTCACGCCGGTGGGGAAGCCGGCGCCCCCGCGCCCGCGCAGCCCGGATTCCTTGACCATCTCCCGGACCTCGGCCGGCTGCATCCCGCCCAGGACCCGGCGCAGGGCCTGGTAGCCGCCCTCCCGCTCGTAGACCGCCAGCTTGTGGCCGTCGGCGCGCCCGAACCGGGACGACAGGATGTTGTACTGCTTCCCGCTCACCTCATGCCTCCAGTTCCCGGTCGGTGTCCGCCCGGGGCACGACGCCCTTGCGCAGGCTGTCCAGCAGCCCGTCGATCCTCTCGGGGGTCAGGTGTTCATACAGATGCTTGCCCAGCTGCAGGCAGGGCCCCATGCCGCAGGCGCCCAGGCACTCGACGCCCTCGAGGGCGAACTTCCCGTCGGGGGTCCTCTCGCCCATCCGGATGCCCAGCTGCTTCTCCAGGTGGGCGATGACCGGCCGGGCGCCCATGATGTGGCAGCTGATGTTGTGGCAGACCTGCAGGACGTAATCGGCCTGGGGCTCGGTGCGGAACATGGTGTAGAAGGACAGGACCTCGTGGACCCGCGCCGGGGTGACCCCGAGCTTGTCCACCAGCAGCGCGACCCCGGCCGGCGGCACGTGGCCCAGCTCGTCCATGATGACCCAGATGCAGGGCATCAAGGCGCTCGCCCTGGTGGGATAGCGCGCGACGAGCGTCTCGATCCTGGAGGCGCTCTCCGGCGAGAGTTGCAGGGGGGTCCTGGCGTCGACCGGTTTGTTCATCTGGGCTCTACCTTCCTCGTGTCCTGCCCGCGGGCCTCAACGGTCCAGCTCTCCGGCGATGATGTTCAGGCTGCCGAGAACGGCGATGGCGTCGGGGATCATGCCGCCCTGGATCATCTCCGCGTAGGAGGAGAAGATCGGGAAGCAGGGCGGCCGCACCTTCATGCGGTAGGGATGCCCGGTTCCGTCGGAAATGCAGAAGAAGCCGAGCTCACCGTTGGCTCCCTCGCCGAACCCGTAACCCTCGCCCGCCGGCACCCGGATGCCCTCGTAGATGAGCTTGAACTGGTTCATCACGCCCTCGATGCTCCCGTAGACCTCGGCCTTGGGGGGCAGGATGACCCGGGCGTCGTCCACGTCGACCGGCCCGGAGGGCAACCGGTCGAGGGCCTGCATCACGATGCTCCGGCTCTGGACCATCTCCGCCATGCGGACCATGATGCGGTCGTGGGTGTCGCCGTCGGTCCCGGTGGGGATCTCGAAGTCGTAGGTCTCGTAGCCCCAGTAAGGGGCCTCCTTGCGCAGGTCGTAGGCCAACCCCGTGGCGCGCAGGCAGGGGCCGGTGTAGCCCCAGCTGAGGGCGTCCGCCTGGCTGATGGCCCCCACCCCGGAGGTGCGGTCCAGGAAGATCCGGTTGCGGGCGACCAGCTTCATCACGTCGGTGACGCCCCGGTCGAGCTCGCCCAGCTTGTGGCGGATCTCGTCGGCGAATCCCGGGTACAGGTCGTGGCTCATGCCGCCGATCCGGGCGTAGTTGGTGGTCAGGCGGGAACCGCAGAGCTTCTCGAGGGACTCGTAGATGCTCTCGCGCACGTTGTAGAGGTACCAGTAGTTGGTCAGGGCGCCGATGTCCACGAGGTTGGCGCAGACGCAGACCAGGTGGTCGATGATGCGGCTGAGCTCGCTGACGATCACGCGGATCCCCTGGCAACGGGGGGTCGCCTCGATCCCGATCAGCTTCTCCACGGCCGAGGCGTAGATGGAGTTGTTCAGCATGGCCGAGCAGTAGTTGAGCCGGTCGGTGTAGGGCATCACCTCGGCCCAGGTATGGTCCTCGGCCTCCTTCTCGAAGCAGCGGTGGATGTAACCGATCTCCGTGCGGGCCTCGATGATGGTCTCGCCGTCGAGCAGGAGTTCGGCGCGCAGGGCGCCGTGCGTGGCCGGATGGCTGGGCCCGATGTTCACCGTCAGCAGGTCGCTGGGATGGACCTCGTCGGCCGCGTCGCCGACCCGGGTGACGAGGTTGGTGGCCCGCTGGGCGGCCCGGGCGATGTCGGCGTCCGTGAAGAGGTTCTCCGGCCGCGTGCACTCCTGGCCCTGTTCGATGGGGTAATCCTTGCGCAGGGCATGCCCCTCGAACTGGTGGTGGCAAAGGATCCGGCGCAGGTCCGGATGACCGGAGAACGGCACCCCGAAGAGGTCGAAGACCTCGCGCTCGTGCCAATCCGCGCTGCGGTACAGACCCGAAACGGTGGGAACCGGCTGGTCCTCCGCCACCGGAACCCTGACCTGGATGCGGTGCTTGTTGCGCCAGGACCGGAGCAGGTAAAGGACCTCGAACCGCTCGTCGCGGTCGGGATAGTCGACCCCGACGACGTCCGAAAGCTGCTCGCAACCCTCGGCGTCCTTCAGGTGGGCCAGCACCTTGGGCAGGTTGGCGGGAGCGACGGTGACGCTCTCGTCCCCCCGGTGGCTGGCGACGGCGAGGATCTCGTCCCCGAATTCCCTCTGCAGCCTCTCGACCAGCTTTTGGCTCATGCTCTTTCCGTCCTCGTGGCGCCGCCGGGCAGTAGGGGCGCGCCTCCGCGTTTCAGGTTCCGCTACCGGACAGCGCCCGGCTGGCGGCTGGTGATCAACTCTGGACCCGGCCGGCGTGCCGGACGGACGAAGGCACCAGGCCCTCCTTCTCCACACGTTCCTGGATGAGGGTCAGGGAGTACAGGAGGTTCTCGGGGGTGGGCGGACACCCGGCGACGTACATGTCGACGGGAATGACCCGGTCGGCCCCCTGCAGGGTGCTGTAGTTGTTGTAGAAACCGCCGCTGCTGGCGCAGACGCCCATGGCGATGACCCACTTGGGCTCGGCCATCTGCTCGTAGATGGTCTTGAGGATCGGAGCCTGCTTGTAGCTGATGGTGCCGGCGATGATCAACAGGTCGCTCTGGCGCGGGGAGAAACGGACCAGCTCGGCGCCGAAGCGGCTGATGTCGTTGTAGGACGACACCGTGCTCATGAACTCGATCGCGCAGCAGGCCACGCCGAAGGGCAAGGGCCACAGGCTGTACTTGCGCCCCCAGTTCACCGCCTGGCGCAACCGGGTCGTGATGTAGTTGCTGGGGCTTTCGAGGTCTACTGCCATTCGAGCCCGCCTTTCTTCCAGATGTAGATGAAACCGACCAGCAGGACCAGGACGAAGGCCCCCATCTCCATCAGGGCGAAAGCACCGTT